>NZ_CM000776.2:0-66861 GCF_000162575.1 Helicobacter canadensis MIT 98-5491
TTGCATCCTGTTTTATTACAACTCAAAAGAGAAATTACACCTTTTGAATTTGACAATTATATTACTCAACTTAGTTTTAATGAAAAATATTCTCGTGATGATAGAATCATTTTTAATGCCCCAAATAATATTATTGCAAGTTGGATAAAAACAAAATATTCTAGTAAAATTGCTCAACTTTTTGAAAATCAAAATGGTTATAAGCCTGAAATTATTATTGAAGTTTTTAATCCTAATAAAAAGAAAGAAAATAAAAACAATATTAAAAAAATTCAAAATGCCACTAATCTCAATCCTTCTTTAACCTTTAATTCTTTTATTGTTGGAAACTCTAATAGTTTTGCTTTTAATGTCGCAAAAGCTGTGGCTCAAAATCAAAGCACAATTTATAATCCTTTAGTAATTTATGGCAATACTGGATTAGGCAAAACGCACTTACTCAATGCCATTGGAAACACAAATGCTAATGTTGGAAAATCCGTTATTTACACAACTAGTGAGCAATTTTTAAATGATTATTTACTTCACATACGCAACAATACTATGGATAGATTCCGAGAAAAATATCGTGCTTGTGATTATTTACTTATTGATGATATTCAATTTTTAAGTGGTAAAAATCAAATCCAAGAAGAATTTTTTCACACCTTTAATGAACTCAAAAAAAATAATAAACAAATTGTGCTTACTTCTGATAGACCACCAAAAGATATGAATGGATTAGAAGAACGATTAAAGACGCGATTCACTTCAGGGCTTTTAGCAGACATTCAACCTCCAGAATTAGAAACAAAAATTAATATTATTAATGCCAAATGTGAATTAGATGGGATTCACTTAAGTCCAAAAATCATTGATTTCATCGCGGCTAATATTAATGATAATATCCGCGAAATTGAAGGGGTTTTGGTTAAACTTAACTTTTCAATTAATGTAACTAATATCCAAGAAATAACCATTGATTTTGTAAGAGATATTCTCAAAGAATATATTAAAGAATCAAAAGAAAATATTAATATGGATAGAATCATAGAAAATGTCGCAAAATATTATAATATCAAACCTTCAGAGATTCGCAGTAAAAGTCGCTCCAAAAATATCGTAACAGCTAGAAAAATCGTCATCTATTTAGCCCGCACACTTACTCCAAATTCTATGCTTTCTTTGGCAGATTATTTTGATATGAAAGATCATAGCACTGTTAGTAAAGCAATGAAAAGTATTCAAGAAGAAATCAACAAAAATCCAAACTTTAAAACTATTATTGAAGAATTAAAAAACAAAATCAAATAATCTATTTTAAAACAAAGTTTTGATAAAATGGTGAAATTATGTGAAAACAAATACACGAAATATTCACACTAAAAATAACGATAATTTAGGAATCTTTAGTAGTTATTCAACTTTTCAACTCCCCTACTAATACTTCTAAATTTTTATTTTATAAAAGGAGATTTTATGAACATCATCATTCAAAATAGTGTTTTAGACAATATCTTTACTGCTCTACAACCTTTCTTAGATAAAAAAGATTCTAGTCAAATTACTTCTCATATCTATTTAGAAACAAGAGAAAACCAACTAATTTGTAAAGCAACTGATTTTGAAATGGGATTATGTTCAACCACAAATTCTTTAACAATTAATGAGCAAGGAATTGCCACAGTTAATGGAAAACAAATTTTAGATATTATTAAAAGATTAAAAGAAGGTGAGATTAATCTCTATACAAACAATGAAAATCTCCATATTAAACAAAACAAAAGCTCTTTTAAACTCCCAATGTTTAATGCACAAGAATTTCCAAGTTTCCCAGAATATGAAACTTTACCTAAACTAGAAATTAATTCCTTAGAACTCATTAATTCAATGAAAAAAATATTTCCTGTTATTGATACAAATAATCAAAAACGAGAACTTAATGGAGCTTTGTTAGATATTAAAGAATATTCTTATAATTTTGTTGCAACAGACACTAAACGCCTTGCAATGGTTAAATTTGAAAATCCATCGGGAAATAATCTTGCTCTAATTTTCCCCAAAAAAGCAATCACAGAAATCCAAAGGTTATTTTTTGATCACATTGAACTTTTCTATAATGAAAAAAATATTGTCATTAAATCTCAAAATTATGTCTTTTTCTCTCATCTTATTAATGGAAAATTTCCAGATTACGAGAAAATTTTACCTAAAGAGATTCAAACTGAATTAACAATTCCAAAAACAAAAATCATTGAAGGAATTAAAGTTATTAATTCTGTTACTAATGATGTTAAAATTACTTTTAAACCCAATGAAATTTTCTTTGAATCTTTAAGCCAAGATAATTCTGAAGCACAAACACAAATTGAAATAAACTTGCCTATCACAGAAGAAATTGAAATTGGAATCAACTCCCGACATGTTTTAGATTTTTTAAGTCAAATTGAAACAACAGATTTTATTTGGGGACTAAATGGAAAAAATGCACCTTTTATTTTAAAAAGTGGAAATTTTTCTACAGTCGTTATGCCAATTATTCTTTAAAATTTTTATAAATATCAAGGAAAAGAATGGAAAACAAACAATATTCAGGTAGCAGCATTAAAGTTTTAAAAGGCTTAGAAGCCGTTAGAAAACGCCCAGGAATGTATATTGGTGATACTAATACAAATGGTTTGCATCATTTAATTTATGAAGTAGTTGATAATTCTATTGATGAAGCTATGGCAGGGTATTGTAATGAAATTTCTATCACTTTAACACAACAAGGCAGTGCGATTATTAAAGATAATGGTCGTGGAATCCCTGTAGATATTCATCCTACAGAAAATATTCCTGCTGCAACCGTTGTTTTAACCGTGCTTCACGCTGGTGGAAAGTTTGATCAAGATTCTTATAAAGTCTCAGGTGGTTTGCATGGAGTTGGTATTTCTGTTGTTAATGCTCTCTCTAAATCTCTGCAAATGACGATTCATAAAAATGGAAAAATTTATCGCCAAAATTTTGCCCAAGGGATTCCCCAAGATGAATTAAATATCATCGGAGAATGCAAGGATAATGGAACAATTATTGAATTTATTCCAGATGATAGCATTTTTGAAATCACAGAATTTCAAAGGGAAATCTTATCAAAGCGTTTTAAAGAACTTGCCTATTTAAATAAACAAGTTACAATCCATTTTAAAGATGAACGGGATGGATTTAATGAGATCTATCATTTTGAAGGCGGTTTAAATCAATTTGTGAATGATTTAAATAAGAAGCCATTAATCTCAACAATTATCAATTTTGAAGGCACTGAAAACGATGTAGAAATACAAATCGCCTTAGCTTATAATGAGGGTTTTGAAGAAAAAGTTTTAAGCTTTGTTAATAATATTCGGACTATTGATGGGGGAACGCACGAGTCAGGTTTTAGAATGGGATTAACTAGAGTGATTACAAATTACATTGAAGCTAATGCTAATGCAAGAGAAAAAGATTCTAAAATTACTGGAGAAGATATTAGAGAAGGCTTAGTAGCCATTGTTTCTGTTAAAGTTATTGATCCACAATTTGAAGGACAAACAAAAGGTAAATTAGGCAGTGCTTTTGTGCGTCCAATTGTCCAAAAACTCACTTATGAAAAACTTGCTAAGTTTTTTGAAGAAAATCCTAATGAAGCTAAAGCAATTATGCAAAAAGCTCTATTGGCAGCAAGAGGAAGAGAAGCAGCTAAAAAGGCACGGGAATTAACACGCAAAAAAGAAACTTTTAGTGTTGGAACATTACCTGGTAAGCTTGCTGATTGTCAAAGCAAAGATCCAAGCATTTCAGAAATTTATCTTGTAGAGGGTGATTCAGCTGGAGGTAGTGCTAAACAAGGGCGTGATAGAGTTTATCAAGCTATTTTGCCTTTAAGGGGTAAAATTTTAAATGTTGAAAAAAGTCGCTTGGATAAGATTTTAAAAAGCGAAGAAATTAAAAATCTTATCACCGCCCTTGGTTGTGGAATCGGAGAAGATTTTGATATTACTAAAATTCGCTATAACAAAATTATTATTATGACAGATGCGGATGTAGATGGTAGCCATATTCAAACGCTTTTAATGACTTTTTTCTTTCGCTATTTGCGTGGCATTATTGAATCAGGTTATTTATATATTGCACAGCCCCCACTCTATCGCTTTAAAAAAGGAAAAAAAGAAATTTATCTTAAAGATGAAAAGGCTTTGAGTGAATATTTAATCGAAAATGGAATTGAAAATTTTGAATTTCAAGGCATTGGGACAAAAGATTTAATGGAATTTTTTAAAATTGTGGCTCATTATCGCTCTACTTTAAATGAATTAGAAAAGCGATTCCAACTCATTGAAATTGTGCGTTATTTGATTGAGAATCCAGATTTAATTGGTATGCAAAATCAAGATTTATATGCAAAAATTAAGGAGAAGATTCAAAACTTGAATTTTAATATTTTAAATGAAATGATTGAAGAGCAAAGAATTCATCTTTATGTCCAAACGGATTCTGGATTAGTAGATATTAAAATTGATGAAGATTTATTCACTCATCCACTCTTTGAAGAAGCCCATTTTGTATTTAGTAAATTAAAAGAAAGGGATTTAGGATTTTTAAATGGCAGTGATCCTGTAGAGATGCTAGAAAAAATAGAAGAAAGTAGCAAAAAAGGTGCGGATATCCAAAGATATAAAGGTTTGGGAGAAATGAATCCAGAACAACTTTGGGAAACGACAATGACACCAGAAAATCGTCGTTTGATTCGTGTAGAAATTAAAGATATTGAAGAAGCAAGTGAAGTCTTTTCTCTTTTTATGGGTGATGAGGTAGAGCCAAGGCGTGAATATATCCAAGCACACGCAAAAGATGTTAAACATTTAGATGTTTAAGGTTTTAAAATGGTGATAATAGCAGGAATAATTGATTTTTTTACAAGTCTTAATGGTTTTTTTTATTTATTAGCTTATTTAGTGGGTGGAATCCCATTTGGGCTAATTTATGGCAAAATTTTTGGTGGTGTTAATATCCGAGAAACTGGAAGTGGCAGTATTGGTGCAACAAATGTTTTAAGAGTTTTAAAAGAAACAAATCCAAAAATTGCAAAAAAAGTAGCGATTCTCACAATGGTAAGTGATGCTTTTAAAGGAATTTTAGTTATTTTAATAGCAAAAATATTTAATCTTACTTATGAAGCTCAATGGATGATAGCTTTTTTAGCAGTGGTTGGGCATTGCTTTAGTCCTTTTTTGAAGTTTGAAGGAGGTAAGGGAGTAGCTACAGGAGTAGGAGTTGTCGCAGTATTTTTACCCATAGAAGCAATTTTAGGCTTAGTAGTTTGGGGATTGGTTGGAAAAGTTTTAAAAATTTCTTCTTTAGCTTCTTTAATTGGTGTTTTATTTGGTGGATTAATGACTTTTGTTATACATCCAGAAATTCCATACATTCATACACATGCACCTATTCTTTTAATTATGTTTATAATTTTTTATAAACATATACCTAATATTATTCGTTTATTTCAAAGAAAAGAACAAAAAATCATTTAATTTTTTTATTCTTTTCTTTAATTATTAAGTTTATTTTTAATTTTAACTCTTCATATAAATTTGGCAATATCTTCACATTTTCTTGATAAATGAATTTTATAATTCTACTCACAGATGAAAGGAAACTTGAATCTAAAATTTAAAAACTCATTTTCAAAGGAGAAAAAATGAAAACTTTAAAATTATTCGGAGCTTTAACTTTAGCGGCATTATTTTCAACTGCAGCTATGGCAGATTTTGATTTTGATGTGCAAGGACAAATTTCAGCTGTAGATGATAAAAATAAAACCATTACTTTAGCAGGACCGGGTGGGCAATTAGTGATTAAAGTTTTACCTTATACAGAAATTAAAGGTGATGATTGTGGTCCATTTGGACAAGATATCTATGGAAGTTTTAAGGATTTAACTCCAGGTAAATATGTCAAAGTTGAAGCGGTTCCTTATGGTGGATATAATGCTTATAGTGCTAATAATGCTCAAGCAATCAATCCTGCAACAGGATTACCAAAAGATGGGCAACTCACTGCAAAAGAAATTGAGTGGAATTGTATGCCTAGAGCTTACTAATTTTAAACTTTTTCATACCTTTAGAATTTACGGTAAAATACCAAAAAATCTAAAGGTATTTTATGGATTCTCAAACACTTATACAACAAGACTTAAAACACATTTGGCATCCTTGCACACAAATGCAAGATCACGAAAAAAATATTCCCCTAATCCCCATTCAATCTGCAAAAGGTGTGTATTTGTATGATTTTGATGGCAATCAATATTTAGATTGTATTTCAAGTTGGTGGGTTAATCTTTTTGGACATTGTAATCCTTACATTAATCAAAAAATAAAAGAACAATTAGAAAATTTAGAACATATTATTTTTTCTGGATTCACACATAAACCTATTATAGATTTATCAAATCGTTTGGTTAAACTTTTGGATTCTAAATTGAGTAAGTGTTTTTATGCAGATAATGGTTCTAGTGTGATTGAAGTAGCCTTAAAAATGGCATTTCACGCTCAAGCGATAAAAGGTAAAACAAAAAATAAATTTTTATGTTTGCAAAATGCTTATCACGGCGAAACTATTGGTGCTTTAAGTGTAGGAGATGTGGGAATTTATACAGAAGTTTATCAGCCAATTTTGCTTCAAACTTTAAAGATTAAAGCTCCTATTGGAGAAGATTTTGAAGAATCTTTAAAAGAATTAAAAGAAATTTTAACAAATCAAAAAGATGAAATTATAGCTTTTGTGTTGGAGCCTTTGATTCAATGTGCAGGGAATATGAATATGTATTCTAGTAAATTTATCAAAGAGGCGATTACATTATGTCAAGAAAATGGTATTTATGTGATTTTTGATGAGATTGCAGTTGGTTTTGGACGAAGTGGAAGTATGTTTGCTTATGAACAATGTGATGTGGTGCCAGATTTTTTATGTTTGAGTAAAGGCATTACGGGAGGATATTTACCATTGTCAGTGGTAGTAACAACAAATGAAATTTATGAGCTTTTTTATGCTCCTTATGAAGAAAATAAGTCTTTTTTGCATTCCCATTCTTATACTGGTAATCCCCTTGCTTGTGCTTGTGCAAATGCTGTATTAGATCTTTTTGAGAGAGAAAATGTTATCGTAAAAAATAAGATTCTCTCGCAATTTATTTGGGAAAAAATGCAAATTTTAGAATCCTTTGCTTTTGTAAAAAATTTAAGGTATTGTGGTATGGTTTTCGCCTTTGATTTAGTAGGATTTGATGGACAAAGAAAGGGTTTAGAAGTTTTTAATATGGCATTGAAAAAAGGTTTATTATTACGACCTTTAGGGAATACAATTTATTTTATGCCTCCTTATATTATTACAAAAGAGCAAGTTTGTTATGTTATAGATTGTTTAGAAGAAATTCTTAAAAAAATCTAAATTTTTGATTTAAAAATTTAATATTATTTTAATTTATAAAAGCATAATATTATTTTGAATAAAATATTTAACTGATTTTGTATAGATAAGGTTTATTATGGAAATTTCGTTGAATTTTTATGCGACTTTAGTAGCATTAGTGGCAGTGTTGTTACTTGGAAGATGGATTATCTCGCGGAGTAAATTTTTGCAAGATTATAATATTCCTGAACCCGTTGTAGGGGGAATCATCGTTGCAATTGTTATTTTTCTACTTTTAAAATATGGTGGAATCAAATTTCAATTTGATAATTCTCTAAAAGATCCTTTAATGTTAGCTTTTTATGCAAGTATTGGTTTAAGTGCAGACTTTGCTTCTTTTAAGAAAGGAGGAAAGATTCTCTTTGGATTTTTATTTATCGTGGTAGGACTTTTGATTTTGCAAAATATTGCTGGAATTGTTGCAGCCAAAGTTATGGGTGTTAATCCACTTATAGGGCTTTTAGGTGGTTCTATTACAATGAGTGGTGGGCATGGCACAGGTGCTGCTTGGGCAGAAGTATTTAAAAATTCACCTTATAATTTTACAGCTGCTCTAGAAGTAGCGATGGCTTGTGCGACTTTTGGATTGATTGCAGGTGGAATTATTGGTGGTCCTGTGGCACATTATTTGGTAAAAAAATACAAGTTAAAGCTTCCTAATGATCATTCTCAAGATGAAGTGGAAATTGCTTTTGAAAAGCCTGAAAAAGAACGCTTAATCACAGCAACTTCTTTTGTTGAATCATTAGCGTTGATTGCAATTTCATTACTTATAGGAACGATAGTGGCAAAATTCTTCCAAGGAAGTTCTTTTACTTTACCAACTTTTGTTTGGTGTTTGCTTGTAGGAGCAGTTTTGCGAAATGTTTTGCAAGCAACAAAGATTCATCAAGTTTTTGATCGAGAAGTAGCAGTGCTTGGAAATGTTTCACTTTCTTTATTCCTTGCGTTTGCTTTAATGACAATTAATCTTATGGAGCTTGTTTCTTTAGCATTACCAATGCTAGTTATCTTACTTATTCAAGTAGTAATTATGGTATTTTATGCGGTTTTTGTTACTTTTAGATATTGCGGTAAAGATTATGATGCAGCTGTTTTGGCAGCTGGGCATTGTGGTTTTGGATTAGGTGCAACTCCAACAGCAATGGTTAATATGCAAACTGTTACTCAACACTATGGACCAAGCCATATGGCATTTATTATTGTTCCTTTGGTAGGAGCATTTTTTATTGATTTGATTAATGCATTTGTGATTAGTGGGACACTTAAATTTCCATTTTTTTAATTTTTTAGAAGTTATCCATTCCTTGGGTAACTCTTCCTTGGATAACTCTTTAAAATAGAATAAATTGCGTGATGAAAATAAAGATTCTATAAAATTTGAAAGGTTGCATATGGAATTAAAGCAATTAGGAAAGCAAACAAATTATATTTTTCAATACAATAAAGAAGTGTTAGAAACTTTTGAAAATAAACATTCTAAACGCGATTATTTTGTAAAATTTAATTGTCCAGAATTTACAAGTCTTTGCCCTATCACAGGACAGCCAGATTTTGCTACAATTTATATTTCTTATATTCCTAATCTTAAAATGGTGGAATCAAAATCATTAAAACTTTATCTTTTTAGCTTTCGGAATCACGGAGGTTTTCACGAAGATTGTGTGAATGTGATTTTAGATGATTTAGTGGAGCTTATGGAGCCAAAATATATTGAAGTTTGGGGAAAATTCACACCAAGAGGAGGGATTAGCATAGATCCTTATGTGAATTATGGAATCCCTAATACTAAATATGCAGAAATAGCAGAATTTAGGCTTTTAAACCACGATTTATATCCAGAAAAAATTGACAATCGCTAGATAAAAAGGGTTAGATTCTCAATCCATTGAATTTTAAAAGTAGAATCTTTTGCAGTTTCCTTGGAGAGAATAATCGCGCTAAGGCAGTAAGAATCTTTATTTTTTTCTGCTTTTAAATACACTTCAATGCTTTTAATTAAACGCGTTAGTTTAGTTTTGGTGATATTAAATACAGGTTCAAAACCAATTCCACTTTTAACTTCTATAAAGAATAAAATCCCCTCTTTTTTAGCAATAATGTCAATTTCCCCAAAGGGTGTGAAAAAGTTTTGTTTTAAGATTTCAAAGTTTTGATTTTTGAGATACTCACAGGCAAAAGATTCAGCTTCTTTTCCCTTTTGAGTGGTGTTCATTAGTCTTTCTCAATCCGTATCATCACAGGCTTTTCCTGTGTGATTTCTAGATTATTGATTTTTTCTATGGCAATTTGAATTTTTGATTCAAGGCAAGTGTGAGTAGAAAGCAATAAAGTAGAATGATTTTTATTTTTAGCTTTGCGTTGCAAGAAGGTATCAATAGAGATTTCTTGTTGTCCTAGAATTGTTGTGATTTGAGCTAAAACTCCAGGTTTATCAAGGACAATGATTCGCAAATAATAAGCACTTTGAATCTCTGCTATGGGTTTGAGTGTGAGATTTTTTTCAATAGAGGTTTTAAAGCCAAGCATTGGAGAGCTTTTGGTGCGAGCAATTTCAATAATATCTGAAATAACAGCACTAGCAGTTGCATTTCCTCCAGCACCTGCACCATAAAAGAGTGTTTCACCCACATTATCGCCTACCACACTAATAGCATTCATCACCCCATCAACTTTACCAATCATTGCATTTTGTGGTAATAAAGTAGGATGGATTCGAAGCTCTATGCTTTCTTTGTCTTTTTTGGCGATTCCTAAAAGCTTAAGGTTATATCCAAATTCTTTTGCAAAATCTATGTCTTCTTGTGTAATTTGCGTGATTCCTTCAATTAAAATATCTTCAGGCTTAGCATCGATTCCATAAGCAATACTTGCTAGAATCAAAAGTTTGTGTGCGGCATCAAAGCCCCCAATATCAAAACTTGGATCACTTTCTGCATAACCAAGTTTTTGAGCTTCTTTTAAAGCTTCTTCAAAACTAATATTTTGTTCTTTCATTTGTGTTAAAATGTAATTACAAGTCCCATTGATGATTCCACAAATACTTAAGATATGATTAGCTCCAAGTCCATCTCGCAAGGCTTTGATAATAGGAATCCCACCTGCTACACTTGCTTCAAAACCAATTGGCAAGTCCCCAGCAATTTTTTGTAGATCATAGCGGTGATAGGCTAACATCGCTTTATTGGCAGTAATAAAGGCTTTGGAGTGATAAAGTGCTTTTTTAGCAATCTTAAAAGGCTCTTGAATGCCCCCTGCTAACTCTACAATAATATCAATTTCAGGATCTTCTAAAATACTTTCTGCCTCATTTGTGATAGGAAAATCAAAAATTTCTCGACTTTTTGAGAGATTCTTCACTACACCTTTTTTAATGACAATTTGACAACCTGCCCTTGCTGCAATGAGATCTTGATTTTCTTTTAAAATTTTTGCAACACTGCTTCCAACAACGCCTAGTCCGATGATTCCGATATTTAATTGTTTTTTCATAGAGTGCCTTTTTAGATAAAGTTGAATTATAGCATTTTAACAATAAGAAATTTTTAAGTTTTAGGGAAATTTTGTGGAGCTTGATAAACTTTATTAGAGTTTTTGGAATTTCCATAAGAAATCAGCAAGATAGTTTTCTTGTTGGCTTTCTTCAAGCAAATCTTTGATTGTTTCATCGGTGATTCCAAATTCTTTTTGTAACCAATCTTTTTGAGAGAGAAAAAGAGAACTAAAAGCACTATTAGAGCTTTGTGGGAGAGTAGAATCTAAATTTCCAAGAGGTTTTTTAATGGGATTAGAATTTTGCGTTGAGGTTTGTTGATTCTCTTGTGGTTTTGGGGGATTTGTAGTTTGGGGTTTTTGTGGTTCTTTTGGAGTTAGAGAAACTAGAGTGTTGATTTTAAAAGCCATTTTTTCCTCCATTTATTGTGAAATGAATTTTATCATAAGTGTCGTGTTTTTGCCCTTTAATCAAATAAATATAAAAAACTATGTTATAATGCAATTTTTAGAGAGAATTTTTAAGGATAATGTTTGATTTTAAGCCACGAAATACCGCAAGATTCGAAGCTTTATTTTGGCAAAAGTGCAAAGATTAAAAGGGATTTTGAAAATCTTGTCAGCGAGATACTTTATCAAAATGATTATGAAGAGATTTTAACCCCAACCTTTTCTTATTTGCAATATCAAAGAGATATGCAAAGTAGAGAGTTTGTAAGGATTAGCAATCCCTTTAATCACCAAATCACGCTAAGAAGTGATTCTACTATTGATACTATTAGGCTTTTAGCGCCCCATTTAAAAGAAAATAATACAAAAAAGAAATGGTTTTATATCCAGCCTATTTTTACTTACCCTACAAAAGAAATTCACCAAATTGGTGTAGAAAATTTAGAAAAATGCGATATTTTACCCTTTATACAAATGTCACTTAAGATTCTAAAGAGTATAAATATTAAGCCTTTTTTACAATTATCTAATGTGAAGATTCCAGAGATTTGTGCAAAGGAGTTTGGATTATCTTTGGAAGTTTTTGAAAAAAATGATGTAGGTGCTATCCAAGGCACTAATGAATTTTTAGCAGAACTTTTGGAAGTGCAGGATAAGGATTCGCTTAAAACTCTTTTGATAAAAGCTCCAGAATCTTTAAAAAAAGAATTAGAAATTCTTTTAAATTTAGCTCAAAATGTTGATTATGAAAATATGATTCTTGCACCACTTTTTTATTCGCCAATGTCGTATTATAAAGGAATGCTTTTCCGCTTTTTTTTAGAGAATCAAACAATGATTTTAGGCGGAGATTATGAGATTTTAGAGCAAAGGGCTTGTGGATTTGGGATTTATACAGATTGTGTAATTTTGCATTTAATTAAGGAGAAGAAATGAGGACAAAAGCAGATTTAATTGTTGGGATTCAATGGGGCGATGAGGGCAAAGGTAAAATGGTGGATTTACTTGCCCAAAATTATGATTATGTTGTGCGCTATCAAGGCGGACATAATGCAGGACATACAATCGTTGTTAATGGTAAAAAATACGCCTTACACCTAATTCCATCAGGAATTCTCTATCCTCAATGTAAAAATATTATTGGTAATGGCGTTGTGATTAGTCCAAGTGCATTGCTAGAAGAAATGCAACAATTCCAAAATTTAGAGGGTAGATTATTTATTAGCAACAAAGCCCATTTGATACTATCTTATCACGAATTTTTAGATAAATTAAATGAAAAAAAAGCTAAAAAGGCTATTGGCACTACGGGCAAAGGGATAGGACCTGCTTATACCGATAAAGTTGCGCGTAAAGGCTTTAGAATCGGAGAGTTAAAAGACACGCAAACTTTGTGCGAAAAAGTCTTAGAATTAATGGAAGAAAAGGATATTATTAATTTAGGTGGAGAGATTCCTAGCAAAGAATTTCTCAAAGCAAAATTTGATTCTTATGCAGAAGCGTTACTTCCTTTTGTGGTAGATACAACGAGTTTATTATGGGCAGCTATGGATAGGGGTGAAAAAATTCTCTGTGAGGGTGCACAAGGGAGTATGCTTGATATTGATCATGGGACTTATCCTTTTGTTACAAGTTCTACAACAACAGCTTCAGGTGCGTGTAGTGGAAGTGGAATCTCTCCTAGAGAATTAGGCAATGTGATTGGAATCACTAAGGCTTATTGCACAAGAGTGGGGAATGGACCTTTTGTAACAGAAGAAGAGGGAGAAATTGGCGAGCTTTTACGCCAAAAAGGAGGAGAGTTTGGCGTAACCACAGGACGCGCTAGAAGATGCGGTTGGCTTGATGCAGTGGCTGTAAAATATGCTTGTCGTTTAAATGGTGTTAGCGAGTTAGCGATGATGAAGCTTGATGTGTTAGATGGTTTTAATGAAGTGAAAGTCTGCACTCAATATCAAGATAAAAATGGCAAGATCTTAGAAACTTTTCCTTTTGACTTTGAAGGTATAAAGCCGATTTATAAAACCTTTAAAGGTTGGGATAAAACCGCTGGAATTAAAGAATTTGATAAGTTGCCACAAGCAGCACAAGAATATATTTTGGAGTTAGAGAAGTTTATTGGGGTAAAGTTTAGTATGATTTCAACTAGCCCTGATAGGAATGATACAATTTTTCGATGAAAACAAAATTCACACAGCTTGTGATTTTACGCAAAAAAAAAGTGGATGAAGCTGAATTGATGCTACAAAAAAATGCACAACAAATCCAAGCCAAACAAGCTGAAATTGATGCTTTAGTGAGAGAATTTGCAACTTTAGAAGAGCCAAAAAGCGGAGTTTATCAAGCCTTTTTGACTTTTGTTCATCATAAAAATGAATACCGCCAAACTATTGATTCTAAAATGGGTGAATTAGCCTTGCTTAAAAGACAAAAGCAAGAATTGCAAGATTATTTTAAAGCTCAAAATATAGAATATGAAAAAGCAAAATATTTAGATGGATTAGAAATTAAAAAGAATTTAGAAAAAGCAAAAAAGCAAGAAAGCAAGGATTTGGATGAAATTTCTGTGATGCTTTATGCTAACCATAAGGAGCAAAAATGAAAAAAATAGCGTTTTTTAGCTTTTGTTTAACAAGTTTTTTGTGGAGTGTAGAAGGAAGCGGAATTGTTGATTGTAACATTATTTTTGAACAAAGAAAAGCAGAGATTTTGCGTGAGATTGAAAAGATTGATGAGCAACAACAAGCCTTACAAGCTTTGCAGAGTGCCACTCAAAATGTCTTGGATCAAAAGGACGCGGATTTAAAAAAAAGAGAAGCAGCTTTGGCGGCTGATAAAAAGGAATTGGAGCAAAGAGAAGAAGCTATTAAGAAGCTTTTAGAGAAAAATGAAGAGATTTTAGCAGAGATTAAAAACACCACACAAAGCAAAATTGGCACAACTTATGCGGGTATGAAAGATTCTAAATCGGCTGCAATTTTGGAAAATCTCCCAGAATCTGAAGCAGCAATGATATTGTTTTCGTTAGATACAAAGGTAATGAGCAAGATTTTAGCTAAAATGAATCCACAAAAAGCAGCAAATTTAACACAAATAATCCAAAAGGGACCGCCTTTTGAAACACAAGACGCTAAACAAGAAATCCAAGGAGCAACAGAAGTAAATTCACAAAATAATGAGAATTAAATTTGCAAGAAGAATCTTGCATAAAGATTTTATGAAAAAGCCTTAAGTCCAACGCTACAAACCACAATACAAGTAACAAAGAAAAGCTTTAAAAAACTTTTTGATTCGTTGTATAGAAAAATCCCCACAAGCACTCCACCAGCTGTCCCAATGCCTGTCCAAATGGCATAGGCAATACTCATTGGAATCTCTCTTAGTCCCAAAGATAAAAGGCTTAAACTAAGAATAAATAAAAGAATGATTCCCAATAGATAGATTTTTTTACCCTTAAGTGCAAAATTTTTTAAACAAATCACCCCAAAAATCTCTGCAATTCCAGCTAAAATCAAAAATACCCAACTCATTTTATATCCTTTGAATTGAGCGTTTCAAGTTGATTGTTTAATTCATTAATTCCTAAATCTTTAGAGATTTCTTCAATGGCTTTTATGTCTTGTTTATCACTCTCTTTGCTTACAAGTTTTAAACCTATAACACTTAGGATTAAAAGAACGATTAAAGTAAGCTGCAAGGGATTTGTTGGGGCATTAAAAATAAGAATTTCATTAAGTGCAACTCCAGCAGCACCAATTCCTACAAACACAGCATAAGCAATACTTACCTCAACTCTTTTTGTGGCTAGAATCATTAGCATAAATGAACAACAAATTCCAAAAGCGGTGAAAAAATATTCTAAAAAACTTGTTGAATATTTTAATCCACTCACCCAAAATACCTCGATGATTCCACCAAGAATCACATAAAACCAGCCTAATTTCACGAGTTCCTCCTAAAAGAATATGTGCTAATTGAAATGATAAGATAAAGTAAATGATATAATTAATAGAGAGTTTGTAGTGCCATAATGTTGAAAATAGTTTTGAGGGCTTTTAGTGTTGGTTTGATAGAAAATCTGTAACACATTTTGCCCTCCTTTATTGTTTGGCTTTGGTGTGCAATTCTAGCAAAAAATTTTGATACAAAACTTAATTAAAGCTCTTGTAATTAGCAAGGATTAAATCGTGATGATGATTGAAATCTTTAGATTCAAGATAAATTTTTTGTTTAATTTCTGTTTTGCTCATTCCTTGTTGATATAAAACCTTAATATAACTTTTTATGCTAAGGATAAATATGTTTTTTAAATTGACATTTTCCTCATCTTTTTCAAAGACTACTTTCATTGCAATTCCTTTAAAATGTTTTATGGAATTGTTACAAAAAAGTATGAAGAAATTTTACTAAAAAATGTTAAGTTTTAATGAATTTTTTTAAGCTTGTAAGGCAAGATTAGCCTTACTTAGCGAATAGCTCTAATAGCATTTAGTAAAGCTAAAAGTGCGACTCCCACATCGCCAAAAAGAGCTATCCATAGATTTGTGGCGCCAAAGGCACCAAGAATCATAATTCCTATTTTAACACCCAAAGCTAAGAAAATGTTCTGCCACAAGATTTGCCTTGTTTTTTTGGCGATTTGCAAGACTTTTGGAATTTTTCTTAAATCATCATTCATAATAACAATATCTGCTCCCTCTAGCGCGACATCACTTCCGGTTTTTCCCATTGCAATACCAATATCACAAAGTGCAAGAGAAGGTGCATCGTTGATTCCATCTCCCACAAAAATAACCTTTTTATTCTTTTGGTTTTGGGTTTGTAGAATTGCTTTTAGGTGATTAACTTTATCATTTGGTAAAAGCGAAGCAAAAAAATGTTTGATTCCTAGGTTTTGAGCGATTTCTTGAACGACACTTTCTTTATCCCCGCTTAGGATATAAATTTCTTCTAAATGCTCTTCTTTTAGTTTTTCTATAACTTCTTTAGCCTCTTTTTTTATGGCGTCTTCTAAGATAATATCTCCAATGGTTTCTCCATCATAGGCAATGAAAATTTGGCATTTTAAACTAGAATCTTTTGGGAGATTTTGTTTGGTTAGGGATTGAATAAAACGAGCATTCCCTAAAGCAATGATTTTATTTTCAAGCATTGCACTCACTCCGCCTCCAGAGCTTTCTTTGAGGTTGCTAAGCTTTTTTAAATCTTCTTGCAAGTTTATTTCATTATTGTAATTTATAATAGCTTTTGCAATAGGATGATTAGAGTGAGATTCGAGCAATTGAGCAATTTTTAATATAAATTTTTCATCATAATTTTTATAAGCATTAATTTTTTTAATGATTAGTTTGCCCTCTGTTAGAGTTCCTGTTTTGTCAAAAATAATGGCATTTGCATCTTTTAGGGCTTCAATATAGCTAGAGCCTTTGATTAAAATTCCTTCTTTTGAAGCTTTACCAAGTGAAGCAAAAAAGGTTAATGGGATAGAGATTACCAAAGCACAAGGGCAAGAAACAACTAAAAAAATGATGCCTCGATAAAGCCAAATTTTAAGTGTTTCTATTAATTCCATTTGACCAAAAGCCCAAAAATAGAGTGTAGGGAAAAGAATAATGCTAAAGGCTAAAAGTGTTACAATAGGGGTGTAGTAGCGTGCGAATTTTGTGATAAATTCTTCACTTCTGCTTTTTTGTGCACTGCCTTCTTCGATAAGCTTGATAATTTTGCTAAAGGTTGAATTTTCATAGCTTTTAGTGGCTTTTAAATGCAAAATAGAATCAAGATTAATGCTACCAGAAAAAAGAGAATCGCCCACTTTTACATTTTGTGGCAAAGATTCTCCATTAAGTGCAGAATTATCAACGCTGCCCTCGCCTTTTATAATGATTCCATCCGCGGGGATTCTTTCCCCAGCAAAAATTACTAAAATATCGCCTTCTTGAATGTTTTTTGGATCAATATTTTCAATATTTTCATTTTTAAATAAATGCGCTTGTTCTATTTTGATAGAAGCAAGGGTGCGAATGGATTTTTTAGATTTTTCGACAACTAAATCTTCTAGGGCTTCTCCGATGCGATAAAAAAGCAAGATTGCTACGGCTTCGGCTCCTTGAGCGATTGCCCAAGCACCAATGCTTGCAAGTGCCATAAGGCTATTTTCATTAAAAAATTCACGTTTATAAAATCCAATCAATGCTTTTTTTAAGATTCCATAGCCTAAAGCAAAATAGCAAAAAAGATAAAAGCCATAAAGTATGGAGGCATTAAGATGAAAATTAAAGATTCCAAAATCTCCACTAAGTGCAATAAGATAAAGGATAATGCTAAAATAAAAAAGACTTTGGGCTAGTTTATTTTGAAAATCACTTTTTTTATGAATCGTATTTTGGGTATTTGTGCAAGTGTTGCAGCAATTTGCCATTGTTTTCTCCTTATTACATTTCTTGAATATGTTCTAGACCTTGTTCAAAGATTTTTTCAATATGGTCATCATCAAGTTCATAAAACACTTCTTTACCGATTTTTTTATACCGCACAAGTCTTGCTTGGCGTAGGATTCTAAGTTGGTGAGAGACAGCGGATGGAGAAAGGTTTAAAAGCTCTGAAATCTCTCCCACACAAAGTTTTTCTTGCTGAAGCAGAGAAAGGATTCGAATGCGTGAGGAATCACCAAAAATTTTAAAAAATTCGGCTAATTCATAAAGCAATTCCTCTTTAGGGAGCTTTTTTGAGATATTTAAAAGGCGTTTTGAATCAAGTTCTTGCATTTATTTCCTTGGTTTTCTTTTATTATCCTTGGGGGATTTTATTAAAACATAGAATTAATAAGTATGAATATATGAATATTTATTCATATATTGAAATAATAATCTTTTATTCTTTAGAATAAAATTAAAACATAGGGATATTAAGTTTAAAACGATACAATTTTGAGCGTAAATTTTAGGCAACAAAGGTGATTTAATAGAATTGGGTTTTTAGATAAAAGGATTATTATGTCATTTACTCAAGAAGAACTAGAGCGATATAATCGCAATATTTTATTAAGTGGAGTTGGAGAAGCAGGACAACAAAAGCTAAAAAACGCTAAAGTGCTTGTAGTGGGTGCTGGTGGGCTTGGTTCTCCGGTTTTATTTTATTTGGCTGCTGCTGGAGTTGGCGAGATTGGAATCTGTGATGGTGATAATGTGGATTTAAGCAATCTTCAAAGGCAAATTTTGCATACAACAAAGGATTTAGAGAAAAATAAGGCGCTTTCGGCTAAAGAAAAGCTAGAATCACTTAATCCTGAAATTAAAATTAACATTTACAAAGAGCGGTTAAATGTGAGTAATATTTTGGGAATTATTAAAGATTATGACATTATTGTAGAATCCACAGACGCTTTTGCTTCAAAGTTTTTGGTTAATGATGCTTGTGTGCTTGGAGGTAAAATTTTAGTAAGGGCAAGTACTTTGCATTTTTGTGGGCAAGCTATGAGTATAAAGCCAAAAGAAAGTGCTTGTTATGCGTGTTTGTTTGATTCTCCTCCACAAGGAGAAGTTCCAACGGGTGCAAGTGTAGGAATCTTAGGTGCAGTTGCTGGGCTTTTTGGTTGTATTGAAGCTAATGAAGTGATAAAAATCATTACAGGAGTTGGTAAGCCACTTTTTGATCAATTTTTAACTTGTGATGTGCGGGATATGGAATTTCGTAAAATCAATATTAAACGCAATTTAAAATGTCGCGTATGTGGTGAAAATGGTATAAAAAACTTAGATTTAGATAGGTATCAATGAAGTCTATTTTTCAAAGAAAAGTTGTAAATTATCTTGATAGGAATGATGAAGTAGATTGTGGCAGTGTGGGCAGAGATTAAGAGGCTTTTGATTAAAAATTTTGGTTTGAATCTTATGGGAGTAAATGCTTAAAAAAAATTGCATATCAGTGCGGATAATGGCTAAAAAATCAGCATTATCGTAATTCTTAAGACTTTCATCGCAGGCGCTTAGATGCACGAGTGGTTCTCCTTGAGTGCGAAAAAGTGATTCTTGAATCTTGGCTTGGTAAAGCATCACTTTTGTGGTAGTTTGATTAGGAAGTGAGAAATAGATTCCATTTTTATCTAGTGTCAAGTCAGCGAGATTTGCGGCAATCCCACTTGTTTGGAGGATTTTTAACATTTCGTTAGTCAGATTAACCTGCATTGTGTGGCAAGATTCTATGGTTTTTTGAAAAAACAAATTTAAGCCTTCATTGTCATTTTTTCAATTAAATCACAAATAATATGAGCCATTAAAAGATGCATTTCTTGAATCCTTGGCGTATCATCACTGGGAGAAAGCAGTAAGAGATCGCACCATTTTTTCATTTCTCCACCATCTTTGCCGCTAAATCCTAGAATCTTGCATTCCATTTCTCTGGCACTTCGCATCGCATTTAAGACATTGATGCTATTACCACTTGTAGAGATTCCCCATAGCAAGTCGCCTTTTTTAGCAAGTGCTTCAAATTGCCTAGAAAAAACAAAATCATAACCATAGTCATTTCCAATAGCAGTTAAAGCACTTGTGTCTGTTGTTAGGGCTATAGCACTTAAGCCTTTTCTTTCTCTTTTGTAGCGTCCTGTAAGTTCAGCTGCAATATGTTGAGAATCAGCCGCACTTCCGCCATTACCACAAATAAGAATCTTGCCCCCATTTTGAAGTGTTGTAATAGCAAGATTAGCGGCTTCTTGAATAGAATCAACAAGGCTTGACATTTTTTGAGCGGTTTGCAAGTGAGATTGGATTTCATTTAAAATATGTGCTTGCATTTTTATTCCTTTTTGATTTTTTTTATTGTTGCACTAGTGCTTTTGCCTTCTACAAACTCAATTAGTCGCACTTCCTTAACAAGATCACTCCCAGCTATTTTTTTATTGGCATAATCTGCACCTTTAACTAAAATATCAGGTTTAATTTGGCTAATGAGATTAAGTGGCGTATCTTCATCAAAGATAATAACAAAATCTACGCATTCTAAGGCACAAAGGAGTGCTGCTCTATCCTCTTGAGAATTGATTGGGCGTTCATTACCTTTTAAGCGTTTGATAGAAGAATCACTATTCAATCCAACAATAAGCAAATCCCCTAATTCACGCGCTTTATTGAGATAGCTAATGTGTCCAAAATGCAAAATATCAAAACAGCCATTGGTAAAAATAGTTTTAAAATCTTGCGATTTTAAGGTTTGTAAAAAATCTAAAAATAACGCAAAATCATCGGGTTTGATAAATTTAGAGTGGAGATTCCTTGGCTTTTGTTTTTGTGAGATTCTTTGCAAATGTGGCAAAAATTTAGAATCAATTATACTAGTATTCAAGATTTTTGGAATTTCTTTGGAGAGAGAATCTAAGAGATGGTTGTCTCTAAGGTAATTTAAAATTTCTTGTTTATTAGCTGTTGCCGATCCGACTTTGCCTACTACTACAGCTGCTGCGGCATTGGCAAAGTGAAGACTAGAGAGAATATCTTCTTCTTGGGCAAGCATAAAAGCTAAAGCTGCAATAACGGTGTCTCCAGCACCCGTTACATCAAAAACTTCTTTAGCAATAGTTGGGATTTTATGCAATCCATTTCTTAAGATCCCAATCCCATCTTCACTTAAGGTAATGAGCGAATATTCAAGGTGGCAAATTTCTTTGAGTTTTTGGAGAGCTAGGAGTAGTGAAGAATCATCTTTTATTTGGATTCCTGTAGCTTCAGTAGCTTCTTTTTTGTTTGGAGTTAAGAGAGTGGCACCTTGATATTTGGAGTAATCTTTGCCTTTTGGATCAACGAGAATCTTAAGCTTAGAATCACAAGCAAGTTGAATGAGACTTTGAGTGAGATTTTGACTTAAAACACCTTTTTGATAATCAGACAAAACGATGCAATGAATTTTAGAATGTTTAATTAATTTTTTGGCAGATTCTAAAATAAATTGTTCTGCTTCTTTGTCAATTGGGCTTTTATCTTCTCTATCTACACGCACAACTTGTTGATGCGAAGCAATGATTCGGGATTTTTGCGTGGTGGGTCTATTTTTGCTATAGTGGATTCCTTGGGTGTTAATGTGAAGTGATTCTAGCTTGTTTTTGAGATCTTCTCCTGCCTTGTCAGCACCTGCCATTCCACAGATAAACACATTGCAATCTAGAGCGATGAGGTTGTTTGCTACATTGCAAGCACCTCCTAGATTGAGTGTTTCTTTAGCAACTTCAATCACCTGCACAGGAGCTTCTGGGGAGATTCTTTCGCATTTGCCCCAAATATAATGATCTAAAATCAAATCCCCAATGACTAAAATATTGGGTTTCAATTAATAGCCTTTAGCGTGAATAGCTTTGATTTGATCAAGATAGTTTTTGATGCCAATTTCTAAAGAAAATCTAGGTTCGTAGCCTAAAAACTCTTTTGTTAGCACGATATTAGCTTCAGTGTGTGTTTGGAAAAAGGAATAAGGATTGTCAAAATATTCTACTTCAAATTCTCCTAATTCTTTTTTCAAACAAGCCACAATATCGTTATAGCTTCTTGATTTTCCGCTGCCTACATTATAAACGCCGCTTTTTTTGGCATTAATAGCTTTTACATTAGCTTGAATAACATCTTGAATATAAACAAAATCGCGTTTTTGCTCTCCCATTTTAAAGAGTCTTACTTTTTTATTTTGGAGTGCTTGTAAGCCAAGTTGTAGAATCATAGAAGCCGTTTTACCTTTGTAAAATTCATTTTCGCCATAGACATTAAAATATCGCAATCCAACGATATGCAAACTAGGATTTTCTTGTAAATATTTGGAAGCTAGATGATCCATCATTAATTTAGAAAATCCATAAGCGTTCTCTGGAATCTCACCATTGCCAATGCTATTTGGTGCAGGGGTATTGCCATAAACTCCCGCACTTGAAGCATAAATCATTTTTGCACCACTTCTTATGCTCAAATCTAGCAAATCCTTAAAGGCATTGAGATTGCTACGCAAAATAAGCTCTTGATTAAGCACGGTAGTATCTGAAATGGCTGCTTGATGAAAAATATAATCAAAATTTCTATCTTCTAATCTTTGCAAATCGTCTTTGTTATTAATGTCTCCTGCGATGACTTCGCCCTTAAATTCTAGGAGATTTTTAAAATGTCCTAGCGATTTTGGATTTCCATTTTCAAAAGTTTCCCCATTTCTAAAACAATCAAAAACCACCACTTGAGATTGGGGATGATATTTTTGGAAATAAAGTGCAAGATTAGATCCAATAAATCCAGCACCGCCTGTGATTAAGATGCGTTTTCCTGCAAGGGTGTCATCAATGTATTGCATTTAGATTCCTTGTGATAATTTATAAATGCCACATTATAACAAAATACCTTTAAAAGATTTGTTTGGTTTAGGGACTTTATGTTATTATTTTGTAAAGATTATTTTAACGCAAGATAATGATAATGAAAGATTTGATAATTTCTGAAATTGATTCTTTGCCGCCTTTACCACAGACGATATCGGAGTTACAAAAGGCTTGTTTGCGTGAGGATGTGAGTGTAAGAGAGATAGCAAGTATTATTGAAACGGATCCTCTTTTGACGGCTAATATTATTAAGACTGCAAATTCTCCATTATTTGGTTATTCAAGAACGATTAATTCGGTTTCTCAAGCAGTGATGCTTTTTGGCATTTATACTGCTAAAGGATTAGCAATTGCAAGTGCAATAAAGTCACAATTGGAGATGGATTTGAGTCCTTATGGATTAAGCGTGGTTGATTTTACAAAGGCTTCTAACTTAAAGGGAATATTTTTGTCTAAATGGTATCAATCTAAAAATCCCATATTGCATTCTTTAATTTCTTGTGCGTTGCTTATTCATATTGGAATGGTTGTTTTGGCTAATGTCCTAAGAAGCACAAACAAAGAAAAAGAGTTTGAAAAAAAACTAAAAAGTATGTCGCTTGTTGAAGCAGAAAGATCAGTTTTGCAGGTGGATCAAATTGAAATTTTAGAGATGCTTTTTGAGCATTGGCATTTTGAGGAAACAATGGTGCAAATCGTGCATTATTTGGGCAAATCTGAAATGTCAAAAGAGCTAGAATGTTATATTTATCCCTTACGCGTGGCGAATTTTTTAATTAACCCTTATAGCATTGCAAGTAAGGAGCAGATTCAAGAAGCACTTAAATATGTTTCTCTTTATAAATTAGATGAAGAAGGCTTCAAAAGGACTTTATTGGAAATGGGTTTTGTAGAAAATTTGAGCGAGTTTGAATGATTGAATTTGTTCGACTTTTAGAAGGAGGAATCCCGCTAACTTTAGAGGTAGCTCCTGAATTTAAAAAGACAATAAATTTATTGCAACAATATGGAGCAATAGAAAAAAAACAAGCGCGTTATTTTTTGGGTAAAAAATTCCAAATTGGTAGATTTGAACCTACTAAAAAGGGATATGGTTTTGTGTGTAGTCTTTTTGATTCTAGCCAAAAAGATTGGCTAGTGGAGAAAAACCATACTCAAAGAGCACAAAAAGGTGATATTGTCCTTGCAAAAGTGATTACTAAAGCCAAACAAGGAAAAATTAAAGCTAAAATTTTACAAGTTTTGCAACATAGAGTGCAAAATGTAGTGTGCTATTTGGAGAAATACAAGCT
Organism: Helicobacter canadensis MIT 98-5491; assembly: GCF_000162575.1. NCBI lineage: Bacteria > Pseudomonadati > Campylobacterota > Epsilonproteobacteria > Campylobacterales > Helicobacteraceae > Helicobacter > Helicobacter canadensis. Next base: position 24,046 of record NZ_CM000776.2, read on the forward strand.
TGATTGCATTGCGATTTCTATTCCTAATGAAGTGGCATATAAAATCAAAGCTTCTCAAAAATCCCTAAAGGCACTCCCTAGTCAAACTATTTTGAAATTAAATCCACAAAATGGGGAGGTTTTGGAGATTTTAGGCACTTTAGATGATCCTAAGATTGATGAGATTATTGCTCTTAATCTCTACAACAAACGAGAAACCTTTAGTCTCCAAGCCGAACTTCAAGCACAAAGCTTTAAAGAAGTGCAAATTAGCCACTTTAAAGAGCGTGAGAATCTTACACATTTACCTTTTTGTGCGATTGATCCAGTTGGTGCTAAAGATCACGATGATGCAATTTTTTATGATCAAGATAATGCGATGCTTTATGTGGGGATTGCGGATGTTAGCCATTATGTAACGCCTAATTCTCCCCTAGATGAGGAAGCAAAAAGCCGTGGATTTAGTATTTATTTTCCGCATAAATCTATCCCAATGTTACCGCGCACCTTGAGTGAAAATCTTTGTTCTTTAAAAGAAGGTAAAAATCGTTTAGCAATGGTATGGAAGATTCGGCTTCATAAACGCACTAAGGCGGTGCTAAATAGTGAGCTTTTTGCAGCCATCATTAAAGTCAAACAAAAATTAAATTATGAAGAAGTGGATGCCTTTTTTGAAACTCAAAAAAGCACCACGATTAAAAAGCCCTTGCAAACAATGCTTTTATTCTTGAAAGAATTAACTCAAAAATTGCGTAAGAATCGTCTGAAATATGGGTTTGATTTCATAGGAGATGGGGTGGAGTTGGAGCTAGATAAAAATTTAGAACTTAGGGGATTATCTTTTGAATCTCAAACGCTTTCTCATCAGCTAATTGAAGAGTGTATGCTGCTTGCTAATGTGGAGAGCGCTAAGCTACTAGAGCAGAAAAATGCCCAAAATGACAATCACTTAAAGCTAGGAATCTATCGAATCCACCCTCAGCCTAAAATGGAAAAATTAAATGAGTTATTTGGAGAATTGCGACTTTTGGGAATCTGGAGAGACAAGGCAATCCCTAAAACAAAAATGGCTTTGCATAAGGCAATTTTGGAGATTCAAAGCATTGCTAAAAGAGCAAAAATACAAAGGGAAGTGGATAAGCTTATTATTAAATCTATGCAACAGGCTAGTTATGCTAGTTATAATGTAGGGCATTTTGGGTTAGGATTTGAGGCTTATAGCCATTTTACTTCCCCGATAAGAAGGTATAGCGATTTGATTTTACACCGAATCTTAAAAGACAAAGTTGCACTCAATGAAAATTGGCAATACAAAGATTCTTTGCCTATTTTGTGTGATCAATTAAGTTTGCAGGAACGCGAAGTGGCACAAATAGAGCTGGATTTTCAAGATAGAAAATTTGCGCGTTATCTCTCCAAACATTTGGGACAAACCTATGATGGAATCATCGTGAGTGAAAAATCGCCTTTAGTTGTGGCTTTGAGCGATTTTCCTTTAATGGGTGCTAGGGTGATAACTCTAAATGGTCAAGGCGTGAAATACCAAAAAGCACGGATTCAGATTTTGGAAGTGAATCTTGCTACAGCAAAGGTTTATGGCAGAATGGTAAAGGTTTTTGCAGAGGGATTTGGGGGTGAAAATTTAAGGATTTCAGAATACATTTCCCAAAAGCGACAAAAACAAGCCATAAAAAATAAAGAATTAGCTAGAAGAGAGGCTTTAAGGATTGCTAAGAAAAATAAGCAAAGAAAACAAAAGAAAATCCCAAGAAAAAGAAAGAAAAGCAGATAATGTATAAAAGAGAGCTTGATTCTAAACTTGCAAGTAATGCCGAGATTCGTGCAATTTTACTCTATGGTGAAGATTCATTTTTGGTTGGGTATTATGGCGAGAAAATAGCCCAAGAGATTCTCAAAAAAGATTGCGAAAAAAATAGCTTTTATTTTAGTGAGTTTGATTTTAATAGTGCTATAGCTTGTTTTTCACAAGGCTCTCTTTTTGGAGGAGAATCGCTTGTGTGGATCAAAGCAGACAAAAAGATTCCTAAAAAACAGCTTGATTCGCTTATTGCAGCTTTGGAAAAAAATGGCAGTGGCTATTTAATTTTAGAATTCTATCAAGCAGAAAATAAAAGTGCCGCGGAGTATTCACTAGATTGCAAAGCATTAGCGGGAAGTTTTAAGGGTAAAAATATCTATGAAGCACGATTTTTTAGTCTTAATGCAGGCGAATCTTTTGGGATTTTGCGTGAATACGCCAATGGTTTTGGGCTAAAAATTTCGGATTTTTCTTTGAGAAAGATTTTGGAGCAGCAAAATTATGATTTGGGGCTTAGCGTTGCAGAACTGCGAAAATATACTATTTTTGATTCAGAGATTAATGCAGAAAATATTGAGAATCTAGGTTATAGTTTAGGCAGTATTGAGTATGAAGAAATTTTAGAATTGATGTTTGATAGGAAGCCTTATCTTAATTTATTAGAAAAGTTTTTGGAACAAGGATTTGAAGAGATTCCGCTCATTGCAGAGATACAAAAATATTTCTTTCAACTTTTTTTGTTTTCAAGTCATATTAAGCTTTATGGAAATGCAACTTCTGAAGAGGTTTTGGGCTATAAACTCCCTGTAAATTTACTAGAAAAGAAAAAAAGAAGAGCCATACAAATAGGACAAGAAAAGTTTTTAAAAATATTTTGTGTGTTAAATCGGTGGCATGAAGACTCAATAAGGGGAATCACAAAGGGAAATGGATTTTTGCGTGCTTTAATTAAAATTCAAGCTATTTTAGAATAAAATTTTAGGCTTTACATTTTAATTGTAAAAATCCTTGCTCTTTTTAGCAAAAAGGGCAGAATCCATAAGGAGAAAAAATGCGTTTTTATGAAACTATGTTTGTGGTAAAACCCACTTTAACACAAGAAGAAATCACACAAAAAATTGATTTTTATAAAGCAGCGATTCTTAACAATGGCGGAGAAATTAGCGCGACATTGGATATGGGAATGCGAAATCTTGCTTATGAAATCAAGAAAAATAAACGAGGATATTACTTTGTAATTTATTTCAAAGCCGAACCAAAACTCGTTTTAGAATTAGAGCGTTTGTATCGTATTAATGAAGACATTTTGCGCTTTATCGTGATTAAATATGATAGCAAAAAAGAACAAAAAGCGTGGGAAGTTTTGGTGGATAGAGCTATTCACAACAAAAAAGCAGCACCATTAAAAGAAGCGCGTGAAGCTAAGGAAACAGCTCCAAAAGAAGAAGCAAAGAGTGAGGAAGCTTCTCAAGAATCTTAAGGAATTGCAATGTTTAACAAAGTCATTTTAGTAGGAAATCTTACGCGTGATGTAGAATTGCGTTATCTGCCAAGTGGTGCAGCATTAGCAAGGTTGGGTTTGGCAATAAACCGCCGATATAAAAAGCAAGATGGCACTCAAGCAGAGGAGGTTTGTTATATTGATGCAAATCTCTTTGGTAGGACAGCTGAAGTGGCTAATCAATACCTTAAGAAAGGATCTCAAGTTCTAATTGAAGGTCGTTTGGTGCTTGAGAGTTGGACTGATAATACAGGCACAAAGCGCAGTAAGCATTCCATTACCGCAGAAAGTATGCAAATGCTAGGGCAAAGACAAAATGCTAATGAGAATGTTGGTTATGGAGAGAGTGGGTATGCTAGTGGTTATGAGCAACAAGAAGTTTATCAAAAACCATCGCCACAAGCTCAAAAGCCGCAAAAAGAGCCAGATCTTCCAGTAATTGACATTAATGATGATGAAATACCATTTTAAAAGGACAAATTATGGCAGAAAAAAAGAGATATTCTAAAAGATACTGCAGATACACAGAATCAAAAATCGAGTTTATTGACTACAAAGATATTGATATGCTTAAGCATTCTTTATCAGAACGCTACAAAATTATGCCACGCCGTTTGACAGGAAACTCTAAAAAATGGCAAGAGCGCGTGGAAGTTGCTATCAAAAGAGCAAGACAAATGGCGCTTATTCCTTACATTGTAGATAGAAAAAGAGTGGTTGAAAACCCTTTTAAAATCTAATGCAATCTCTTGGATTCCACTTTGGAATCCTTGCTTAATCTTGGGTATAAATTTTCTATAGACTTTTAAGCATTTATAATATTAGTAATTCTAATGTTAAAGATAATAATTTTGAATGGTTCTCATTGTAAAGAATATAAATTAAGCTATATTGCAAAAATAGATTTTTAAGAATCGTATTTAGAAGGGTTATTTTGGCTTAGTGGAAGTTTTGATTGATTCTTAAAAATATGAGTTTGCAATAAAGCAACACTTTGAGTTTTTTGTCAATGATGTTAAATATTTAAATCTTATGTGTTGAAAATTGAAGATTTTATTTGGAGTTTGTTGGATGTCTAAAAAAACAATGTCTTTTTCGGTTATATTAGTGTCGGTGGTGATTTTTACTTCCTTGATTGTAGCTTCAAATTATCTTGTGCAATTCCCTGTCAATGACTTTTTTACTTATGGCGCTATAACTTATCCTTTTACCTTTTTATTAGCAGATATTTTAGCAGAGCGATACCATAGAGATGAAGTCTTAAAAGTGGTTAGAATTGGCATTTTTTGTGCCTTTATCCCTTCAATGTTTTTGGCTGAATTCCGGATTGCCCTTGCAAGTGTGAGTGCTTTTTTCTTTTCACAACAAGCGGATGTTTATATCTTTTATTGGCTAAAATCAAAATTCCCTCGTTTGTGGTGGCTAAGAAGTGCTGGAAGCACTGCATTTTCGCAGTTTGTTGATACGATGATCTTTTTCCACATTGCCTTTTTGTTTGTTATGCCTTGGCAAAATGTCCTTATGCTAGTCTTTGGGGATTATTTGATTAAATTCTGCCTTGGGCTTTTAAATACGCCATTTTTCTATCTTTTTGCCATTAGATTGCAAAAGTTTCTAGGGGTATTTAGATGAAGCAAAAGGTTGTGTTTTTTGACCGAGATGATGTTGTAAATCTTGAAGATGCTCCCTATGGCTATGAGATTGAAAAATTCTATTTTGCCCCTTTTTTTATGGAGCTTTTTTTGGAGTTAAAAAAACAAGACTCTTTGTGTTTTTTGGTAACCAATCAATCAGGCATTCATCGCGGAATATTCACGCAAAAAGATTTTGAAACTTTAAGTGCTTTTATGCAAAACTGCATTGTTTCTTGTCTTACGATTCCATTGCGTCAAAGCGGTTTTGTGCCTAAAAATATCGGTTTTGATGGTATTTATTTTTGTCCGCATACCAAGGAAGAAAATTGTTCTTGTCGTAAGCCTAAGCCTCAAATGCTACTTCAAGCTTGTGCGGATTTTGGATTGGATTTATCACAATATGATAGCTATATTTTGGGCGATAAAGATACAGATATGATGGCAGGGCTTGAAGCTGGAGTGCAAACGAGAATTTTAGTTGGTGCAAACCAAGCTCCACACGCGACACATAGGGTTTCAAATCTCAAAGAAGCTTTGGAATTGTTTCAATCCATCAAATAAGCCTATTTATACTATGCTTTATAATTTGAGTATTTTTAAAACAAAAATTACTAAGTAGAGTTGATTAAAGATTCCTTTTAGTAGCTTTTTTATATACTTTAAAGTTTAATTTTAAAAATTAAAGGAGATAATATGGCTGTTAAGATTACTGATATTTGTATTGCCTGTGGTGCTTGTATTGATGAATGTCCAGTAGAAGCGATTGTTGATGACGATGATAATCCAAATAACGATGGTTGCTATTTTGTTTATAACAATAAATGCGTGGAATGTGTAGGGCACAATGATGAGCCTGCCTGTGCTTCTGCTTGTCCAACAGATGGCTGTATCGTTTGGGATGCAGTGGTAGATTCTCAACCACACAGAGATGATATTGGTGAGGATAAAAGAACTGCTCATGTTCCTGTAGTGGAATAACTAGCCCTTGGCTAGCCCACTTTAATGCAATATTGCTTGATGCCTCTTCTCTAAACTTCTAAAATTTATCAAAATAAGTATTCTTATATTTGTTTTTATAGAGTTTATTCTTTGGTTTTAATACCGCGTATTTTATCAAGCCATTCTTTTAAGGTTTTCTCAAAGCCTTTAGGTTGCCATTTAACAAATTCTAAATTTTTAAGCAGATATTTTTGTTTCACCCAACCTCCAAAATTATGCGGATACAAATAATTTTTGTGAAATTGTTGTATATGTTCTGGAATAGGTTCATTTGGGTTTTTGCGGACATATTCTAAGGCAGCGTTAATGGCTTCATAAGAAGTATTGGATTTGGGTGAAGCACAGAGATAAATTGCACATTGACTTAAAATGATTCTTGCTTCTGGATAACCAATCTTGGCAACACTTTGTAGGGTTGAATTGGCAAGATTTAGGGCATTTGGATTAGCATTGCCAATATCTTCACTGGCTAAAATTACAAGTCGTCTTGCGATAAATTCAGGATTTTCACCCCCTTCAATTAGTCTTGCTAGATAATAAATAGCAGCATTTTCATCACTTCCGCGAATACTTTTTATCATTGCTGAAATAAGATTGTAATGCGTATCAGAATCGCTAGCACTACTATTTAGCGAATGAGGGCGAATGGATTTTAAAAGCTCAAGAGTGAGTGGCATTTTAGTGCTTAGGGCACAATCAAGTAGATTTAACATTGCTCTTGCATCACCACCGCTAGTGCCAATCAAAAAATCTTTAATAGAATCTTCTAGGGAGTATTCTTCTAGAATCTGCGCTAATTCCTCTTTGTTTAAGCGATGGAATTCAAACACAAAAGATCGCGATCGAATCGCATTAATAAGTGAAAAAAAAGGATTCTCCATAGAAGCTCCAAGAATCAAGGCTTGGTGGTTTTCCATAATGGGCAAGAGTAGTTCTTGTTGGGCTTTGTTTAATCTATGGACTTCATCAATAAAAATAAGAGGTTTTTGTAGAGTATTTTGGTGTTGTTTTAGAATATTACGCAAATCTTCACTTTTGAAACTTGTGGCATTAAGACTATAAAAGGGATAGTCAAGTTCATTAGCAATCAGTCTTGCAGCAGTTGTTTTGCCACTTCCTGGGGGACCAAAAAAGAAGCTGTGAGGAATTTCGCCACTTTTTAATAATCGCATAAAAGGAGAGTTTTCTCCAAAAATATGCTTTTGTCCAATAAATTGTTGGAAGTTTTTAGGTCTTTTATTGTATGCTAACTCTTTCATTATCTTTTCTTTAAGGCTTTATGATGGCAAGATTTGCACCTATTATTTTAGCATTATTTGCAGCTTTTATGGTTTTGTTTATGATGTATGGAGTAGGAAATCCAGTTTTTTGATTTTGTAGATTATATTTCTTTTACAATGAGATGAGCTTTTAAGTCTCATTGATTTTTCTTTTAAAATGTCTTTTATTTTTTAATTTGTTTGAAGTTTAGATTGTTTTTTGTTTCACTAAAATATGAAATTGTTTAATAAATATTTTAACTTTTTGGCATATAATACACAATAATTAAATGCCTTAAGATTCTGTAGTGCTTAAAGATGCTATGACTTAATAAACGCTCAATAGCTCTCTAAGATAAGCTATATAGAAAATCTTATGTGTAGCATAGAATCTATTTTCTGCTAAGCTTAGAGATTGTAATCTAATGTCCCAAGCAAGCTTAATAACCTTAAAAATTAATATTGAAGTCAAATAAAAGCAAGAAGAATTGTAGTTTATTGGAATTTTTTACCTAAGGGGTCATTATGCCATTAAAATTTGAAAAACATTTAAAACCCAATGAAATGCCTGCACTTTGGGGAAGTCCAGCAAAACCCCTTTTCCCTAATAAAATTCGCTTTTTTTATGGCATTGGATTTATAGTTGCTTTAATTACAGCAAGTTTGCAAAATAACCTTATTATTGCGTATATTACTTATTTGCAAGGTGATTTAGGATTGACTCCTACGCAAGGAGCGTGTGTTACAGCGGCTTATTATATGGGTAATGTTTGGATGACAATTGTTCTGTTTAGAATGAGGCAGCATTTTGGGCTTAAGGTGTTTTTTATTTGCATTTTTGTGGGGTTATTATCAGCACAGCTTTTAGAATTATTATTTAGTAACTTTGCAGTTGTTGTTTTTGCGCGATTTATCGGCGGAATAGTAGGGGGCGGAATCAATGTTTTAACAATTTTCTATGCCCTTGAAATGTTAGCACCCAAACAACGCCATTTGCTTTTTCCCATCAGTATTGGTTTAATTCAGATTGGTTCAGCACTTGCGCGTTTCATTGTTGCTTATTTTAGTGTTGGTGATTATCCGCATTTGATGATTTTTTTTGAAGCAGGAATTTGTCTTATTACTTTTTGCGTTTTTTTACTTATTGAATTGCCTCCTTCTCGCACGGATCGAGCATTTTTTCCAGAAGATTCTACGATTTTCTTTTATGCGCTTGGGACAGCACTTTGTTGTCTTATTTTTAGCACAGGAAATATTATTTGGTGGCATCACGATTTTATTGCTTATGGGCTATGTATTGCTTTAATATGTTTTGGTGCTTTTTTTATTGGAGAATTTTTTAAAAAACGCCCTTTTGTTAGTGTTGGCTTTTTGGCAAATATTCAGCTTATTGAATTGGCATTGGCTGCGGCATTTGTGCGTATGTGTTTAGCAGAACAAAGCACTGGAGCAACAGGATTATTTCATGATGTGTTGGGTTTTAGTGATTATCAGCTTATAGGATATTATGGAATCTTGACTTTAGGAGCATTATGCGGAGGTGTGGCGTGTTTGTTTGTTTATCATTTTGAGCGTTCTCATGGTATGATTCTTTTTGCATCGGCACTTATTCCTCTTGGGAGCTTCCTTTCAACTAATTTGTCTGTGGATATGCTTCCTAGTAGTCTTTATTTTGGTCAATTTCTTATTGCCTTTGCAAGTGTATTTTTTATTGGTCCTTTAATGGTAAATGGAATCGTGCTTGGTTTGGCTCGTGGAGCAAATCAATTAATTACTTTTGCCGCAATCTTTACTTTTTCGCAGGGTGTTTTTGGGCTTCTTGGATCTGCATTAATTGGCTATTTTGTAAGGCTGCAAACCACTCAACATACTCAAAATTTGCTTAATTACACATCTCATATTTATAATTTTCAAGGTCATTTGAATGCAGATTTGTCTAATCAAATAGCAAGACACGCTGGAGTTTTAGCTTATGGAGATTTGTTTTTTACTATTGGTATGATTGGAAGTTTTATTTTTGTGATTTTAGCGACACGCTATGTGTATTTTAAATTCACGACTAATTCTTTGCGTAGGGAGCTTGATATTATGAGGAATCGCACTATAAAAAGTAATATTAAAACGCAAAAAATTTTGGAAAATTCTAATTTTTCAAGGAGAGGATAATGAAGAAAAGATTGCAATATTCTTGGCTTCCTAGTAAGCCAAAGCTTTATGTGATTGTTTTAACAACATTTGGTATTTTGGCAGGAGTTTTATCGATTCTTTATGCGTGGCAACTATCTCCATTTTTTCTTAATGTTGTTGTGACTAATGATGCTTATATCCAATCCAAAACTACACTCCTTTCGCCTCAAGTGAGTGGGTATATCACTGAAGTGTATATTAAAGATTTTGCATTGGTCAAAAAAGGGCAGCCACTTTTTCAGATAGATAATCGAATTTTTACTCAAAGGGTAAAAGAAGCACAAGCAAATTTGCAAAGCGCAGAGAGTGCATTGCTAGCTTATGAAGAAAATTATCGTTTATATGAGGCTAATATTGCTGAAAAAGAGGCACAGATTAAATCAGTAGAAGCAAATCTTAAAAATGCTCAAGCTGAAAATGATCGAGCTACAACATTGATTAAGAATAAGGCATTAAGTAAGCGAGATTACGACAATGCTAAAGCACAATTTCTTAGTTTGCAAGCCAATTATGTTCAAGCAAAGGCACAATTTCAAAAGGCAATACAAGAATTAGAGGCTCACAAAACCACCAAATCTTCATTAGAGGCAGGAGTGAAACGTGCCAATGCTTTGTTGGAATTAGCACTCATTGATTTGGATAATTCTGTAATTAAGGCTCCTGTAGATGGGCAGTTAGGAGAAATCCTTGCTCATATAGGGCAATTTGTTTCTCAAGAAAGTGCATTAGCCTATATTGTGCCACAAACGCATTGGGTTGTAGCTAATATTAAAGAAACTAAAATGGACAAAGTTGCATTGGGACAAAAAGTTCATTTTAGTGTTGATGCATTAAGTGGCAAAGAATTTAGTGGAGTGGTGGAAGAAATCTCTCCTGCTACTGGTAGCGAATTTAGCCCTATAAGGGTTAATAATGCAACTGGGAATTTTATCAAAGTAATCCAGCGTATCCCAGTTAAGATTAAGATTGATTCTACTAATGAAAGATTAGAGGAATTGCGTGCGGGAATGAGTGTTGTAGTGGAAATTGAGACGAAATAACCTTTTGATTTATTTGCAAGAAGAATCATATAAACCCTTAAGATCTCGATTGGTGGAAATCTTGTGGGCAAGATTAATAGGCTTGATTGCGAGTGCATTTTCAAGTTTTAAAGTTGGAGTGGATTCTAGTTTGGTAAATAGGATAGAATCACGCGTGTATTTTTGAGTAAGTTTGAAAGGCTTGAAACCTGCCAAAAAGGCACTATAAAGCATAGCCGAGTTTTGACTATAAGTTGTTAGAATGCAATCTTTTTGGGTGAGTAAAAAAAGAGTTTTAAAATATTCATAAGTCCATAAAAGAGGATTTTTAGCAGGACTAAAAGCGTCTTGGAAGACTATATCAAAAAAAGATTTTTGAAAACTTTTTAAAATCTCTCTTGCATCGCCTAAATGCAAAAAAACTTCCAAATTTTTACTTTTATAAAAATGGTTTTGTGTGAGGCTATTAAGAATCTCTAAATCAAGATCTTGTGGATAAGTAAGGCTTGAGAGTGATTCTAATAGACAAGAATCCATCTCAGGAGAGTGGATTTCTAGGGATTGGATACCATAGCTACTAGCATATTTTATCGCACAAAGCGTGTTGTAACCAAGCCCAAAGCAAATATCCAAGATTCTTAGTTTTTGTTTGTTTTTAAAATAGGCAAAACTAGGAAAAATATGCTTGTGTAAGGTTTCTTTTAAAGCACCATCTTTAGTGGAATGGTAATGTTCTTGGAAGGTTTGATTAAAAAGTGTGAAGCTTTTGTCGCTAGTTTGAATATTCATTTTGAAATCTTTAGTATAAATTAACACAGAATTTTATACAATTTTGTTATTTTTTTGAAACTTTTCAAGCTTAAGGAATAAATGGTGGGATTTGTAGATTTTTTTAAGACTTTTAAAAAGGAAAATCAAGAAAGAGCAACACCTAAAGAAGCTCCAAGTCATTGGGTAAAATGTCCTAGTTGCAATGCCTTAATGTATTATAAAGAAGTAATCGCACAATATTATACTTGTCCTAAATGTAATTTCCATATGCGAATTGGATTGCAAGATAGAATTGCTTTAATGTGTGATGATGGAAGTTTTATAGAATATGATAAGGATTTATCCCCCACAGATCCTTTAGATTTTGTGGATAAAAAGAGCTATAAAAAGCGCGTGGAAGAGTATCAAAAAAAATGTGGTCGCCCTAGCTCAATTATCAGCGGTGAATGCAGAATCGAAGGAATACCTGTGCAGCTTGCTTTGTTTGATTTTAATTTTATGGGTGGATCTTTGGCTTCTGTTGAGGGAGAAAAGATTGTTAGGGCTATTAATCGCAGTGTGGAGAAAAAACAAGGGTTGATTATTGTAAGTGCAAGTGGTGGGGCAAGAATGCAAGAATCAACTTATTCTTTAATGCAAATGGCAAAAACTTCTGCAGCTTTAAATGTTTTAAGTGAGGCAAAATTACCTTTTATCTCGATTTTGACAGATCCTACAATGGGGGGTGTTAGTGCCTCTTTTGCTTTTTTGGGTGATATTATTATGGCTGAACCAGGTGCAATGATTGGGTTTGCAGGAGCTAGAGTGATTAAGCAGACAATTGGTGCGGATTTGCCACAAGGATTTCAAACGGCAGAATTTCTGTTAGAACACGGCTTAATTGATATGATTGTCCAAAGAAGAGAAATGAAACAAAGTATTGCACGAATTTTGAGGTATCTTAACGCAAATGATTAAAGTTTTTGTGTATTATATTGCCAAAACCAAAGATTTAAGCGATAGTTTGTGTGAAGAATTTATTGCCTTGAGTGCAGGGGTTGGCGTAAAAATGGAGTTTGTTAATTTGTTTTCAAAGTCCATTAAAGAAGGACAAAAACAAGATGCAAAAGAAGCACAAAAATCTTATACCAAAGAGTTTCTTAAAGTCTCAAAAAATCAAGCTTATAAAATCGCGCTTTCACCCAATGGGAAAAGCATTGATTCTATGGAGTTTGCTAAGAATCTTGAAAATAAAGGGGAAATAGCATTTTTCATTGGAGGAGCTTATGGGCTAGAGGAGGCTTTTTTGAATCAATGTCAATGTGTGCTTTCGCTTTCGCCATTGACTTTTAGCCATAAGGTTGCAAAGGTTGTTTTAAGTGAGCAGGTTTTTAGAGCTTTTTGTTTAATAAATAATCACCCATATCACAAGTAAAATTGAAGTAAATTTGGAGGATTGAGTGCAAAAAATGGAGTTAGATGCTTTTAAAAAAACTTTAGAAGAAAAAAAACAGGCGATTTTAGATAATAATTTTGTGCATCAAAAGAGTATGGAAAATTTACGCGGAGTTTCTTTGGATGAGGCAGATGAAGCGGCAATGAGTATGAAAAATAATTTAGATGGTTTGATATTTGAGCGGCATAATGAAGAGTTAGAATATATAGAAAGAGCATTAGAAAAAATAGAAGAAGGCGTGTATGGGATTTGTGAAATGTGTGATGAACCCATTGGGATTCAGAGGTTGAGGGCAAAGCCACATGCAAGGTATTGCATCGTGTGTCGTGAAATTGTAGAAAAAGATTTAAAGGGTAAAAAATGAAATTTAAATATTATATTAGTGCTTTGTTTGTCTTTATTGTTTTGCTTGGGTTATATGTTTATACATTAACTGGGGAAAGTTACACTTATCAAATACCTTTTAGTATTCATAGTGTAGTGCTTCCTGTGGCAGTTTGGATGATTATTCCTGTTGTGATATTTTTTATTGTTGTGGCGTTTTTGGAGGTTGGTGGTGCTTATCGTATGTGGAGAAAAAGGACAAAATACAAAAATGACTATAAGATTCTTTTGACACAAATTGAAAACCAGCTTTTAAGTAGAGAGATGCCTTTTAAGCAGCCCACGATGAATCGCTATAAAAAACTTGCTATTTTATTGAGCAATTTGACTTTTGATGTTAAAGAAGGTGCTCCTATCAAAAGCGGAGAGGCAAAGCTAGATGAAATTATTGAGACTTTGGGGGATTTAAAAAGGGGAGAATATGTTAATCTTAAGAAATTCTCTCCTGGAGAAAAATGTCCCTTTTTAAAACAAAATATCTTTAATGAGATACACAGTGATGAGAAATTTGCTATGGAGGTTTTAAGGAAGCAAAGCTATAGTGATGAATTTAAGCAAGAAGCCTTTAAAAAGCTTTTAGAAGCAGGTGATTTTAAAGATGTTCGGAGATTTGTAGGGGAGGTGAAATTCAATAAAGATTTAGCAGGTGTAGTGCTTGGAATGTGCTATGCACAAAAAATGGATTTTAGTGATGAAGAAGTCTCAAAGCTTTGTATGGATGTGGGGTATTCTAAAGAGGATTATTTGCATTTAGCACAAAAAATGAAAGAGTGCTATGAACCTGCTAAATGGCTAGAATTATTTGAATTTTTGGCTAACAAAGATGAAAATGCAGAGTTAGCTTATTTTTATGTCTTATTAGAGCTTGAAATGATTGATGAAGCCAAGGAGCGATTAAATTCTCATCCACAAAATGAGCTTTTAAAGATTCGTGCTTATTTGGATTTGAAGGATTTAGGTAAAAAATATCCATTAGAGCTTTTTTTGCTAGATAAGTAATTGATTATAAGTGGGAATGATTAGGAGTGGTACGCCCAGAGGGAGTCGAACCCCCAACCCTCAGATCCGAAGTCTGATGCTCTATCCAATTGAGCTATGGACGCTAAAGAGAATTAAAATCTTACCTTATCTATTGTTAATAAAAACTAAAAAGGATTGAAAATGAAAAAAGTTTTGCTGTTTTTATGTCTTATGGTTGGAAGTTTGGTGGCAAAGCCCATTATAGCGGTGAGTATCCCAATGCAAGCGGAATTTATAGAAAAGATTGCGGGAGAGGAATATGATATTAGTGTGTTAGTAGAAAAAGGCACAAATCCACACGATTTTGAACCTAAATTTTCTAGCATTAAAGAGGTGAATGAAGCCATAGCGTATTTTCCTATTGGTGTAGAGTTTGAAGCTTCTTGGCTAAAGCGATTCTTGGATCAAAATCCTAATATGAAAGTTTTTCCTTCCAATGCAGGAATCAAAACGATTAATTTTGCTCACCACTCTAAAGATGAGCACGAACACCACGAACACCACGAACACCACGAACACGGAGAGCACGGCGATACGCATATTTGGCTTTCAGTTGCTAATGCTAAACAAATTGCTACAAATATTTATAAAGCTTTGGTGGAGCTTAATCCTAAGGGGGATTATTCTAAAGCCTATGAAGCATTGTTGAATCAAATTCAGCAAACAGATACGCAAATAAAAGCAGCCTTGAAAGATGTCCCTAAACACCAAAAATTCGTGGTTTTTCACCCTATGCTTGGATATTTTGCAAAGGAATATGATTTAGAAGAAATTTCAATTGAAGTGGAAGGAAAAAGTCCAAAAATGAAAGAAATGATGCAAGTTATTGATACTATTAAAAAAGAAAACCTTCAAATCATCTTTGCTCAACCAGAATTTTCTACCAAAGCAGCAGAGTTTATTGCTAAAGAATCAGGAGCAAAATTGGGTTATTTTTCTCCACTAGAAACTCCTTGGGCGGAGAATCTTATTAGGTTTGCAGAAGCATTAAAGGAGGCTAATAAAAATTAGCCTTGGCTTTGAAATTATAAATCTAAAACATTAAAAACGGGGATAATTTTCTCTAGTTCTTTGGAACCCTTTAAGCTTTCTAAATTGATGATAAAGCAGACTTCTATGCAAGTAGCGCCTCCTTTTTGAATAAGATTTGCAGCTGCATAAGCTGTTCCACCTGTTGCAATGAGATCATCAATAAGTAATACTTTTGGTGTGTGCTCTAAATTTTCATTTTTGAAAGCATCAATGTGGATTTCTATTTCGCTAAAGCCATATTCTAGCGAATATTTTTCAGAGATAGTGGTGTAGGGCAGTTTGCCTTTTTTTGCGAATAGGCACAAAGCCAACACCCAAAGAATGTGCAAGGGCAGCTCCAAAGATAAATCCACGGCTTTCAATTCCTGCAATGTAATCTAAATTGTATTTTTGATAGCGTTTTGTCAAAAAGTCCATTAAGAGATTAAAGGCTTCTTTGTTGTTTAATAATGTAGTGATGTCGCGAAAAATGATTCCAGGTTGTGGAAAATCCTTTATTTCTCGGATAGAATCTAAAAGTATATTTTTTTCTTGTTGTGTGAGTTCCATTTTTTTCCTTATTTATTAGAGTAGAGCTTCAATTTTTTGTTCTAAGTCTTTAATTTTGCTTTTGTATTTTTCAGTTTCAACGCGGTATTGAGAGTTGCGTTGTTTAAGAGTTTTAACTTCATTTCTTAAGGCGGTAATTTCATCTGTTAGAATATCAATATTACCTAAAGCCCTTTGAAGTTGGAGTTGGTGTTTGCGTATAAGAATCTCTGCTTCTTGTAAGGTAAGCTTCATTATGGCACTATTTTTTTCTTCTTTTTGTGCGACACTTTTATAAAAGAAAGTCTTAACAATCATAAATAAAACAAAGAGAATAAAAGCGGTTAAAAAAAGCCATTGTGCGAATTGTGCCATTGTTTTCCTTATTGTAATTTCTCTACTCTTTGGGTGTGCCTACCACCTTCAAATTCTCCTTTGATGAAGCTTTGTAAGATGCACTCTGCCATGCCTAATCCAACTACTCTAGCTCCCAAACAAAGCACATTGGCATCGTTATGTGCTCTAGCCATTGTTGCTCCATAGGGTTCATTACAAAGTGCAGCACGAATCCCTTTATGTCTATTAGCAGCAATACTCATTCCAATTCCACTGCCACATATTAAAATCCCAAGACTTTGGGGAGTGGCTAAAACCTCTTGGCAAAGTAGATTGGCAAAATCAGGATAATCCACACGATCATTATTGACAGGTCCAAGATTGGTAACTTCATATCCCATTTTTTCTAAGATTTGAATAAGGGATTCTTTGAGTTCAAATCCTGCGTGATCACTAGCGATAAAAAACTTCATTTTTTTCTCCTTATAAGAGCCATTGTAAGATAAAATTAACAGGCATTGAGAGTATTGCAGAAAGCGGGGTGCTTAGGATAAGAATCAAAACAATCATACCTACTATGGGGTGGATTTTATTAAAGATTCTTGCAAAAAAATCATTTTTGAAAACTAAACCAAGGTATGCCAAGGCATTAGAACCATCTAGGGGTGGAATGGGTAAGAGATTAAAAATAGCTAGAATGATATTATAAATAATGAGTTGCAAAAAGAAAAAGAGAATTAAAGCATAAGGTAATTGGGGATTTGAAAAATATTCAAAAAATCCACTCAAGATTCCACCATTAAAAGCATAAAAGAAAGAGACAGCTAAAAACGCAAGGGCTAGATTGTATAAGATTCCTGCTAATGAAACTAATAAAGCCGCAAAATATCCGCCTTGATAAATCACCCTATCCATTCTAACCGGCACAGGTTTTGCCCAACCAAACAAAAAGGGTGCATTGGCTATAAAGAGTAAAGAAGGAATCAAAATAGAACCTACCAAGTCAATATGCACTATAGGATTTAAGCTTAGTCTTCCAGCCATTTTTGCGGTATTATCCCCACATTTATAAGCTACATATCCGTGCATAATCTCATGTCCAATAATGGCTAATAAAAGTGCTATTATCATTAAAGGAATAGTGTAGAGAGAGGGCAAATCAAGCATAATTATTGATTATCCTGCATTTTCTTTTCGAGAGATTCAATGCTTTTGCCAATTCTATCCCAACGGACATTAAAATTATCATCCCAACTAAAATAAATAAACCAAGGTTTGCCAATCACATAGCGATAAGCCACACTTCCCCAGAATCTAGAATCGCTTGAGTTGTTGCGATTATCCCCCATCATAAAAAACTCATCTTCGGCAATTTTGGCATAAAAGCCCAATTCATCATTTTCTAAAAAGATAGGCTCCATAGCAATTCCTTGTGTATTTTGCAATAGCACAAAAGAATCAACTCCGCTTTTATCATAATGCACTCCAGGGTGCTTTTGGAGATAGGGATCATAAATGAAAGTTTTGCCCCCATATTGTAAGGTTTTTGTTGGATTTTGGCTATAAGGATTCTCTTCTTTGAAATGCACCCATAAGCCTTCTTTGGTGTAAATTACCTCATCTCCGCCCACTGCAACATTACGCTTTACAAAGTGAATCTTTGGGTCTAAAGGATAGCGGAATATCACAATATCTCCCCTTTTGGGGCGTTCCCCTTCAATTAAATGTCCATTATTGTTAAAATCAGGCAGGATCTTGACTTCAATCCAAGGAATGGTTGGAGTTGGAATGCCATAAGCATATTTTTTGACAAATAAATTATCTCCAATTAGCATTGTATTAAGCATACTTCCACTTGGGATAACAAAAGCTTGTGCGACAAAGAAAATAACAGCCAAAACAATAATGATTGTCCCTGTCCAACTATTAATAAAATGATAAATTTTGTTGAGAAATTTCATTTTGTCTCTTTTTGTGCTCTAAGTTTGGCTGCTTTGATAGTGTTTTGCAAGAGTGATGCAATTGTCATAGGTCCTACCCCTCCAGGAACGGGCGTAATGTAACTACATTTTGGTGCAACATTATCAAAATCCACATCCCCTACAATTTTTCCATTTTCAAGCTTTGTGATTCCTATATCCACTACAATGGCACCTTCTTTGACCATATCTTGTGTAATGAGATTTGGTTTTCCAACACCTACACATAAAATATCTGCTTTTTTGGTATGCTCTGCAAGGTTTTGTGTGTAAATATGGCAAAGCGTGATAGTAGCATTTTTGTTTAAAAAGAGTGCGCCAAGGGGTTTGCCTACAATGTTGCTAGCCCCAACAATAACGACATTTTTGCCCTCAATAGGAATCTTATAATGTTCAAGTAAAGTAATCACTCCCATAGGTGTTGCAGGGATAAACCCATCAAGATTAGCAAAAACTCTGCCCATATTAAAAGGGTGGAATCCATCAACATCTTTTTTGGGAGAAATGGCTTCTAGAATCGCAGTGGTGTTGATATGTTTTGGGAGAGGGAGTTGAACTAAGATTCCATCAATATTTGGATTTTCATTCATCATTGAGATGGTTTGTAAGAGTGCTTCTTCTGTAATGCTCTCTGGCATTTTGTGGGTGGTGGAATAGATTCCTGTTTGGCTACAAGCTTTAGCTTTCATATTAACATAGCTTTGTGATGCGGGATCATCCCCAACTAAAATCACGGCTAATCCCGGTGTGATTTGTTGTTTGCTAAGCTCTTGAACTTCCTGCTTGATAGTGTGTTGAATCTCTAAGGCAAGTGCCTTCCCATCTAAAATTTGCATTAATGCCCTTTAAAAAGTTATTTTGATATTATAACAAAAAAGTTTTGATACAAAAGAGTTTTTGTGTTTTTGAGCGAGGTTTGCCAATTTTGAAGCGATTTGGATTAGGATTGATAGTTTGGATGAGTTTGAGCAAAGCGTGTTTGTTTGCGGAGGATAGTTTTATTACCCAAGTTGAATATGGTAAAATGCTTTATGAAAATCCGCGTGGAATTGGCTGTGTGAATTGCCACGGAGAAAAGGGCGAGGGAAGATTGATTGCACATTATTCCCATAAAAATAAAGATAGGGAGCTTAAGGGAGTTAGAATCAATCATCTTGGATTCCAAGAGTTTTTAAAAAGTTTACAAGAATCAAAAAAGGTAATGCCTAAATATTATCTAACAAAAAGTGAGATTCAAGCTATTTATCAGTATTTGCAGTCAAAAAAGGGAAACAAGGGAAGTTAATGGATAAGATTTTAGAAAATTATCAAGAAATTTCAAAAAGTTTTGAAATTTTAAAGCAATATCATAATGTTGTAACTATTTTTGGGAGTGCTAGAATTGATTCAGCGCATAAAGGCTACAAAAAAATTCAAAAACTTGCCTGCAAGCTTGGGGAAATGGGGTATTCGATTATGACAGGGGGCGGTCCTGGCATAATGGAAGCAGCAAATAAAGGGCTATTGCAAGCTAAAGAGAAGAATCCGCAAATCGTTTCTATTGGATTAAATATTCAACTTCCTCATGAACAACATATGAATCCTTATGTGGAAGTGCCACTAGTTTTTGAGAATTTCTTTAGTCGAAAGCTTGTTTTTAGTCATAATTCTACAGCTTTTATTGTTGCAATGGGTGGCTTTGGAACTTTAGATGAGTTGAGTGAAGTTTTGGTGCAGATTTCAACAGGGAAGCACAAAAAAATCCCCATTATTTTATATGGCAGAGATTATTGGAAGGGTTTGATTAAATGGTTTAAAAATAGGCTTTTAAAAGAAGGAATGATTTCTAAAGAAGAGTTAGCGCTTTTGAGTTTTGCTGATTCTCCTAAAGAAGTTTTAAAGATTCTAAAAAAACAAAAAATTGATTAAGGATTCAAGCTTAGCATAATTTTATAAATTAAATATTTAAGATTCTATAGAGGAGAAAATAAGAGTAATGGCAAAAATGCAACTTAAAAGATCTGAAATTAAGATTCTGGGTTTAAGTTCACTTGGTGGAATGTTGGAGTTTTATGATTTTATTATTTTTGTGTTTTTTACTAATGTGATTTCTAGTCTCTTTTTTCCTAGCACTCTTAGTCCTTTTTGGACAACGATGAATACTTATGGGGCTTTTGCAGCAGGATATTTTGCAAGACCATTAGGTGGGATTATTATGGCACATTTTGGGGATAAAATTGGGCGTAAAAAGATGTTCATGCTCTCTATTTTGCTTATGGTGATTCCGACTTTTGCACTTGGACTTATGCCGACTTTTGAGAGTATTGGTTATGCAGCCCCTATTATTTTGTTAATTGTAAGAATTTTGCAGGGAATCGC
This sequence comes from Helicobacter canadensis MIT 98-5491, assembly GCF_000162575.1. NCBI lineage: Bacteria > Pseudomonadati > Campylobacterota > Epsilonproteobacteria > Campylobacterales > Helicobacteraceae > Helicobacter > Helicobacter canadensis. The sequence goes on from NZ_CM000776.2 coordinate 44,286, forward strand.
TATTGGCGGTGAGCTTCCTGGTGCGTGGGTTTTTGTCTATGAGCATAGCAATCAGCATTCTTTGGGATTCCATTTGGGGGTTTTTACTAGTGCGGTTGTTTCTGGAATCTTGCTTGGTAGCATTGTTACTTTAGCGGTTAATATGAGCTTTACTCAAGAAGAGATTAAAGAATATGCGTGGCGAATACCCTTTATTCTTGGAGGAATTTTTGGAATTATTTCGTTATTTTTGCGTAAATTTTTAAATGAAACTCCGGTGTTTCAAGAAATTTTAGCGTTAAGGCAAACACAAAATTTTCCTATCAAAGAAGTTTTTAAAACTTCACAATTGGGAGTTGTAAAATCTTTTTTTAGCACTTGGATTTTAACGGGATGTGTTGTCATATCTGTGCTTTTAACGCCCAATCTTTTAAGCAAGGTGTTTGAGCTCTCTCCTATTTCAAAGGTGGTGTATCAAGTTGTTGCCATATTTTTTCTAGCTTCGGGTAATGTTTTTGCTGGGGTATTAAGCGATAAGATTGGAATCAAAAATGCAAGTGTAATATTTGGTGCAGCGTTAATGGGATTTGCTTTGTGTTTTTATTATATGCTTGGCTATGGAAAGGAGTTAGTGCAATATTTTGATGTGATATTGCTCTTGTATTACCTTATGGCATTTAGTGCTGGATTAATGGTTTTTACACCCATTATTATGGTGCAGAGTTTCCAACCTTCTATAAGGTATAGTGGTATTTCTTTTGCCTATAATCTCTCTTATGCACTTTTTGGGGGATTAACTCCTATCTTTTTTGCGTGGGCTACGGAAAGTGGGGGAATTTTGTATCTTGGTTATTATATGATGCTTTTAGGAATCTTAGCAATCCTAATTGGGAGAGTGCATAAAGGATAGAATTCTAATTGACTATTTTAGCAAAAGATTGTATCAAAGGGAAAAAGGTGTGGTTTATGTGGCTTTTTATCAAAGTCCTGTGGGTAAAATTAAACTTGTAAGCAAGGATAATAAGCTCCTTGAGATGAAATTTTTAAATCAAGATACAAACTTATTGCCTATAAAGGAAATTTGTGAAAAATGTGATGAGGTTGTTTTGCGTCAAACAAGGGAATGGCTTGATGAATATTTTAGCGGTAAAAGTCCTAAGTCTAAAGAAATTTCGTTAAATCCGAGTGGAAGCAAGTTTGCTAAAGTGGTGTGGGAGTTGCTTTTAAAGATTCCTTATGGGAGGGTTTGCACATATGGTGAGTTGGCAAAGGAAGTTGCAAGAATTACGCATAAGAATAAAATGTCAGCTCAGGCAATTGGCGGTGCGCTTAAACGGAATCCTATTCCTATTATTATTCCTTGTCATAGGGTGATTGGGGCTAATGGAAAGCTTACAGGTTATGCTGGAGGCATCAAGAGAAAGATTGCATTGCTAGAGTGTGAAAAGGCAGATATGGTAAATTTATATCACTTTGAGTAAGGTTAGAGAGTTATTGTATTGAACTATTTTTGAAATTTTAATTTAGAGATTCTTGCTAAGATTTAATGTTTATAATTTTGTTGATATAAGGGAAAGTAATTAAAAAACTGCTCCTCTTCCCCAAATCAAAGAGGAGCAAAACTTAAATAATAAAGAGTCAAAAATTCTTTGAGGAAAGTTCCTCTAGCTAAAATATTATTTAGCTAACCCATCATAAGTGGGTATTTGTATTATAGCATATTATTAATAATGTAATAGAGAAAATCATTTTGCAGTGAATTACCCACCTGCTTTAGCAGGTAGGTAATTCACATTGTTTGTTATCTTTAGAAGTTTTGTTATTTTCCTTTGTTTCTAAGCAAAAAGCTTCTCATTTTCATCTATGAAAATAGGATTACCATTTTTATCTTTGCTAATTGGAATTAATTCGCAAATATCATAGCTGTGATTTTTTTGATATATTCTAATTGCTTTTTTATATCTTCATCGGACAACTCTATTTTTTGTTAATATCTGGAATTATCAAAGCTTCTTCTATTTTATAGTTTTGGGATTCCATTTTGTCTCCTTTCTGTCTAAATAGGTTTAAAAGCCTTGGTACTCCAATTTCTCCTGCAAACCCCCCCCCCTGAAATGTCATCAGGAGAATCTTCATCTCCATAACTGCCAAGCCACCCATCAACCGCATCAATATTTACTCTATAGCCGACTAAAATATCTTTTGCCATTGTGTGTCCTTTATGCTTTCCACTAAGGCAAGGTTTAAATCTTTTAGATAAGGAATTTCTTTCCGTTGGATTTGGCATTCTTGTAAATTAATAGTTTTTATAATGACTTGATTATTCTTTTTTGCTCTTTTTAAAACTGAATCTTTAGGATTGATAATTTGTGAATTTCCTGCAAAACTTATTTTTTGACTTCTAAGGATTTCTGTTCCTTGTAGGCTTAGGATTCTTGCGCCTTCACTAAAGCCTATTTCATAGCAGATTTGTAATCCTACCTTGACTTTAAAAGAGTCAAAATCAAGTGAAAATGGGGTATTCTTGCCCCTTTTAAAGCGTGATGTCTCTGCACCCCAAAGATAAATTTTGCAATATTTTCCAACAATTCCTTTTGAGTCCATAATGAAAGCTGTATCATAGAGAGTATTATTTTGACAATCTTTTTCTGCTACACAACCAACAAGGTAGATCTTGTATTTTTTCAAAGGTTATAGAGAGTTTTTAATGTGTGAGATTGTGTGGAATGATTATTTTGAAAATTTTCTAAAGGATTTGCAAATTTTTCATCTTCATTCTCTATGCAATACCCATTATCAAAATGAGATCAAATAACTATAACATATATTCTTGCTAAAAAGAGACAAAAAATACAAAAATATGCAGTATTTGTTACAAAAGATAACATTTTGTTTTTTGGTATATTTTGATGAAACTTGTAGAATCTCTATTTTTAGGGAAAAAGATTGATATGGATTAAGAGGGAATATTTTCTATATAAAAATTTGTATAAAACAATGAAGTATTTTTGTGATTTTGTTACATTTATTTATAGGCGTATAGCAGTATAATATCTTTGTAAGCTTATATGAAGGAGGATGAGTTGAGTATTCATCGTAGAGATTTTTTGAAGGGTGTTGGGATAAGCTCTGTTGCATTAAGTATGCCTGGCACTCTTGGGGCTTTTAGTGGCAAAATTGAGGGGGAATCAGAGTTTGTGCCAAGTATTTGTGAAATGTGTAGCACACGCTGTCCTATTGAAGCAAGGGTGGATGATGGAAGTAAGGTCTTTATTCAAGGGAATCCGTATTCCATTGCTACAGGAGGTGCGGTTTGTGCGAGGGGTGGTTCTGGGGTAAGTCAGCTTTATGATCCAAATCGTCTTGTTAATCCTATTATGCGTGTAGGAGAACGAGGGGAGGGTAAATGGAAAGAAGTGAGTTGGGAGGAAGCGTATGATTATATCGCCAAAAAGCTCAACGAAATTAAAGAAAAATATGGAGCACATACGGTCGCTTTTGCTTCAAAAACTGGACCAGAACAAACTTTTTTAAATCAGTTTGCTTATGCTTATGGTAGTCCTAATATTTTTGATCATGGCAATACTTGTCCATCAGGCTATACCACGGCGTTGATGAGTGTGTATGGTAATGGTGGAGTAAGCCGAGATTTTGCAAATTGTAAGTTTATGTTGAATTTTGGACATAATGTTTATGAGGGTATGGTGATTAGCTATGCTAGAGGTGTTACACAGGCTTTAGAAAATGGTTGTAAGTTGGTTTCGCTTGATCCTAGATTTTCCGTTTTATCTTCTAAAGCAAGCGAGTGGATTCCAATTCGTCCTGGCGGGGATACAGCTTTTATGATCGCGTTTTTGCATACTTTGATTTTTGAAGAGCTTTATGATAAAAAGTTTGTAGAAAAATATACAACGGGCTTTGATAAACTTAAAGAAAGCATTAAGGGCTACACTCCTGAAAAAATGGCAAAAGAATGTGATATTCCAGCTGATAAAATTATCGCGCTTACTAGAGAGTGTGCTAGTTATGCACCTCATTGTATGGTGGATTTTGGTCATAGAGCAACTTTCACACCTGAAGAGATTGAATTTAGGCGATCTATAGCTATTGCTAATGCTTTGCTTGGTAATATGGAGGTTAAGGGTGGATTGTATTTTCCTAAGGGAGCAGCTTTATACAATAAAATTGCAGGAGAAAAGGTAGCACCCATTATTAAAGGTTCGATTCTGCCAAAAATTCCAGAACCAAATTATCCACGCATTGATTTTGTTGATGTTAAAGAAGGAGAATTTAGTAAGATTCCTAAAAATCGTGGTGTTTATAGTAAAGTTTATGAATGTATTTTAAGTGGAAATCCTTATGCACTAAAAGGTGTATTTATCACGCGTTCTAATCCTGTAATGACGGTTGCAGGAGCGGATTCTGTGGTGGAGGCTATTAAGAAGCTTGATTTGTTTGTGTGCGTGGATGTATATCTTTCTGATACAGCACAATATGCAGATATTATTTTGCCTGAATCGACTTATTTGGAAAGAGATGAGCAATTTTTGGCAAATAATGGCAAGAATCCGGGTTATCAAGTGCGACAAAAGGTTGTCAAAACCATAGGCAACACTAAGCCATCTTGGCAGATTTATTTAGAATTAGCACAAAAAATGGGCTATGGTGAGGCATTCCCTTATAAAGATATTGAAGATTTTAGAATGAAGCAAGGCTATGAGTATCCAGAAGCAATGTTTGAACTCAAGCAAAAAGGGCTTGTAAGTTATGGGATTCCATTATTAGCAAGGGATCAAGAAAGCATTAAGAAATTTGTAGAGAAATATCCTAATTCTAAACAATTTTTGGATTCTGATAGTGAATTTGCAGAATTTTTGAAATGCAATACTAAAAGTGGGAAAATTGAGCTTTTTGATGAGACATTAGAAAAAGCTTGTAATCGTGGTGGTTTGACTTATAGGAATCCAAATTTAAAAGGTGATGGCGATTTTTATTTCATACAAGGAAAGACTGCTGTGCATACTAATGGACATACCGCAAATGTCCCTTGGCTTAATACGCTAATGAATGACAATGCCGTATGGCTTAACCAAAAAGTGGCTAAAAAAATGAATCTTAAAAAAGGTGATAAGATTAGAATTACTAGCCCATATGGTTCGCAAATTGGAAGTGTATTACCCACCATTGGAATAAGAGAAGACACTATTTTTGCATATTTTGGATTTGGGCATACAAGCAAACACAATGAGATTTCTTATGGCAAGGGTTTGAGTGCTGGACATTTGTTAAAAAATACTATTTCGCCAGTAGCTGGAAATAATGTGCATACTATTGGCGTGAAAATTGAAAAAGTTTAGGGGGTAAAAATGGCTAAATATGCGATGATTCACGATTCAGTTAAGTGCATTGGTTGTCAGGGTTGCACCATTGCATGTAGGAGTGAAAATGCGGTGCCTGATGGATTTTTTAGGCTTAAAGTAAAGATGGATGGACCTCACGGAGTTTTTCCTAACCTTTCTTTTAATTATGTGCGACATTCTTGTGAAATGTGTGAGCATACGCCTTGTGTTACAGTGTGTCCAACACACGCTTCATTTATGGATGAAGATGGGATTGTGGATATTGATGCTAATAAATGTGTGGGTTGTTTATATTGTGTAGTGGCTTGTCCATATAATGCGCGTTATGTCAATCCTAAAACCAATGTGCCAGATAAATGTAATTTTTGCAAACACACGCATTTAAAGCAATATGGTGAGCCTGCTTGTGTGGCAGTTTGTCCGACTGATGCGTTGATTTTTGGGGATTTAGATGATCCAAGCAGTCCAATTTTTAATATTTTATCCACTAAGCCTTTTATTACAAACAAACCGCATTTGGGAACAAAGCCAAAATTGTTTGTGATTCCAAATAACAAAGGAGGTATTGAGCTATGAATGAGATTTGGGGACCGGAGAATCCGGCTATTGTGTGGCATTGGTTAATCGCAGTTTATTTGTTTTTAGCGGGGTTATCAAGTGGGGCGATGATTACAGCTTTGAGTGTTGAGTGGATGAATCCGCAAAAAAAGGCTCCTTGGGACGCATTTGAGAGGGCAGGGGTTCTTATTGCTCCTTTGAGTATCATTTTGGGCTTAGTGCTTTTGATTTTTGATTTGACTAAGCCTTTAAATTTTTATCGATTGCTCATAACTTACAACTTAAGTTCAGTTATGTCTTTGGGGGTTTTATTACTTTTGTTTTATACTCCACTCTCTGTTATTTATGCTATTATGCGATATAGAGGTGCTTTGGAGAGAAGCTTTGTGGGTGGATTAATAAGGGCGTTTAGTGGAATCTTGGATTGGCTTGAATCACATTCACTTTGGTTTGGACGCTTGGTGTTTGCTTTGGCTGGTGGAGTGGGTGTTTATACTGGATTCTTGCTTTCTGCAGTGCAGACATTTCCGCTTTATAATAGCCCAATTTTACCAATTTTATTTCTTGCAAGTGGTTTGTCAAGTGGGATTGCGGCTTGCATTTGTGTGGGATTATTATTTTTTGAAAAGGAAGTTTCACAAAGCACAACCAAATATTTACTTACAATGGATTTGCGTGTAATTCCTATTGAATCTTTATTAATTTTTGCACTTTTTGTGGGATTGTATTTCCAAGGTGGAGAGAAAGCAATAGCAGCGGTTACTGCATTAAGCGTAGGGACTTGGGCGTGGGTATTTTGGCTTGGAGTGATTGGATTTAGCGTTGTGATTCCTAGTGTGATTGCCCTAACAGCACTTAAAAATCACGCCTATAAAGTGAATTTTATTTTGCTTAATGCTTTTTCAATTATGATTGGTGTTTTTGCTTTAAGAATGTATATTTTATATGCAGGGCAATTGCATTTGGGGGTATTTTAATTCCCCTGTTTGGCTTAAGATTTAAGGGTGTTTTGGATTGCTTTGGCACAATTCCAAGCACTTGCCCAAGCAAAAGCAAGATTATAGCCACCTCTATTTCCTACAATATCTAGCATTTCTCCGATGATATAAAGATTTTTTAATTTTTGACATTCAAAGCTTGTTGTGTTAATTTCTTTGGCACTAACTCCGCCTCCGCTAACTTCAGCATTGTCAAATCCATATAGGCTAGGAGAATCTAAAGTCAAATTTTTTAAGGCATAGAGTGTTTGCTTGATGGTTTTGGTGTTGGTGAGTTGAAGTTTTAGATTTTGGGTTAAATGCAAGGCGAGTTTGGGGTGGAGCAATCCGCTTAGCAGTTCAGTTGCATTTTTATTGGGATAGGCTTTGATGAGATTTAAAAAAATATTTTCAAGTGATTTTGTGGAAAAAGTGGGAAGTAAATCTAGTAAAATCTTTGGATTTTTGGCTTGGTAGAGATAGGATGAAGTGTCTAAAACCCCAAAGCCAGAAATGCCATAGTTGGTAAATAATAAATCATTATAGGTTTGATAAAGGGCTTTGTTGGCTTCCATTAAAGTAATATTGGCTTTTAGTTTTATTCCGCTTAGGTTTTGGAGTTTGGGTGAAATAACTTTGAGTGGGACTAAGGAAGGATAGGTTGGCAGAATCTCTAAATTAAGGGATTTGGCTAACTTCAAACCTTTGTCACTTCCGCCAAGCTTAGGCATAGCCTCACTACCACAAGCTAGAATCACATGCGTAAAAGCATAAATGTCTTTTGGGCTTTGAAGGCAGTAAGAATGGGTGGTTTGATTAATATTTAGAATCTCTTCTTCCAATTTTAAAGTAATTGATTCTAGTAAGGGTGTAAAAATTTCTAAAACCGATTTTGCACTATTTGAAATGGGATAAACTTTTCCATTTTCTTTAGTTTCTAGGAATAAACCTATTTTTTCACAAAAGTGTTTAAAGGCATTAAAATCAAAATTCTTAAGAATAGTTTGGATTTCTTTTGGGGAGAAGCTTGAGCTTTGATAGCAAGAGGGGTTTAAAGATTGGTTATGAATGTTGCAATGACCATTTCCTGTTGCTAGGAGTTTTTTGCCGAGTATTTTATTTTTATCAAAAAGGTAAATAGGGATTTTAAGTGAGGCAAGTTGGATTGCACAGAAAATTCCACTTGCCCCTGCCCCAATGATGGCAATTTTTGGAGTTATTGGAAACTCCCATAAGACATTAATTTTTGATAGCGAGTTTGAAGATAGTTAGTGTCGCTTTTGATCTCTTCTAGGGTGTTTAAAAAATATTCTTTAATGGCATTAGCAGCACCTTCTTTATCTCTGTGTGCGCCAATAATGGGTTCTTTGATAATTGAATCAATGAGACCTGCATTTTTTAGATCTTCGGGAGTGATTTTAAGTGCTTGTGTGGCGTTTTCTATTTTGCTTGGATCATTCCATAAAATTGCCGCACAGCCCTCTGGAGAGATTACGCTAAAGACAGAATATTCCATCATTGCTAATCTATCGGCTACCCCAATGGCTAAAGCACCACCACTTCCTCCCTCGCCAATGACAATAGCAATGGTAGGGATTTTGAGTTGGCTAAATTCTTGCAAGTTTTTTGCAATAGCTTCACTTTGTCCTCTTTCTTCTGCACCAATTCCCGGATAGGCACCAGGAGTGTCAATAAACATTAAAAGAGGAATTTGGAACTTTTCTGCCATTTTTGCTGCACGCAATGCCTTTCTGTATCCTTCTGGATTTGGCATTCCAAAGTTTCTTTGGATTTTATTTTTAGTCCCTCTGCCTTTTTCTTCGCCAATAATCATAACTTTTTGTTCTTCGATTTTTCCTAAAAAGCAAACAATGGCATTATCATCGCTAAAATGTCTATCGCCGTGAATCTCGATAGAATCTTTTAAAATTAAATGGATATAATCCATTGCATAGGGTCTATCAGGATGCCTTGCAAGTTGGAGTTTTTGGTAATCTGAAAGATGAGAATAGACTTTATCGACTTCTTTTTCCAAGTCTTTTTTGAGAATCTCTATGGCGTGCATATCGTTTTTTAGTTGAGCAGTTGCAATGTTTTCTTGCAAGGTTTTTATTTTTACTTCAAAGTCTAAATAGGTAGCCACTTGCTTTTACACTCTCTTAAAAATAACGACACCATTGGTTCCACCAAAACCAAAGGAATTGCTCATAATGGCATCTATTTTTGCTTCTCTTGCCGTGTTTGGTATATAGTCTAGATCGCAATCAGGATCTTTTGTGGTTTGGTTAATAGTTGGAGGTAGGATACCTTTTTGCATCGCCATAATTGAAATGACTGCCTCTAATCCACCAGCTGCACCTAAGCAATGCCCGATTTGTCCTTTTGTGGAGCTAACAGGTGGAACAGATCCGTTAAAGACTTTTTTAAGTGCTAGAGTTTCGTAATAATCGTTGTATTTGGTGCTAGTTCCGTGAGCATTGATATAATCAATTTCTGTATTTGCCATTTTGAGTGCTGCTTTCATAGCCCGATAGGCTCCCTCACCTTCAGGAGCAGGTGTAGTGATGTGGTTTGCATCGCCACTTTCACCAAAGCCAACTAATTCTGCATAGATTTTTGCGCCTCTAGCTTTGGCACTTTCATAGTCTTCTAGCACGAGTGCAGCCGCTCCCTCTCCCATTACAAAACCACTTCTTTCCGCATCAAAAGGGCGTGAAGCTAGTTTGGGCTCATCATTTCTATCACATAGGGCTTTCATTGCCGCAAATCCTCCGATTCCAACTCCACAAATGGCAGATTCAGCAGCGACTACAAGCATTCTATCAGCTTCATTGAGCATAATCGTTTTTCCTGCTTCTATGATTCCGTGTGTTCCTGCTGCACAAGCAGTTACGCTTGCCAAGTTTGGACCTTTGAGAGAAAAATCAATTGAAATAAAACCACCTAGCATATTTACAAGGGCTGAAGGGATGAAGAAAGGAGAGATTCTTTTTGGTCCGCGTTCAAAATTAATCACAGAGTTTTTTTCAATGTTGCCTAGCCCCCCAATTCCAGATGCAGAACTAATTCCAAATCTTTCGCCATCAACTAGTAGATTATTTTGAGAATCAACTAAGCCACTATCTTCCATAGCCTCTCTAGAAGCTTTGATTCCAAGTTGAATAAATCTATCAGCTTTTTTGACTTCTTTTGCATCCATTACACTATTTGGATCAAAATCTGTGATTTCTGCAGCAATCTTTACAGGAAATTCCGATACATCAAAAGAGGAGATTGTTTTAATTCCACATTTTCCTTCAACAATAGCTCTAAAAGAATCCTCTCTGTTTAAGCCCAAAGAATTAATCATTCCTATACCTGTAACTACTACTCTTCGCATTTTTGATCCTTACAATAAATTTTTGTATGCCAAAAGGCATACCTTAGATTATGCTTTTGCTTTTTCGATATAAGCGACAATATCACCCACAGTTGAGATTTTTTCTGCATCTTCATCAGGCACATTAATGTCAAATTTTTCTTCCAATGCCATAACAAGTTCAACCACATCTAAAGAATCAGCACCTAAATCATCTACGAATTTTGATTCTGGCTTCACTTCGCCCTCATTTACATTAAGTTGTTCTACCACAACTGCTTTTACTTCATCGAATAATGCCATTGTATTCTCCTTAAAAAAATCATAAATTGTTATTTTAGCTAAGTTTTTCTTAAAAAAGCAATCTTTACATATATAATCCGCCATTTACCTTTAAAACTTCGCCTGTAATGTAGCTAGAATGTTCAGAAAGCAAGAAAGCAACGGCACCAGCAACTTCTTTACCGCTTCCAAATCTACCAAGCGGAATGTTAGCGGCATAAGCTTGTTTAATTTCTTCTTTTAGTCCCTCTGTCATATCGCTTTGGATAAACCCTGGAGTAATGCAGTTAAAGCGAATAGCCTTGCTCCCGCCTTCTTTGGCAAAAGACTTTGTCATTGCAATCATTCCGCCTTTACTTGCAGCATAGTTGCATTGCCCAACATTACCAATTTCTCCGATAATTGAGGAGATATTAACCACGCTTCCATAACCTTGCTTTCGCATAACCTTTAGAGTCTCTCTGCAGCCAATGAAGCTTGAAGTAAGATTGGCTTCTAAAACCCCATTAAAATCTTCTACTTTCATACGCATAGAGAGCTTATCATTGGTGATTCCAGCATTATTGACAAGATAGCCTAATTCGCCATCACTGCTTAAGATAGCTTCAATGCCTGCAATAAATTCTTCTTCTTTTGTGGCATCAAATCCAATTACAGCCGCCTTTCCTCCATTTGATTCAATTTGGCTTTTAAGTGAATCGGCAAGTTCAGGTTTGGAGCGATAATTAATCCATACTTTTAAGCCCATTTGAGCCAAAAGTTTTGCAATTTCTGCACCAATTCCTTTACTAGCACCCGTAATTAAAACATTTTTTCCACGAAATTCCATTAATATTCCTTAATTGATTGATAATTAGTCGATACTAGAATTATACATAAAATCAAGCATTTTTTACTTCATAGGTTAAAAAGATTTTTTGACTTTTTTTGTAAGGTTTTGTTTGAATCTCTAGTAATCTTAATCCTTGAATCTCCATATTTTCTAAATCTTTAAGAGAAGCAAGGGTTTTTTTAGCACACTCTCTTAGCAAGATTCCGCGATAATGCTTGGCATAATGGCTAACCACCTTACCATTTTTGATAAAGAGCGGTTCATAGATTAGGAATTCTTCAGGCAATTCTAAGCATTTTTGGTAGAATCCAGCGCGTAAATCTAGCACTTCTTTGTCTTTTTTAAGAAATTGCAAGAAAATCTCTTGATTATCGCGATAAAGTTTTTTGGTTTCAAAATTTAAAAATCCTTCGCCTTGTTTTAAATCATAGTATGGAATCTTATCATCAGCTCTTAAGATTCCAAAGAGATTAGAAAAGATTAAAACTCTTTCTTTGAGATAGCTTTGGGATTTTTTATCCAAAGTTTCAAAATCTAAAGCATTATAGGCAACGCCGTTATAACGCAATATAGAATCAAGGAGTGGCGATGTAAAGAGATTTTGTGCTAAGGCAAGTTCTTCTAGGATAATTTGTTTGGCGCCAAAAAGCTTTTGCAGTGAGGATTCATTGCTAGTTTTGAGATAGTGGGTGTATTGCTGTAAAACTGCTTGGAGATTCTGTGCTAAAAAGTTTTTGAAGAATCCCTCTTTGCTTGGGGTTTCAGAAATATGATGAAGGTATTTTTTCTCACTGGGGGAAAATAAAAACCACATTGGATAACTTTTTGGAAGCTAAGAAATGGGAGTTTCTTAGCAGCTATAGGTTGTTAAAAATTCAAATGGATGTGGGCGTCCTTCCCAAGGCCAAATTTCTGTTTCAAATTTATATTTTTTATAAGTTTGGATAAACTCTTCGCTAAAGACATTGCCTTCTTTGAGATAGGCTCTATCAAGCAACATTTCTTCAACGGCGTGGCGTAAAGTGTGTGGGAGCTGCTTGATTCCTTTTTCGCGGATTTCATCAAGTGTGAGTTCAAAAAGATTCACTTCCATAGGTTTTCCCGGATCGCTTTGTTTTTGGATTCCATCGATTCCTGCCATAAGTAGGGAAGCAAAAGCAAGGTAAGGATTGCTAGAGCTATCAGGGAATCTAAATTCCATTCGCTTTGCTTTTTCTCCACTATTGTAAGGGATTCTTATGCTTGCACTGCGGTTTTGTGCAGAATAAGTAAGAATTGATGGTGCTTCAAAACCAGGTATTAAGCGTTTATAGGAATTGGTGCTTGCGTTAGTAAAAGCAGCTAATCCGCGTGCGTGGTTTAATACTCCACCTAAGAAGTGTAGCGCCATTTCACTCAAGCCCTCATAAGCATTTCCTGCAAAGAGGTTTTTGCCTTCTTTCCAAATACTAATGTGTGTGTGCATTCCGCTACCATTGTCATTGTAGAGTGGTTTTGGCATAAAGGTTGCTGTTTTGCCATTAAGATGAGCAACCATTTTGACAACATATTTAAGCTTTTGGACATTATCAGCTGCTTCAAGCATATCGCCAAATTTAACCCCAATTTCGCCTTGTCCTTGGGCAACTTCGTGATGCACTACAAAAGTTTCTAAGCCCACTTGATTAAGCACTTTTACCATTTCAGCACGAATATCTACCATAGAATCCACTGGGGCTACTGGGAAATATCCTCCTTTGGTTCCAGGGCGATGCCCCATATTAACGCCTTCAAATTCTTTATCTCGATTCCATTCCCCCTCTTCTGTATCAATCTCATAATATTGGCAATTTACAGAATCTTTTATCTTAATAGAATCAAAAACAAAAAATTCATTTTCTGGTCCATAATAAGCGACATCCCCGATTCCTGTTTCTTTGAGATATTGCATTGCCCGTTTTACAATGCTTCTAGGACATTTTTCATAGGGCTGATTCTTGTAAATGTCCCACACATCACAAAACACTACCATTGTCGTATCAGCGGTAAATGGATCGATAAAATATCGCACAGGATCAGGGATAAGAATCATATCGGATTTATCTACAGGTTGCCATGCAGGGATAGAACTGCCATCAAAAGGAATACCTTCAAAACTGCTCTCATCAATTGCACTTGCACTAAATGAGAGATGGTGCCAAATTCCCTTAATATCGGTAAAACGGAAATCAATAAATTCAACTTCATTTTCTTTGCATTCTTTAAAAAATTGCGTTATGGCTTGCTTGTCGATTTGTGGTCGTTGCATAGTATTCCCTTCATCAAATTTTTGTGTAATCTTAGCATTTTGAAGTTAAATATTTTGTAAAATTTCATACTTTCTTTACTTTTATTTGATAAGATTTTGTTAAAACTTCTAAGGAATATTTTTGTCTAAGATTATTGCTATTATTTTGGGCTTTATTGTTTTTTGTGGATGTGCAACTCAAGTGCCAAATTACCAAGAGCTTACACAAAAGATTCCCCAAAACTTTGCTAATCAAAAAATTATTGAGCAAATTGCGGTTGCCACGCCAAGTAGCACGATTTTATCACCCAAAGAACAAATGCAAATTTTATTTGCAGATGAGGTTTTGTGGGAGTTAATGGAAATTGCAATTAAGCAAAATATGGATTTACAGATCGCACAGACAAGAATACTTCAAGCTAGAAGTCAGCTAAAGAGTGCGTGGGGAGAAATGTTTCCCAAAGTGAGTGCAAATTTAGGGGTGAATGATAGCCATACACGAGGAAGTTCTACGCAAAATAGTGCAGTGATAGAGAATTCAAGCCAAAATTCACAGATACAAGCGACACTTTCTTGGGAGGTGGATTTATTTGGGCGTTTAAATGCCGCTAAAAATGCTAAAGAATCATTGTATTATAAGAGTTTAGAAGATTTATCTAATGCACAAATTGTATTATTAGGCGATGTAGCCAATCTTTATTTTACACTAAGAGAAATGTCTTTAAATATTTTACTAACGCAAGAAAATATTTTATATTACCAAGATATATTGGAGCTTACACGACTTAAAGTTGAAAATGGTTTGCTTGATACCACAGAGCTATTTGATGCACAAGATATGCTTACAAACGAGCAAAATATACTTGAGCAGCTCAAAACTCAGCAAGAAGAGACTAAAAATGCACTTTTGGTGTTGTTAGATGTGAAGAATCTTGATTTTAATCTGCTTGGGGATTATGTTTTTGTTTCACCTAGTGCTTTTGTGCTAAATACGATTCCAGCGGATGTTTTGCTCTTTCGCCCTGATATTAAAGCCGCCATTCAAAGTCTTTATGCACAAGTTTATAACAAAGAAAATGCCAAGGCAAGTTTATTCCCTATTTTGTCTTTGAGTGCAGATTTGAGTGAAGTTTTAGGCTCTTCGAAAGGCAATGCAGGGAATTTGGCTTGGAGTTTAGCAGCAGGTCTTGCAGCTCCGATTCTAAATCGCACACAATTAACACAAAATTATTTTTTGCAAGATGCAATGCTCCAAGAATCTTATCTCACTTTGCAAAAAACTCTCAATACCGCACTTGCTGAAGTTGAAAATGCAATTTTTAATACCCAAAGTTCTCAATTACAAGTTCAAAACAACACCCAAAGACTCCAAAATGCAAAAAGCTATTATGAGTTTTCTGCTAATAGGCGTTCTATAGGCTTGATTGATGAGTTAGAATATTTAACTAATAAGGCATCTTTGAATAACTCTCAAAAAAATCTTAATACTTCTAAAAATACGCATTTAAAAGCTTTAATTACTCTTTTTAAAGCATTTGGTGGGAATCTCTACTTAACAAAGGAAACAAAATGACAAGCACACAAAGCATTTTAAACACCATTAACCCTCAAAAAAATTATAAAAAAATCTTTCTAGTTTGGGGGATTATTGGCGTTGTAGTGGCAATTTTAATAGCACTAATTTATTGGTGGAATACAAGGGAGCCAAGTATAAGCTATCAAACACAAAAGGCTTTTGTGGGCGATATTTCAAGCACCATTAGTGCTAATGGCACGCTCTCGCCAACTAATGAAGTCTCCATTGGTTCGGTTATTTCAGGAATCGTGCTTGAAGTGTTGGTTGATGTGAATGATAAAGTCAAAAAAGGTCAGATTCTAGCCAAGATTGATTCAGAGAGTATTGAGCAAGATCTCTATCGTTATCAAGCCCAGCTAGAGAGTGCTAAGGCGCAATTAAAAAGTGCAGAGGTAACTCTCCAAGAGAAGCAATGGCAATACAAGCAATATCAAAATTTATATCAAAAAACCAAGGGCAAAACTCCTTCAATTTTGGAGTTAGAAACAGCAAGAACTGCTTATAATGAGGCTTTAAGTAATGTGGAAATTAGGAAAGCGAGCATTAAAGAGATTGAGACTTCTATTCGCTCTACCCAAGTGGATTTGCGAAATTCACAAATCACAAGTCCTATAGATGGAGTAGTTTTGCAGCGTTCCATTGAGGTAGGACAGAGTGTGGCAGCTAGTTTTCAAGCACCAGAGTTTTTTATCATTGCAGAGAGTTTGGAAGAAATGGAGCTCAATGCAAGTATTTCGGAAGCGGATATTGGCAAGGTAAAAGAGGGGCAAAGTGTTGAATTTAGTGTGGATTCCTATCCTACTAAAACTTTTAAGGCGGAAGTAGATAGAGTGAATTATGGGTCTTCAAATACTTCAAGTTCTACTTCTTCAAGTTCAACCACTACGACAAGTAGTGGGATTGTAAGCTATGAAGCGAGAATCTATGTAAATAATAAAGATTTACTTTTGCGTCCAGGAATGAGTGCTACGGCTGATATTGAAGTGGCAAGTGCAAAAAATGCGCTTTTAGTGCCTTCTAGTGCCTTGTATTTTACCCCTAAAACACAAGAAGTTACTCCCAAAAGATCTCCCTTTAATCCCTTTGTGCAAATGCGTTCTAAACGCCAAAAACAAGTTGAAACTAACAACGCAGGGAAAACAATAGGATCTGTGTGGATTTTAGAAAATGGTATTCCTAAGGAAGTGGAGGTGGAAGTGGGGATTAGTGATGGACAAAATACTCAAATTTTAAGTGATTTTATTAAGTCAGATATGTTAGTGATTGTTGGACAAAAGCAAGGTGAATAAATGAGTTTTATTACCCTAAAAGACATTCACAAAAGTTATGGTAAGCCACCTAATGTTTTTGAAGCCTTACGCGGTGTGAATCTAGAAATTTCTCAAGGAGAATTTGTTGCCTTGATGGGACCTAGTGGGAGTGGAAAATCAACTATGGCAAATATCTTAGGATGCCTTGATAGCCCAAGTAGTGGAATTTATGATTTTTGTGGTGTTAATGTATGCGAATTAACGCTTAAACAAAAAGCGATTTTGAGACGACATTATATTGGTTTTATTTTTCAAGGTTTTAATCTATTGCCACGCACTACAGCTTTAGAGAATGTAGAATTGCCTTTGCTTTATCGCCAAGTTCCCAAAAAAGAGCGTATAAGATTATCTATGGAGGCTTTAGCAATGGTGGGTTTGGAGAAATGGTGCCACCATAGCAGCAATGAATTAAGTGGCGGACAGCAACAGCGTGTCGCGATTGCAAGAGCGATTGCTTCTAAACCACTTTTTTTGTTGGCTGATGAACCAACAGGTAATTTAGATACGAAAAGAAGTGTAGAAATTATGGAGATTCTATCGCGTCTAAATACTATGTCTCAAATTACAATTTTAATGGTAACTCACGAGCCAGATATGGCAAAATATGCTACGCGTGAAATTGTATTTTTAGATGGAAAGGTGCAATCTGATTCTAAAGAAAGTTCCAAAAATAGCGACTTAATCAAATCGCATTCAAAGGAAGTTTGATGATTCTTAATGCATTTTTTTTAGCTTTTAGGCAAATTAAAAGGAATTTTTTACGCGCGATTTTAACAATGCTTGGAGTTATTATTGGTGTGGGTGCAGTGATTATTATGATTACGCTTGGGAATGGCACAACTCAGGTGATTACAGAGAGAATGAGTAGCCTTGGGAGTAATATTTTGCTTGTTTTTCCAGCAAGAGATCAAACACCCGGTAAAGGTGGGCAGAAGCAGTTTATGCTTCAAGATATTGAGGATTTAAAATTACAAGTTGGGTATTTGACGCGTGCTATTGCTCCACTTGCTTCAGCAAGTGTTTTGGCGCAATTTAGACAGAGCAATACCCAAACCCAAGCACAAGGTATCAATGCAGAATATTTTATAGCTACAGATTGGGGAATAGCAGAAGGTAGGGAGTTTAGCAAAGAAGAATATCGTTCAGGTAGTAATGTTTGTATGATTGGTGAGAGTGTAAGAAAAAACCTTTTTAGTGCAAGTAATATTAATCCTCTTGGGGCGCGTATTAGGCTTGGAAGTATTGTGTGTGATTGTATTGGCATTTTAGAGAGTAAAGGACAAGGTGCTATGGGTAATGATCAAGATGATGTGATTTTATTGCCTCTTAAGACTTATCAACGCAGCATTTCAAAATCCGATTCACTTTATAATATTAGTCGTCTTATGATTTCACTTAAAGATGATGTGGATTCTACAGAGGCAGTAGGAGCGATTACAGAGGCATTAAGAGGAATTAGAAATATTAGAGAAGGGCAGAAAAATGATTTTGAAATTATGGATACAAAGCAGATTATTGAGATGATGCAAAGCACAACGGCTAATCTTACATTATTTTTGGGTGCTATTGCGGGTGTTAGTTTGATTGTTGGAGGAATTGGTATTATGAATATTATGTTGGTTTCTGTGACAGAACGCACCAAAGAAATTGGCACACGGCTAGCCATTGGAGCCTTAGAGAGTGAAGTTTTATTACAATTTTTAATTGAAGCAGTAACTCTAAGCTCGTTAGGTGGATTTATTGGAATTGTTTTGGCTTTTTTTGGATCACTTGGAATTTGCCATTTAATGGAGATTCCATTTAGTTTTGATTATGGTGTCGCTACGATTGCCTTTTTGTTTTCGGCATTCATTGGCGTTTTATTTGGCTATCTTCCTGCTAGGAGAGCTTCAAGGCTTAATCCTATTGATGCATTGAGACACGAGTAAATAGCGTTATATTTTAGTAAGGGTTGGATTCCAAGCTTTGGAGCTTATGATGACAAAATCTCCTACTTTGAAAGTTTTGGATTCTTGATTAGAGATGATAATTTTCGTGATTTCATTTCCTGTTAAAATGCTTACAATACATACAAGTCCGCTTGGTTGAATCTCTAAAATAGTTCCGCTTTGGCGAAATTTCCCGCTTGGAATTTGATTTAAAAATACTTTGCTAGGGCTGCCTTGTTTGCTAATGATTCCATTTTCCAAATACACAACATATTGAGAAAGAAAAAAGACTTCTCCAAAATTATGACTAACAAGAAAAGTTGTGAGATTTAATTGTCGATGAATTCTTAAAAGCTCTTCTTGAAGCTTTTGAGCCATTGCTGAATCAAGTGCAGAAAATGGTTCATCTAAAAGGAGTATTTTTGGATCTCTTACCAAGGCTCTTGCAAGGGCAACTCTTTGTTGTTGCCCACCACTTAACATTGAAGGTTTGAGATTTTTTAGGTTTTGTAATTCAGTAATTTCTAGTAAAAAATCAAGGCGTTTTTTATCTCCCCCTTTGGGTAAGGCAAAAAGTAGATTTTCTGCTACACTCATATTGGGAAAGAGGGCATAATCTTGAAAAACAAAGCCAACTTTTCGCTTTTGTGGAGGGAGATTGATTTTATCTTTGGAGCTAAACCAAATTTCATCTTGCACTTTAATTATTCCGCTATCTGGAGTGGTAAGTCCGCATAAGATTCGCAATATAGTGGTTTTACCTGCTCCGCTTTTTCCAAAAAGTGTGATTAAATCTTGTATTTTTAATTCGCATTGCACTTTTAAGAGTAGCTCACCTTGGGTGCTGTGTAGTTTTTTGCAAAAATCTAAGTGGATCATCGTGTGTGCTTTTTATTAAGATAGAATGTTAAAAGTAAAATGCAAAAGGTAATAATAAAAAGGCTTAGTGCGTATCGATGAGCTAAAGCATAGTTGAGTGCTTCAACTTCATCGTAAATGGCGATACTTGCTAGGCGTGTTTCTCCTGCGATATTTCCTCCTATCATCATCACAACACCAAATTCCCCAATGGTGTGTGCAAAGGAGACTACAATTCCAATTAAAATGGAATTTTTCATATTTGGCAGTAAAACTCGATATAGGATTTCAAGACGATTCTTGCCAAGACTTAGTGCGGCTTCATAGAGTGATTTTGGAATGCTAGAGAAACCTGTTTGGATTGGATTTACCATAAAAGGCAAAGTGAAGAGAATTGAAGCAACAATTAAGCCTTCAAAACTAAAAACAAGTTTGAGATTGAAAGTGTCTAATAAGAATTTCCCAAAAACATTTTGCGGACTAAAAAGAACAAGCAAATAAAAGCCAAGCACACTAGGTGGAAGCACCAAAGGCATAGAAACAATGGTTTCTAAAAAAGGCGTGATTTTACTTTTACTGAAGGCGAGAAAATAGGCAATGGGAATTGAGATTAATAAAAGCAAAAAGGTTGTGATTAACGAAACCTTAAAGGTTAGAAGCATTGTTTGTGTAAAATCCATTAGGAGATTCCTAGTAACATAATTTCATTTTCTGGAATATGCCAACAAACTTCATCGCCAACTTTCAAGCAATTTTTTGAGACAAATTCTAAGTCTGTAAGGGTTTGAATGATTCCTCCTTTTGCAGGTAAAAACTCCAAAGAAAGTTTTGTAAAAAGAGTGTCGCTTTGGATTTCTAAAATCTTAGAGTAAAAGGTATTTTTCACTCCTTCTAGTTTGAGTGCTAGAATGACATTGGTTTCTTTGAAATTAATCTCTAGCTTTTTTCCCAAAAGATCTTGTGATAATTCTTCTAGTAATAAAAGCGAGATTTCTTTGTCTTGGCTTTGTAAGACTAGCCTTGATATGCCATTGCTAGAAGAAATTGCTTTTAGAGTGCCATTAAGATTATTCAACGGCATATCCAAATTGTATAAATTTGTCTTTGGCAGGTTGGCTTAAGATATATTCTTTGAAAGCTTGTGCAAGTTTAGAACCTTTTCCGTAATTTGGGATGATAAGGGCTTGGTTAATGGGTTTATAAAGTTTTTCATCAATTGTAATAAAGCTCATTGTTGGGGTATTGATTCCATTTTCTCCAAGCATAGATAAGGCAGTGAATCCTACTTCAGCATTTTGAGATTCTACATAGGTTGTAGCAACTCCAATGCTTTCTCCCATTACAAGCTTATCTTGTATTTTTGACAATAACCCTGTAGCTTCTAGTGCTTCCATACTTGCCCTGCCATAAGGGGCTACTTTTGGATTGGGGATAGCAATGTGTGTAATTTTTGGATTGAGAATATCTGTGAATTCTGCAATTTTGAAATTTGGATGATTGCTCCATAAAACTAGTTTGCCTTTGGCATAAATTTCTTCTTTTTGTGGAGCAAGTTTCTCAGCATAGAGTTTAGCAGGATAGCTCACATCAGCTGCCACAAAGAGATGAATAGGTGCTCCATTTTTGATTTGTGCATAAGCCTTTCCGCTAGAAGTGTAGGAAATTTCTATTTGGTCATTTGGACGATTTTTTAAAAAATCATTCTTAATATCCTCTAATACATATTTGAGTGAAGCAGCCCCTAAAACTCTAATTTGTTCTGCATTGGCAAAATGTGTGCCAAGCAACAATAAAGCCCCTATAAATGCTATTTTTTTAAAACCTTTTAGCATTTTCTCTCCTTTTTATTTTATTTTTTTGTTTAATTAAATTCCTAAAATAACATGATTTGCCTTGAAACCAAACCATACCTTTTTGCCTAAAGTTAGCTCTAACTCATCGCAAGATTCTTTTGTGATGATTGCACTTAAATAAGTGTCGCCGTGTTTGATTTGTATTTGCGTATTGACTTCTCCTTTGGTTAGATTTGTGATTTCCCCATCAATGCAGTTTCTCATAGAGCCTTTGGGTTGCTCATTAAAAACCACAATCCAATTAGCTTTGATAAGTGCATAGCAAGAATCACCTACCTTTAAATTCATCTCCTTTAAAGATTCTAAAGTAATTGTGCTAATAATGCTTAATTTCCCTGCTTGAAGTGTTACTTCTGCATTAATGCTACCTAGCTTTATATGACTGATTTTTCCAAAAAATTGATTCCTTGCACTTGTTTTAATCATAGGTCTCCTTGTGGTTTGCAGTTGTTTTTGTAAGCTAAAAGCCTCTTTGATTTTTAGGTTATTCCAAGCTTGTAAGTCTTGTTCAAACATTTTGAGAAGTTCTTCATAAATATTTTCCATTTGCCTAAAGGCTTTAATTATTTCTAAGCCCTTTTGGGTAACGCTCGTGCCGCCCCCATTTTTTCCACCAAGTGCCGAAATTACAATGGGTTCATGGGAGAGTTTATTCATTGCATCGATACAATCCCAAGCGGCTTTATAGCTCATTCTCATTTCTTTAGCCGCCTTTGAGATTGAACCACTTTTATGGATTCTTTCTAAAAGTTCTACTTTTCCGTGCCCTATGAAATTTTTCCCATTTTCTTTAACCCAGATTCTACCTTCAACTTCCATTAGTTTTTGCCTTTGTAATTTGATTACTTTCATTATATTTTAAAATATATATTTTGTCAATTAAGCGTATCTCTCTGTAAAATTTGGTATTTTTTGTGATTTTTTTATAAAGTGCATTGTGGTGGAGTTTTTATAATTTAAAGCAAAATGGGGGCAAGATGGTAACACAACCATCAAAAATAAAACCATTAAATAAAGAAATAACAAATAAATGAAATTCATATTAAGGAGATTAAATTTAATAGAATCTCTTAATTTTAAGAGATTCTCTTTATTTTTTAAATGATTTATTTTTTGCTTATGGTGCTTTGGTTTTTCTCTTGCTTTTAAAATTTCAAACTAGCTAGAAATTAAAGATAATTTATTTCTAGCTAGTAACTTTTAAAACTTATACTTTATCCCCATATTTCCACTTAAGTAAGTTTCATTTTTAGAATCTACTTTTCCTGCTAAGATTTGTTTAGCTCCAATCCCTATATCTAAACTTAGACTATCATTTAAAGAGATATTTCCTCCTACAATTAATTGTCCATAAGTCTTTTTCTTCTCTTCTCCTTTAATAGAAAAAGAAGTATTAGAACCTACAAAGCTAGCTATATAATCATCTCCATTATTAACTA
>NZ_CM000776.2:1269628-1469660 GCF_000162575.1 Helicobacter canadensis MIT 98-5491
CTATTTTTTATTTAAATATTTTTTAACTTTTTATGGTTTTATTGTAACATAAAAAGTCAAAAAGCAATCAACTCCCCATTAAACATAAAAAATAAAAGTGAGATTCTGCATTTAAAAAAGATTATCAAAACTCAAAAATATTAAAGAATCTCTTGGCTCGCTCACTTTTAGGATTAGTAAAAAATTCTTGTGGAGTAGCGATTTCAGCGATTTTTCCACTATCAAAAAACACGATTCTATCGGCGACATTTTGGGCAAATTTCATTTCGTGAGTAACAAGAATCATCGTCATACCTTGCGTTGCAAGCTCTTTGATAACCTCTAACACTTCTTTAACCATCTCAGGATCCAAAGAAGCAGTAACTTCATCAAACAACATCATTTCAGGATTCATACACAACGCTCTAACAATCGCCACTCGCTGCTTTTGCCCACCGCTTAATTCCTTAGGATAAGAATCCTTTTTGTGTGCCAACCCTACCCTTTCTAAAAGCTTGATTGCTTGAGTAGTAACTTCCTCTTTTTTGCGTTTTTGCACTTTACAAGGTGCCAAGAGAATATTATCCAAAACGCTCAAATGCGGAAACAGCTCATAACTTTGAAAAACCATTCCAATCTTTTGGCGAATCTTGCTCCAATTAATCTTTGAATCATTTGCCGCATTAATCACTTCTCCATTAAAAGTAATGCTTCCACCATTGATGCTCTCCAAACCATTAATGCATCGCAAAAATGTGCTTTTTCCGCATCCGCTAGGTCCCAATATCGCACAAACTTCGCCTTTTTTGACTTCCAAAGATACCGAATCAAGCACCAAAGTATCGCCAAATTTCTTAACCAAATTTGAAACGCTTAACAAAACTTCATTACTCATATGATTTGACATTTTTTTCCTTATACAAGTTTCTTTTCTAAATGCTTAGCAAAAAGCGACAAAGGATAACAAAGTAAAAAATACAAGGCAAAGATTCCACCATAAACCCAAAAACTTGCCTGTGGATAATGAATGAGATTGACTTCAATAATTTGTTGTCCCACCTTTAACATATCGCTAACTCCAATGAGTGCAGCTAGTGAAGTTGTTTTTATCATACGAGTAAAAAGATTCACTAATGGAGGCAAAAGCCTTCTAAAACTTTGAGGCAAAATAATAAAAACTTGAATTTGAATCTCGCTTAAGCCCAAAGCCCTTCCACTCTCGCTTTGATGCCGTGGCAAACTTGAAATCGCTCCACGCACTAAATCTCCCATTTCTGCAATACCCCATAAACTAAAAACAAGGATACACGCCCCTATTCCATTAAGATTTAAAAACGATGAAAATCCAAAATAAACAATAAAAAGCCACGCTAGAATCGGAATAATACGAATACTCTCCAAATAAAAACGACACAAAAAGCTTAAAAATCGGTTTGGCAAAGTCATCAAATATCCAAGCACAAAACCAAAAATACAAGAAAAGAAAATCGCAATGAAAGCGATTTGGAAAGTTACAAAAACACCTTGCAATAAACGCAAAATATTTTGAGGATCAAAAAGAATTTCCATTATGCCATTTTCCTTTTATAGTATTTCTCTAAAGCCAAAAATAAAAATGAAAGTGGCAAAAGCACGACAAGATAGCACAAAACAAGCAACAAAAGCGTTTCATTTGTCTTATAATAGCTACCAATCAAATCTTTAGTAATATACAAAATATCGGCTAATGCAATCGCACTCACTACTGAAGTTTCTTTTAGCAAAAATATCGCATTAGCTCCAATAAAAGGCAAACTCACCGCCAAACTTTGAGGCAATACCACATAAAACATTAATTGCATTTCACTTAGCCCCAAGCTTCTACCTGATTCTAACTGAATCCTCCCTACTGATTCTAGCCCTGCACGAAAAGATTCCGCCATATAACTTCCACCCAAAAAGATTACTCCAATTAACGCACAAGTATAGCTTGTAAGCTGCAATCCAACTTGTGGTAATCCATAATACAAGAAAAAAAGCTGAATAAGCAAAGGCGTATTGCGAGATAATTCAATATAAGCTTGACACAACGCACTCAAAAATCGCACTTTATAAAACTGCACCAAAGCAATAAAAAAGCCAAGCAAAATAGAAAATACAATCCCAAAAAACGATAAATGCAAAGTAAGCCACAAGGCTTTCCCAAAAACAGGAATCGCATTTTGGATAAAATCTAAGTCTAAATATAAAGCAGTCAATAAAATCCTTAAAACTCTTTAATATATGGATCTAACTTGATAAAATTTTAGGTAAATTATACAAAAAATACCATTAATTTTTCGTATCTTTAAGTCTCTTTTGATAGAATTTTATCCTAAAATTACCTTAGAAAATGAGGGGGCATTATGACTTATTATTATGTCAAAGTCTTTCATATTATCTCTTTTGTTACTTGGATGGCTATGTTATTTTATCTACCGCGTCTTTTTGTCTATCACGCCGAACACAAAGATAACAAGGGCTTTTGTGAAGTCATTAAAATCCAAGAAGCAAAACTTTATAACTTCATTGGCTATCCCGCAATTATCTGCACACTACTCTCTGGAATTTGGCTTTTAGTATTAGAGCCAAGTTGGCTTAAAGGCGGTTGGCTACACGCGAAAATTTTACTCATTGTGATTCTTGTGATTTATCACTTTAGCCTTCATCATTTTTTAGTTGCTTTTAGAGAAGATAGATGCCAAAAAAGCGGAAAATTCTTCCGAATGTATAATGAAGTGCCAACTCTAATTTTAATCATTGTTACTTTCCTTGTTATTATCAAACCCTTCTAAAAAGGTCTTAAAAAATGAAAAATAATAAATTATGGGGAGGAAGATTCCAAGAAAAGGCGTCTGAAATACTTGATTTATTTAACGCCTCACTTCCTTTTGATAAAAAACTTTACAAACAAGATATTTTAGGCTCAAAAATCCACTCACAAATGCTTAGCCATTGTGGGATTCTCACCCAAGAAGAATCAAAACAAATCTGCCAAGGCTTAGATCAAATTCAAGCAGAAATAGAAAAAGGTGAATTTACCTTTGATATTAGCGATGAAGATATTCATATGGCAGTAGAAAAACGCCTCATAGAAATCATTGGGGAAGTGGGCAAAAAGCTTCACACTGCGCGTAGCAGAAATGATCAAGTCGCCTTAGATTTTCGCCTTTTTGTGCTTGATTCAAATCGGCAAATCCGCGTCCTTCTTTTAGAACTTATCCAAACCTTACTTAACATTGCAGATTCTCACACTACAACTATACTCCCTGGAATGACACATCTCCAACACGCACAACCTGTAAATTTTGGCTTTTTAATGTGTGCTTATGCTTGTATGTTTGTAAGAGATTTTGAACGATTAAGTGATTCATTTAAACGCAACAATTACTGCCCATTAGGAAGTGCTGCATTAGCAGGAACACCTTATAAAACCGATCGATTCTACACTGCAAAAGCACTAGGTTTCACCGCTCCCACACTCAATGCCACTGATAGTGTAAGCGATAGAGATTTTGCGCTTGATTTTCTCTATGATTTAAGCTTAATTGCAATGCATATTTCAAGAATGGCAGAAGAACTTGTTTTGTGGAGTAGCTATGAATTTAGATTTATCACGCTTAGCGATTCTTATTCAACTGGAAGCTCAATTATGCCACAAAAGAAAAACCCTGATGTCCCTGAACTCCTTAGGGGCAAAAGTGGGCGTGTGTATGGGAATCTCTTTAGCCTACTTACCATTATGAAAGGCTTACCACTTGCATATAATAAAGACACACAAGAAGATAAAGAGGGCGTTTTTGATAGCTTTGAAACCTTAGAAATCTCCCTTAAAATTCTAAATGACTTGCTAAAAACGATGCAAATCAATCCCAAAGAAATGAAAGAAGCTTGTCAAAAAGGGCATTTAACCGCAACAGATTTGGCAGATTTTCTTGTGCAAAGTTGCAATATTCCCTTTAGAGAAGCACACCATATCACCGGAAAAGCGGTCACTTATGCTGAAAGTCTCAACAAAGACTTAAGCCAACTTAGCGCTCAAGAGCTTTGCAGCGTTGATTCTAGAATCCCACCAAAAGCTCATAACGCACTAGACTTAGAAGCTTCAATGAATAGTCGCGATTCTTATGGTGGCACTTCCACAAAAGCTACACAAACTCAAATACAAAGTTTATTAGCATGGCTACAAATCGCTAAAAGTGGGGAATGTAATGAGCGATAAACAACAAAAAATTATTTCAATGTTTGATGATATTGCCAATAGCTATGATCTAGCAAACCGCGTAATGAGTTGCGGAATCGACATTGCTTGGAGAAAAAAGGCTTGTAACCTTGCTTTTAAAAATCTCTCTACAGAAAACTTACAATCCCTAAAGATTCTTGATGTGGCTTGTGGCACGGGCGATATGATAACCCATTGGCAAAAAAACGCTAAAAATGCCAAAATTAATCTCCAAAAAATCGTTGGCGCAGATCCAAGTAGCGGTATGCTAGAAGTAGCTAAAAAAAAGCTCCCCCAAATTGATTTCACGCAATGTGAAGCCACAAAATTACCCTTTTTGGATAATGAATTTGATATTCTCTCTATTGCCTATGGAATCCGCAATGTAGTAGAACGCAAAAAAGCTCTAAGTGAGTTTGCAAGAGTACTAAAAAAAGGCGGAATTTTGGTGATTTTAGAATTTACCAAATGTGAAAATCCAAAAATGCTAGAAAAATTTATGGGTTTTTATACCAAAAATATTCTACCCTTTGTGGGCGGAATCATCTCCAAAAATTATCGTGCTTACAAGTATTTGCCAGATTCCATTGAAGAATTTTTAACCGCAAATAAACTCAATTTAGAACTCCAAGAAAACGGCTTTGAACCACTCTATACCAAATCCTTTTCGGCAAATGTCTGCACACTATTTGTCGCTAGACGCAAATAATGGAGCTTATTTTAAGCTCTCATACACACTTTTAGCTAAATTCTTTGAAAGCACCTTTTCTAATTCCTCTAAACTAGCTTCTTTGATTGCTTCAAAACTTCCAAAATACGACAAAAGTCGCTTTTGAGTTGCTTTGCCTACACCCTTAATCTCTAAAACCTTGCTTTGCTGCATTGTTTTTTGTTTTTGCTTTTGGTGAAATGTGATTGCAAATCTATGTGCTTCATCACGCAATTTTTGCAAAAACTGCAAACGCTTATCACTACTACTTAATCGGTATTCTTGTCTTTTTTCATCACGCAAAATATCTAATGCACTACCCTTTGCTCTATGGGCTTTAGCATCAAGCTTTTCTTTGGCAATACCTATCACTTCAAGATTCACTCCTGCACTATTTAATAAATCCTTAGCCAAATTAATCTGCCCAATCCCTCCATCAAGCACCCACAAATCCGGTGGAGAATCGGTGCTAAAATCCGCGATTCGACGCTCTAGCATTTCACGCATTTGCGAGTATTCATCACTACCCTCTAGCAAATAATGCCGACAAGATTCTTTAATAAACCCTTCTTCATAAACCACCATAGCTCCTACACATTGCTTTCCTCTATGATGAGAAGTGTCAAAAATTTCAATTTTATAAGGAATGCTTTGAAGAGAAAAAAGCTCTTTTAATGCTAATAACAAAGCTTCTTCATTGGTAACATTGATTTTCAAAGTTTCTCTAGCATTTTGCAATGCCAAATCACAAAGCTTCTTTTTATCTCCACTTTTTGGAAAATGGATAGGGATTTTCTTTCCTAATTGCTTAGCCAAAAACGCTTCTAATTCTTCTCTTTTTTCGCCAAAATCATAAGGAATCAAAACCTGCTTTGGCTTGATAGGAAGTGTCTTACTATAATAATTGATTAAACTCTGCGTATAGACTTCTTCAAAATTTATTTCATATTGGCTTTTAATAACATTAGTCGCGCTAGAAACAACCCTCCCCTCACGCACAAAAAACTTCACCAAAACGCCTCTATTCCCCTCACTCTCCAAAGCAAAAATATCCAAATCTTCCACTCTTGCAAAATCCACACTTGAGAGTGGATTAATTTGCTTGATTTTACTAATCCTATCTCTTAGCACCATCGCTTCTTCAAACCGCAAATTTTCAGATAAAAATTCCATTTTTTTTTCTAAAATGCTTAAAATTTTTTTAGGATTATGGATACATTCCAAAGCCTTTTGTAAGATCTCTTGATAAGCTTCCTTGCTCACTTTACCCTCACAAGGAGCCAAACAACGCTTAATCTGATAAAACAAACAAGCTTTTTTTCCCTTAAGGCAGCTTTCTTTTTGCGCAAGAGTAAAAACCTCATAAAGCGAATCTAATAAATCTCTAGCACCACTTGAATAAGGTCCAAAATAGCGAATATTTGAGCTTTTTAGAATCTTTCTTGTTAGCACAATGCGTGGAAAATCAACGGACATATCCACGCACAAATAAGGGTAAGTCTTATCATCTCGCAAAAGGATATTGTATTTGGGTTTAAGCTGCTTAATGAATGAATTCTCTAAAATCAAGGCATCATTTTCATTTTCTACCACAATATAACGCATAAAAGCAATTTGTGAAACCATTTGCGTAATTCTAGCACTTAAGTTTGGTGCTACAGAGAGTTTGGGCGTGAATCGAAAATAACTTTTGACACGATTTTTAAGATTTTTTGCTTTCCCTACATAAAGCAATCTCCCCTCGCTATCAAAATAATGATACACACCGCTTTGATTAGGAAGTTTTTTTAAGATTTCTAACAAAGTGTCATTAAGAGGAGGTAACTTTTGCTCTAATGGTTGCATACAATCGCTTTTTTGATTTCTTCAAAGATTTCATAAATTTCTTGATTTTTTGCTAGGTTTTTAAATTCTCCACTTGATAACTCACCATAACTAGTAACTTCTTGCGTTGATTCTTGTAAGGACTTTTGATAAGCACTTTTACCCACAAATGCCTTTAAATCCTTAATATCAAGCAATTTGTTTTGAATTTTTTGATATTGTTTTAATAACTGCTTTATAATTGTTAGTTTATAATCAAACTCTTGTTTAAAACAGGGATGCTTAAGGACAAAATACAAAGTGCTATTTTTGCTATAACAAAAATGAATTCCTTGTCGCAAACTAAAGGGTAGCATAATGACAAAATGCTGAATTTGCTGCCGTTGATATAATTTTTCGTATAAAGGATTATTGCAAAGATGAGACAAAATTTCACACGCTTTTTTCATTACATAATTATAGCATATCTTACTGGTTTTTTATTAGTAGGCTGTGGCTTCAAAGATGATCCATTTAACCCCAAAAGTGAGCAAACACAATAAAGGATTTTTATGCAATATGATGTGATTATTGTTGGTGCTGGAATTGCTGGATTATATGCAGCTTTAAATCTTCCAAAAGAACTCAAGGTGCTTATTCTTTGTAAAGATCAACCTTGGGAGTGCAACACCTTTTATGCACAAGGCGGAATCGCCGTTGCCAAAAATCAAGCAGATATCCCCTTACATATCACAGACACTCTAAAGGCTGGAGCAGGAATGTGCAATGAAGATGCTGTTGCCACTCTTAGTAAAGAAAGTTTGGAAGTCTTAGAAGATTTGATTGCACGCCAAACGCCTTTTGATAGAGATTCCAATGGAAATCTACTCTTCACCAAAGAAGCTGCCCATAGCACTTCAAGAATCATTCACGCTGGTGGCGACTGCACAGGTCGCGTGTTGCATAGCCATTTAATTGCACAAATCACACACACTCTATGGAAAAATGCTAGTGTTACTGAATTGCTTATTGATGATGATCACTGCTGTGGCGTGAGTGTGCTAACTAAGCGAGGAAATTATAATCTCTATGCTAATAATGTCATTTTAGCTAGTGGTGGAGTTGGCGCACTTTTTGAATACCATACAAATGCCTACACCATTTCAAGCGAATTGCATGGAATGATTTTAGAAAATGGTTTAAAACTCAAAGATATGGAAATGCTACAATTCCACCCCACGGTTTTTGTCCAAACAACACACGCAAGAAAAATGCTTTTAAGTGAAGCTTTGCGTGGAGAAGGTGCATTTGTAGTAGATTTTTGGGGCAAACGATTTTTATTTGATTATGATTCTAAAGGAGAACTCGCACCACGCGACAAAGTTGCACGATCTATCTTTGATTATAAACTTAAACTTAAAGAAAAATACCCCAATGCAAAACCCGAAGAATTAGAAGTTTATCTAGATTTTAGTGCCTTTGATAAAGACTTTTTTTATGAACGATTTCCAAATATCGCACGCAATCTTAATTCTGTGGGCTTTGATGTCCCAAAAGATAGAGTGCCTATTTCTCCTGCGTTCCATTATTGTATGGGAGGAATCCAAACAGACAATGTAGGCAAAGTCCTAGGAATGCAAAATCTCTATGCAGTAGGAGAATGTGCCTGCACAGGTGTGCATGGAGCTAACCGACTTGCTTCAAACTCTCTTTTAGAAGGATTAGTTTTTTCTCGTCGCGCTACTCAAGATATTTTAGCCAATAGCCTTTCTTTTAAGATTAGAGAATTCCCTTTACACACACAAATTCTTCAAAAAGAACGAGATGAGAATCTAAAAGCCCTTTTGCGTCATCTTATGTGGAATAAAGTTGGAATCATTCGCAAAAAAAGTGGTTTAAATGAAGCCTTAGGTGGAGTGGAAGTAATGTTACAAAGTGGAATCGGAAGATTACTTAAATTACGCCTTTTAACCGCACAAAATATCATTCAATCCGCACTTACACGCGAAGAGTCAATTGGAGCACATTACATTCAATAAATTTTTTATTTCAAAAAAGTTCAAAAATTTTTGTATTTTTTGCTATAATCCCTGCCATATCTATTATAGATTACACTCTTTTTCAAGGATACTCCGATGTCTAACTCAACTTACCCCAAGGCAAAAAGTCTTCTTTTTGTATCTGGCATTAAACCCGAAAATTTTACACCTAGTTTTGAAAGCGAAGCGGATGCGATTATTTTGGATATAGAAGATTCAGTTCCAAGTGATCGCAAAGATGAAGGTAGGGCTAATATTTTAAATTTTTGTCGCAATCATAGTCAATATAAATTCTTTGTGCGTGTCAATGATGCACAAAGTCCATTTTTTGCAGATGATATGAAGTTTTTAAAAGAACTTGGTTTAGATAAACTTCATGGTATTATGTTAGCCAAAACCGAACAAAAAGAACATGTAGAATCTGTTAATGCAGCACTTGGCAAGAT
This sequence comes from Helicobacter canadensis MIT 98-5491, assembly GCF_000162575.1. Classification (NCBI taxonomy): domain Bacteria; kingdom Pseudomonadati; phylum Campylobacterota; class Epsilonproteobacteria; order Campylobacterales; family Helicobacteraceae; genus Helicobacter; species Helicobacter canadensis. The sequence continues at coordinate 1,278,845 of NZ_CM000776.2, forward strand.
TCCATTGCTTTTACTTATTGAAAGTGCAATGGGTGTGCAAAATGTTAATCTTACCGCCTCACAACCCAATGTCAGACAACTTGCCTTTGGGGCTTTTGATATGATTTTAGATCTAGGTTTAAGAGATGGGGAAGGCAAAGATTTTATGCTTAATTATGTGCGAACACAAATAGCATTAGCAAGCAGAATCAACAATCTTTTACCCCCTATTAATCGTGTTTTCCCTAACACTAGAGATGAATCAAGACTCAAAATAAATATGGAATTAGCTTATTCTATGGGTTTTGGTGGTTCATTAACTTTCTATCCAAATCAACTTCCAATTATCAATGCGATTTTTGCTCAAGGCAATAATCAAATTGAATGGGCAAAAGAAGTTATGCGGTTAGTAGCAATTCACAAAGGAGAGCCATTTAGCTTTGAAGGTAATGTCGTAGATCTTCCTATGATTAAAAAAGCACAAGGTATTTTGGAGAGAAAATACTAAAAGCCTAGAAGCTTAAAAGCTTCTAGCTTAAAGGTTTTCTAGCATTTTTTGATAAGCAGCTTTAGTCCCAGGTCGCACATTGCTTATTAAACTAAAGATGATAATTGCTAAAGATGCCACTAAGAATCCTGGGATAATCTCATAGATACCCGTATAAGCAAAAAATTGCTTCCATAGCACTACTACAGCCGCACCACTAATCATTCCAGCAATGGCACCAATTCTTGTCATTCTACTCCAAAAAAGTGAAAAAATCATCACCGATCCAAAAGATGCTCCAAACCCTGCCCAAGCATAGGCTACAATGCTTAAAACGCTTGAATCTTTATCAGTAGAAATAACAAACGCAATCAAAGCCACTATAAGCACTCCAATTTTACCCAAACGCAACACCATAGCGTTTGAAGCTTCTTGTTTAAAAATCTTTTTATAAAAATCCTCTGCAATTGTTGAACTAGAAACAAGCAATTGCGAACTAGCTGTGCTCATAATAGCTGCCAAAATTGCACTCAATAGGATTCCAGCTATCCAAGGATTAAATAACAATTGAGACATAACTATAAAAATCCTCTCTGGATCTGCTAAAGTAAGGTTAAATTTATTAATATAAGCTACGCCTAACATACCAATAAAACAAGCCGCAACAAGACAAACTACCATCCAACCTATACCAATAAAAGTTGCCTTTGGGATATCCCTAGTTGATCGAATCGACATAAAACGCACAAGAATATGAGGCTGTCCAAAATAACCAAGCCCCCAAGCAAGAGCAGAAATAATTCCCACTAAGGACACACCACTAAACCATTGTAATCTCTCTTTTGCCACAAAAGGTATTTTTGAGAATGCTAAAAGCAACGAAGTTAAAGTTTCACTATCATTGGTTTCTACTGCTAATTCAAGTCTTTTAGCAAGATCGCTTGAAGTAACTAAAGAGTTTAAATCTTGATTAAAAAGCATCAAAATTTGTGTATCATTTTTAAGATTTTTATCAAGATTAGTAGCACTAATATTACGATCTTGAGTATTTTTAAGTGCTGCGATTAAAGATTGTATTTTTTCTTGAGATTCTACAGATTGGAGATTGTTTAGTATATTTGGGATTTGCCCTTGAATTTCAATAATCTTTTTACTTGAATCATCAGAAAGGCTAATGTATTTCTTTGCTTCACTCAAACCTCCAATGTGTGAAAGCATTACAAGCGGCAAAGCAACAAGTGCTAAAAGCATTAATAAGCCTTGAATCATATCTGTCCAACACACTGCCTTATAACCTCCAAAAAAGGTATAAGCTACAATAATCAAAGTTCCTGTAGTGAGTGCATAAGAATATTTAATCCCAAAGACTTCTTCAAAAAGTTTTGCCCCACTTACAAGCCCCGATGAAACATAAAAAGTAAAGAAAATAAGAATCACCACCGCACAAACTACACGCAAAATATGTTTATCATCACTAAAGCGTGTCTCAAAATAATCCGGAATTGTTAATGAATCGGCTACAACACTTGTATAAATGCGAAGTCTCTTGGCGACAAAAATCCAATTCAAACTCGCTCCTATAGTCAAACCTATGGCAATGTAACTATCAATAAACCCACTTACATACAAAGCTCCCGGTAAGCCCATAAGCAACCATCCGCTCATATCTGAAGCTCCAGCACTTAGTGCTGAAACCACAGGACCCATAGAACGCCCACCTAGAAAATAATCTTCACTGCTTTTATTTTGTCGGTAAAAATAAAAACCTATAAATAACATTAAAGCCGCATAAGCAACAAACATAACTGCAATAGGCGTATTGATATTTACAACTTCCATTCATTCTCCTTTTATTTTTCTAAAGCTCGGATTCCTAAATTTCCATAGCGATGATAAGATATACTCACAGATTTTTCATTGTGATAGAATAGAAGCTCAAATCGACCATTTATAAGTGGCTTCTCTCTAATAATAATCTTAGCTAATCTTGAAGCTTCTCTATAAATCTTATCATCAACATTTGGTATCAAGTGGTAGCGGATTCTTTCATAATTTGAAATTTTATTCACAAAATCCTCTTGTGTTTCTTCTAAGAACTCAACTTTAAAGCCTAGCTTTTGACACAATTCCTTTGCTTTTTGTATGTGTGGATTTTCTTCAAAGCTTACTAAAAGCTCTATTGTTGCTATATTTGCAGCCAAAATAACCCCCAAAATATCTCTTAGGCTATCCTCTTTGCAAACCCTGTAAGCTAGATTTTTAATCTTAGTGTAAGAAAAGAGATTATCCTCGCCCCTAATATCAACATAATCTTTTGCTACAGAAAATTCATTTTTATAATGATAGGCATAAGATTGTGCCATTTTATCAAGCTCACTCATTCCCAAATCTTTAAGTGTTGTTGAAATTCTATTTTCAAGCAAATGATTATCTGCTTCTTCTTGGGTAATTTCTAAAAATTGCGTAATGTAGTTATAAATTCCCACCTTTCTACCAAAACCTATGGCTGATTTTTTCACTCCACCAAAAGGCTGACGAAGCACGATAGCGCCAGTAGTTGGCTTATTGATATAAATATTTCCTGCTTCTATATGCGTATGGAAATACTCCCATTCTCTTTCATCAAGACTTTCAAAACCAGCTGTCAAACCATATCCTGTAGCATTAACTATCTCAATAGCTTCCTTAAGATCTTTTGCCCTCATCACACTAAGAATGGGCGCAAAAAGCTCTGTCATATGCGTAAAATCACCTTTTTTGGTGCCATATTTTATGCCCGGACTCATTAAATGTTTATTGTCATCTATAAATTTTGGTTTTAACGCCCATTCTTCATAAGGCTTCAATTCATCTAAGGCTCTTTGGACTTTTGGATCAATTTCATCACAAAGTGCTGCAATTTTATTTTTAAATTCAAAAGGTGAGCCAACTAGCATAGATGAAGCTGCATCCACAAGGGTTTTTTTGAATTCCTTATCATTATAAACCTCATCTTCAAGAACAAGCAAAGAAGTAGCTGAACACTTCTGTCCTGAATTTGAAAAAGCAGAGTGGATAATGTTTTTAATCGCACTATCCCTATCGGCAAATTTTGAGACAATGGTAGCATTTTTACCGCCAGTTTCTGCGCTTAAAAGCAAGGTTGGGTTAGCTTCTAGCATCCTATAGGCTGTCTCTTCTCCTCCTGTGAGAATAGCAAATTTTATCGCTTCATTAGTGAGTAAATATTTTGAAATATCACTTCCTTTTGAAGGCAAGAAAATAAGGGCATCTTTTGGCACTCCAGCTTCCCACAAACATTCACATATCATATACCCTGTGAGTGTAGATAAAGATGAAGGCTTATAAATCACTGCATTACCCGCTGCTAATGGAGCTACTATTGTCCCCACTGAGATTCCAACAGGGAAATTCCAAGGGGCGATTGTTACTCCAACACCTTTGGGTGCAAATTTTGTTTTTGGATTTTGCTTGATTAATGTAGCCAAAGAATGAGGATAGAATTCAGTAAAGTCAATAGCTTCACTCACTTCAGGATCAATTTCTAAAAAAGTCTTTCCTACTTCTAGGGCTGCAATTCCTATTAAATCCCCTCTTTTTTCCCTCATAATCTTGGCTGCCTTGGCTAAAATTTGATGAATCTCATCAAAACTTTTTTCTTTAAATTTAGAATTTTTAGCAACTTCTAGGGCTTGTTTAATCTCTTTTTCACCAGCTAAATGCACTTGAGCAATCAAACGATTTTTAATCTTATCTCTTACTTCTATGTGTTTTAAATCCGCCTTTTTAATCACTTCAGAAATCACAGGATAGACTTCATAGGCTTCTAAATTTTCATATTTTTCTTTGATTTTTTTTGCCCATTCTCTATTTTGAGGCAAAATAAAATCTGTATCACTTTCATTTTTGAATACCTTAGTTTCATAGGCACTTTTGATTGTTAATTCTTTATTTCTATCTTGCGTTCTATGGGTGCTGTTATCCAAATTTTTGATGCCTTCAAGGCTTTTTAAAAACAATGCTTTTTGTGCTTGCCAATTTGCATCACCGACCTTTAAATTAAAGAAATACCGCATAAAATTATCTTCACTAGTATTTTCATCAAGTCTTCGAACAAGGTAAGCTATGGCATTGTTGAAATGCGCTTCATCACACACGGGTGCATACAAAATAAGATTATGAAGTTTAGAAATCTCATAAGAACATTGCAAACTCATACCCTCAAGCATTTCAAAGGTAAAGCTCCCAAATGCGTTTGCTTCTTTGATTCTTGTATAGGCATAAGCAATTTCAAAAATGTTATGACTTGCTATACCAATGTTGATATATTTATAATTTTCATCTTGTAAGATAAAATCAAGCATTTTATTATAATTACTATCTGTATCAATCTTTTTAGAGAAAGTAGGAAGCTCCCAGCCCCTTTGACTAGCGATTGTCTCCTCACTCTCCATATTTGCACCTTTTACAAAGCGAATTTTTATAGGTTTTTTACCTTCCTGCACTCTTTGTTTTGAAAAAGCAAAGAGTTTTTTAAGATATTCATAAGAATCCGGTATATAAGCCTGTAAAACAATACCTGCTTTAATATTAAATTTAGAAAGACTTTCCATAAAGGCAGCAACTGTTAGCTCAAGATCCCGAAATTCTTCCATATCAAGATTGATAAATTTCTCCACACCTTGCCTTTTTTCCTCCACTTCGGCTAGGGCATAAAGATGATCGAGTCTTTTTACCACTTCATTTTTTGAATATTCAAAGTCTATAATGTTGATTTGTGAAAAAATAGTGGTGATTTTGATAGAAATATATGTAATAAAACTTGATTGCAAAGCTTCTTCATACTTTTGGATTCGATATTGCGATTCTGCTTCACCCAAGACCTCTTCACCAATTAAATTTACATTTAAAGTAATGTGATCATTTTGCTTTCTTTTCTCCATATGTGGTTTTAAAAAACTCTCATTTGCATCTAGCACCATAGCACTTGTATCTTTTCTCAAATGAGAGACAAAAAAGGGAACAGAAACATTTGGCGCGAATCGACCCAAAGTAATAAAACTATAAAGCAAGAATTTTTCAAAGGGCGAGAAAAAGTCTGCTATACCAAATTTATTTAAAGTGTGTTCTATTAACTCAAAAGAAGCTCTTTTATCTTTGCATCTAAAAGATCGATCCAAAAGCTCTATAAGCATAACTTTATTTTTGGGATTGCTAAGTAATTTTTGCATTTTGCCATGAAATTCTCGCTCACTTTGTGAAATATTTGCTTCAATCTTGCTTTGTAGCTCTTCAGCAAATTTGAGAGATTCTTCTATTATTTGTTTCATTTATAACTCCTTAAGGTTATTTTTAAATACATTTATCACCATTTTACAAAAAATTACAAAAACGCCAATAAGGTTCTATAAAAATTATCTTACTTTTTAGTCTTAATGTCTATTTTAGTAACATCAATAATTCAAATATGCTATAATTTCAGATTGATTTTTCAAACTAAGTGGCACTATGGGATATCTTATTTTTGCACTTACAATGCTTTGCATTTATATGCGCCCTTTTAAACTACCCATATGGATCTTTAGCACACTTGGAGCAATGTGTGCCTATGGTTTAAATGCAGTCAGTCTTGATGATATTATGCTTGTGTGGAAAATCACCAAACCTAGCACTTTAGCACTCATTGGACTTATTCTTTTTAGCCTTGCTTTTGAGAAACTTGGATTCTTTTCTCATCTTGCCTCACACATCATCCCTAACTCGCATTTTATTCATACTTGGAAATTTTTTGTATTACTTATCATTTTAGGCAGTGTAGTGAGTATGGTTTTTGCCAATGATGGAGCAATTTTAGTGCTAACTCCACTTGTATTGGCACTTTTTAACAAAATAGACTTTAGCAAACAAAAACTCACCACCCCAAAAATAAAATTATTTGCTTCTTTCTCACCTCTTGTAGTTTTCTTGCTTCTTATTAGCTTTATTAGCGATTTTGCCTCCAATGCCCTTATTATTTCCAATCTTACTAACATTATCACAGCAGAAATGTTTGAAATCAACTTTTTACACTTTGCTATGATGATGGCACTACCTCAAATTTTTGGAATATTTGTCTTTATCATCATTGCTTGGATTTGTTTTAAGCATTTTCTACCACACACCCTACACTTCACCCTAGATACTCCAACTCATAGCAATGCACATTCTAATCCAAAGTCAAACTACAAGCCCTCCAAAATAACTCTCACTCTATGCTATATCTTAATCATCATTTTATTTATAGGCATCACTATTGGGCAACGCTATGGTATAGAACTCTATGTATTTTTATTTAGCATTAGCTTTATTGCACTTATCTATGCCAAAGCTTTAGGCTTGATTCAAGCCAAAACTTTATTAAAAGAAACTCCTTTTTCTGTGGTAGTTTTTAGTTTTGGACTTTTTATTGTTGTCTTTGGAGTGAAAAATGCAGGATTTTTAAGCACTATGCGAACTATTTTTGATACCATAGATCTAGCACCGCTTTTAATGCAAATTTTTAGCGTTGGAATCTTCTCAAGCCTTGGATCTAGCATTATAAACAATCTTCCTATGGTGCTTTTAGGTAATCTCACACTTCAATCTTTTGAGCTTAATTCACTACAAACTCAAATCCTTGCATTTGCACACTTACTAGGTTGCAATATTGGCTCCAAACTTACACCCCTAGGATCACTTGCCACCCTACTCTTTTTGCTTAAACTTAAAATCTACAATATCAAAATTTCACTTTTACAATACATAAGTTTTGCTTTTATTCTTACCTTTTGTGTTCTTTTAGCTGCTCTTTTTGGGCTATGGATAAGCACAATAATTCTCTATTAAACTCCTTAAAACTAGCACCAAACCCCTTACAAACCTTTAATTTAAATTACTTTTAGTGTAGAATCACATTTTTATTTCAAATCATCACAAAAACTAACAATGAATACATATAACACTTTAGCGTGGTTAAATTTCTTTATTGCTGATGTGCAAGATGGCTTAGGTCCTTATCTAGGCGTATTTTTAAAAAATCATCACTTCTTAGAGGGGCAAATTGGGCTTATTGGCACAATTACTTCTCTTTGTGCGTTGCTTTTTGGTGTGCCACTTGGAATCTTAGTCGATAAGACACCTTATAAACGCACACTTATTGCATTTTGTATTTGTGCTATTAGTGGCAGCGTGCTGTTAAACTTCTTGTATCCGACATTTCTTTTTACACTCATCGCACAACTTACTATTGCTTTGTGTGCTGTGTTTCTCGCTCCTGCTTTTGCAGCGATAACGCTTGGGATTGTTGGTAGGAAGCAATATGCACTCCAAACAAGCAAAAATGAAGCTTACAAACACACTGGGACTGCTTTTAGTGCAGGATTAAGCCTCGTGTGTGCTTGGTATTATGGGATAACTTCGATTTTTATCATCACTATTCTTATGGGAATCTTTGCTCTTTTATGCCTTGCATTGTTACGCAATGTCTCTATAAACCACGCTTTAGCAAGGGGCGATGAAGAATCTACTACCACTATGTTTAAGTCAAAGTCTCTTAAAAGAAGTTTTATGGACAAGCGCATTATGGCGCTAAGTTTTGCAATGTTTTGCTTTCATCTTAGTAATGCTGCTATGCTTCCGCTTTTAAGTCAGCGCGCACATACTTTGGGGATAGATTCAAGTGGTGCGTATGCAGCAGCTACTATTATCATCGCTCAAAGCACAATGATTCTTATCGCGCTTGTGTGTGGCAAACTTATTGTAAATCCTTTGGGGGGTTCTCATAGAGATTTGCACGATGATAGTAATTCCAAGCTCTCAAAAACCCTTTTTGCTCTTATGGCAATTTCTCTTTTAGGGCTTTGTGTGCGTGCGATGATTGCGGCAAATTATGAGGGCTTGGGCGGTATGGTCGCTACACAGATTCTAGATGGAGTTGGTGCTGGGATTACAGGTGTGATTGTGCCTATTTTGGTGGCGATAGTCTTGCGTGGTAGTGGGCATATCAATGCCGGATTTAGTTTTGTGATGACTTGGGGTGGTATCGGTGGTGCATTAAGTGGAAGCTTGGGTGGCTTTGTGGCGCAGTATTTTGGGTATTTTTATGCATATATAGTTTTGGGCAGTGCAGCATTGCTTGGGTTAATTGTGTGGAGTTTTTCTTGGACTGCTTTTAAATATCTCTCAAAAAACACGGCTTAAAAAGAATAAAAAAAACCGCATTCTTAGCTAGGTGGTAATCATTTTTTCTATGCTATAATTTATAAAATCAATAATTTTTGAATGATTTTACACAATAAAATAAACTTTAAACTAAAAGGAGATAAATATGAAATATAGATACTTAGGCAATAGTGGGCAAGTTATACCAAATATGATACTAGGAACTGCGACATTTGGAGGCAGCACAGAACTTTTTAAAAAATGGGGTAGCACTCAAGTAGATGAGGCTAAGGCTTTGATTAAAGTGTGTATGGATTTAGGGTTTAATGCCTTTGATACCGCAGATTGTTATTCTCTTGGAGATTCTGAAATTATTTTGGGACAAGCACTTAAAGATTACAAAAGATCAGAAGTTTTTATCTCTACAAAAACAGGTATGTGGATGAGCGATAATCCAAATGACATCGGCACTTCAAGATCAAAGATTTTACAAAGTGTTGAAGCGAGTTTGCAGAGATTACAAACAGATTATATTGATTTGTATCATTTGCATTGCTATGATGCAAGAACTCCGCATATAGAAGCCTTGCAAACACTTAATGACTTAGTCAAATCAGGCAAAATACGCTATTTTGGAGTGAGCAATTATTCGGGTTGGCATTTGATGAAAATGCTTAGTGTTGCAGATGCCTATAATCTCCAAAGACCCGTGGTGCATCAAGCGTATTATTCGCTTGGTGCGAGAGAATTTGAAAATGAGTTAATGCCACTTGGAATAGAAGAAAAAATCGGCACACTTGTTTGGAGTCCTTTGAGTGGATCTCTGCTATCAGGCAAAATCACAAGAAGCAAACAAAACATCGATGATTCTAGATTAGGAAGAGGCGGTGCTTGGGATATGGATAGAGAGCATTTATTAAGTATTGTAGATGAGTTAGAATCTATTAGTAAAGAAACTGGTTATTCAATAGCACAAATTGCACTTGCTTGGGTATTATCAAGACCGACAATTAGCTCTCTTGTGATAGGTGCTACAAAAGTTGAGCAATTAAAAGAAAATTTGCAAGCTAGTGAGTTACAGCTTGATGTAGAACATATCAAAAGATTAGATAAGGCTAGTCAAACAAAATTGGCATATCCATATTGGCATCAGAGATTTACGGTAGATAACAGAGATCCTTATCCTGTGAATCTGTATTAAAATTATTAACAATAAAGCCCCAACAAGCACAAAATTTTGCTTGATAATGAGCTAACACAAGAACCAAAAATGCGTGATATTTTCATCACAAGATTTATCCCATTAAGCTTTAATGTATTGAGTCTTGCTTTGTGGGATTTTTCTTCACTTCTTTGTGAAAAATAATTTACAAGGATTTACCGAATAATCAGCCACAGGAAGATTGGATTTGCTCAAAATGCTTTTAGTTTGGATTTGAGTAAGTTTAAATTTGCTCATTTTTTGCCTTGCTTTTTGTAATGCTATTTGCCTATTATCCAAAAATATTGTATGAAAATTTTTTTATACTTTCAGGCTAGATACTTGCATTTTAACAAAATTGCTTATACATTAGCCTTATGTCTTTAAGTAAAAATACAATATAATACCCCACATCAAAACCTAACAGCAGGGAATCCTATGGCAAAAATGACATTTTTGGAGTTAGCAAAGCAGATTTTGCAAGAAGCTAAGCAGCCTATGACTTACCAACAAATATGGGATATGGCTACACAAAAGGGACTTACGCAATCTTTAGAAAGTGCTGGCAAAACGCCTTGGCAAACCTTAGCAGCACAACTTTATCTCAATATTAAAAGGCAAGATTCTATCTTTTTCATTGCTACCAAGCGACCTACCACCTTTTGGCTCAAATCTCGCAAAGATGAACTCAAAGAAGATGTGCAAGAACTCATCACCAAAGAAGAGACAGAAAGCCTAAAAAACACCAAATATAAAGAGCGAGATTTGCACCCTTTGCTTGTGTATTATCTCGCAAATGCAACTGAATTTAGATTGCAATGCAAAACAATCTACCACGAAAAAAGCAAAAAACAAATAAGTGGCAAAGACAAATGGGAAAACCCCGATATTGTAGGCGTTTATATACCTTTTAATGATTATGAACCCCAAACCCTTGAAATCCTCAAACATATCAATCACAATGTGTGCAGCCTCTTTTCGTTTGAATTAAAAGTCAAGGTAAATTTTGGGAATCTAAAAGAATCTTATTTCCAAGCAGTTTCTAATTCTAGTTGGGCAAATGAAGGCTATTTGGTGATTTTTGAAGACATAGAAGATGATGTGCTAGAGGAATTAAGGCGACTTAATGCAAGTTTTGGGATAGGAGTGATTAAGCTAGAGGCAAATCCTTTGGATTCTCGAGTGTTGTTGTCGGCAAAAAGAAGCGAGATTGATTTGCAAACTATGAATAGACTTGTGGATTCAAATCCTAATTTTAGGGAGTTTGTAGCGGATATCAACAAACAAATTAAAGCCGGAGCGGATACAAAAATCCAAGCTTGTTTTGATGAGGTGCTAGAGGAAGAAGTCCTAGAAAAATATCTCAAAAACACCATATATTTAGACTAAGTAAGGAAAGAAAATGAATAATGTTGAAATGTTAGTGCTTGACTTTGGGAGTCAATACACACAGCTTATCGCTAGGAGACTTCGGGAGTTTGGCGTTTATACCGAGATTGTGCCTTATTTTGAAAGCATAGATTCTATCAAGGCTAAGAATCCTAAGGGCATTATTTTAAGCGGTGGTCCTGCGAGCGTGTATGAGGAGGGAGCGTATAAGCCTGATAACAAAGTCTTTGAGCTTGGCATTCCTGTGCTTGGGATTTGTTATGGTATGCAATATATCGCGTATCATTTTGGCGGTGCGGTGGTGCGAGCCAAAGAGCAGGAGTTTGGCAAGGCACAATTAGAGATTCTAGCTCCTGACACAGCACTTTTTGCAAATGTCAAAAATAATTCTATTGTGTGGATGAGTCATGCTGATAAGGTAGAAAAAATCCCGCAAGGCTTTAGTGAATTAGCCAAAAGTGGCAATACACATTATTGCGCCATAGCAGACACAAAGCGTCAAATCTATGCCTTGCAGTTTCACCCTGAAGTCGTGCATAGCGAGTGCGGTGGGGAGATTCTCAAAAATTTCGCGGTGAATATTTGCAGAGCAGATACAAGCTGGAATATGAAAAATTTTATCACCTATGAGATAGATAAGATTCGTAAAATCACAGGGATTCAAGCAAGTAATAGCGAATCTAACACAAAAGCGACTTCTTCAAATCGTTGCGGTTGGATTTATCAAGGGTATAATGCCTCTGATGAAGCCACACAAAAGCTTTATCAAGATTATCACGATTTTGAGTGGGGCATTCCACAGCACGATGACAAGCGACTTTTTGAGCAACTTGTGCTAGAGGGTATGCAAGCAGGGCTTTCGTGGATCACGATACTTAAAAAACGCGAGGCTTTTAGGGAAGCCTTTGATGACTTTGATCCTCATATTGTAGCCACTTATGATGAGGCAAAGATACAAGAACTTATGGAAAATCCAGATATTATCCGCAATCGAGCCAAGATAGAATCTGCTATCAACAATGCCAAAAGATTCTTAGAGATTGAGCGTGAGTTTGGGAGCTTTGCGAAGTTTCTTTGGGGTTATGTAGATAATACACCGCTTATCAATCATTTTGAGAGTTTGGAGGAGATTCCCACACATACGCCACTTTCTGACACAATCGCAAATGATCTCAAAAAGCGCGGCTTTAGCTTTGTAGGAAGCACAGGGATTTATGCTTTTATGCAGTCTGTGGGACTTGTGTGCGATCATTTGACAAGCTGTGCATTTGGGCATACAGATAAAGCCAAACCTCACAAGGTGCTTTGTGCGGTAAGTGGTGGGGTGGATTCGAGTGTCGTAGCTACCTTGCTTTATCGTGCGATTGGGGAAAATCTTATCCCTATTTTTGTGGATACAGGGCTTTTACGCAAAGGCGAGAGAGAAGCCGTGGAGAAAATGTTTAGAGAAAACTTGCGTGTGCCACTTATCACTATTGATGCAAGTGAAGAGTTTTTGGGATTGCTTAAAGGTGTGCGAGATCCTGAGAGTAAGCGTAAAATCATCGGTGAGACTTTTATCAAGGTATTTGATGGAGAAGCTAAAAAGCACAATGCTAATGGCGAGATAAAATTCCTAGCACAAGGCACACTGTATCCTGATGTGATTGAATCTGTGAGCGTGAAAGGACCAAGCAAAACGATAAAATCTCATCACAATGTAGGGGGCTTGCCTGATTGGATGAAATTTGAGCTAATCGAGCCACTAAGGGAGCTTTTCAAAGATGAAGTGAGAGCTTTGGGGCGAGAGCTTGGTATGCCAGAATCTATGCTTATGCGTCACCCATTCCCAGGACCGGGACTTGCTATTCGCATTATGGGAGAAGTCAATCAAGCGGATTTGGATCTTTTGAAAGAAGCGGATTCTATTTTTATAGAAGAGTTGCATAAGTGGAATCTATATGATAGCGTGTGGCAGGCGTTTTGTGTGCTATTAAATGTCAAAAGCGTGGGGGTAATGGGCGATAACCGCACCTATGATAACACAATCTGTGTGCGTGCGGTAGAAGCGCTTGATGGAATGACAGCGACTTTTTCGCATTTGCCTCACGAGTTTTTAGAATCTGTGTCTAATCGTATCATTAATGAAGTAGAGGGCATAAACCGCGTGGTGTATGACATTACTTCCAAACCACCAGGCACGATAGAGTGGGAGTAAAGAAAGATGGCAGAAAGGACACAATTTTAATGCTTCCAGAGCAGCAAAGTCTTGAAATCATTAAATTAAGAACTATGGATTCAAAAACAAAACCTTATACTTTCATTGATTTATTTGCTGGCATTGGTGGTATTAGGAGAGGTTTTGAAATAGAAGGAGGCACATGTGTCTTTTCAAGTGAAATCGATAAATTTGCTTGTCAAACTTATGAAGCTAATTGGGGGGAAAAACCAAGTGGTGATATTACAAAAATAGAAGCATGTGATATTCCCAAATTTGATATTTTGCTAGGCGGATTTCCTTGCCAAGCCTTTAGCATTGCTGGTAAAAGAAAAGGATTTAAAGATACTCGTGGAACAATGTTTTTTGAGATAGCTAGGATTTTAGATTATCATAAGCCGAAGTGCTTCATGCTTGAAAATGTAAAAGGGTTATTAAATCACAATAAAGGCGAAACCTTTCAAATTATAAAAAATATCTTAGAGATTGAGCTAGGATACAAAGTATTTTATAAAATTTTAAATGCTAGAGATTATGGAGTGCCACAAAATAGAGAAAGGATTATTATAGTAGGTTTTAAAGATCACAATGTGCATTTTGATTTTCCAAAGCCTTATAATTATAGTGTGAAATTAGGGGATATTTTAGAAAAAACACCTGATGAAAAATATACCATTTCTAATCGCTTGTGGGAATCTCACCAACAAAGAAAAGAGCTGCAAAAAGCAAAAGGAAATGGCTTTGGATATCGTTTATTTGATGAGAATTCACCATATACAAGCACAATTTCGGCAAGATATTATAAAGATGGAAGTGAAATTTTAATTGCCCAAAAGAACAAAAATCCAAGAAAATTAACAATTAGAGAAGCAGCAAGACTTCAAGGATTCCCTGATGATTTTAAAATAGTTTGCAGTGATACACAAGCCTATAAGCAATTTGGCAACTCTGTGCCTACCAAGATGATCCATGAAGTTGCAAAACAAATCTTTATAACGCTTAAAAAACAGGAGTAAATAATGTGTAACAAAATCAACGATGTGGTATTTGATAATAATCTCTATTTTTATACGATTTTAAAAATATTAGTGCAATGTAAATTTACCGATAGCCAACTCATATGTTTTCAATCATTGCTTAATAAAATCAAGAACAATGGAAGTGATAGACTTAATTTGAACAATCAGCTAAGCTCATATCGAGATACATTAAGAAGCAATACAAAGAAAAGCAATTACGATGAATTAACTAGCTTAATTGAGAGAAATAGTGCGATGTGGTTTTATGTAGTGAATGTTGGCATAGAGTTACTCTTATTTAAGGATTTAATTTTAGCAGAAGCAAAAGCCTACACTAATGCCAAACAACAAATGTTAGAAAAAATAGATAAGCTAAGCATTGAATATGATACCAAAAATTTAAGTTTGCCATATGGACAAAGAGTTTTAAGCTCTTTGTTGTGTTTTGCTCTAACAAATATTGAAAGAGAAAGTGAGTTTTTATTAACCTCCAGTAATCAAAGGATTAAAAGTGTTCATCAGCTTGTTTTACAATTAGCAAATGCTTATCACATTAATTGCAATAATATGTTTTTATTAATTGTCAGTGAGAGTGTTAATCAATCAATACGAAGCACAGCAGGTTCGTCCTATGAAGAAAGGGTTGAAGCAACATTGAGGCCTATAGCAGATGATTTGCTAAGTCATTTACATGATGAAAATATTCAAGCAATGGAATATGATTTTATTTTTACAATAAAGGGCAAGAAAGTAGGTGTTTCTGCAAAAAGAACATTAAGAGAAAGGTATAAGCAAAATCATGAAAATGTTGCTAATCTTAACGTAGATGCTGTATTTTTAATTACGCTAGGAACAGATTTAAATCAAGATAAAATAAACTCCATCTTGCAAAAAGATAAATATTACATAATTGTTGCTAGTGAAATTTATAATACATCAGAGTTCATGCAACAAAATACAAGAATTCTTTCGTCTGAAGACTTAACTAGAAAAACATTGGAAGAAGTGTTATCAAAATGGTAGATGATATAGACTTTGGAGCAAACGATAAACAAATCACATTATTGTAAGACATAAATTCATAATATAGTATTACCCAAACTATTGAGTAAAATAATTGTGTTTTCTATCATTTGGCATAATCGAGAAGATTAAGCTATTTTAAGGAGATATGCAATGGAAGCGAGGGAGAATAACTTTAAGTCAATAGTTACCAATGAAAATCGCCTAGATATCCCATTTTTTCAAAGACATTATACTTGGAATGAAGAACATTGGGAAAGATTGTTTGATGATTTATACGATAGCTTTATAAATAATACTACTCATTTTGTTGGCTCTGTGATTTTAAAAAGAAATGGAGGCAATGATAATTTTGCTATAGTTATTGATGGGCAACAAAGACTTACGACTTTTTCTATCTTGCTAAAAGTCTTGCATGATAAAATTGATGAAAGCAAAAGAAAGCACTTTGAAAATTATCTATTTGAAACATATAAGGATGATAGCCCTAAAATAAATCACTCCAAAATGGACAGGGAAAATTACATTGACTTTTTGAAAGTGGATTTTCCAAAAATCCCCTTTGTAGAATCTAAAGGGCTATTTTTACAATTTAGTGCTTTGGGAAATAGTCTCATCACACTGCATTCGCTAAAAGAGCAGGATTTGCCACCTATTGGAGAGCCACTCTATAAAGATACTGCAAACAAGGATTTAAAAATCTCTAAAATCACTTATGCCAAAGACACAAAAGAGCTTTTTATAAACAAAAGCCTATATTTTGAAAAAGTAGAATCTAGCGTATGGGAGTATAAAATCGGAGGGTATCAAGTATTGGATAAATACCTAAAAAGCCATAAAGATGAAGCAATCGACTTTGAGTATTTTCAAAAGATTATCCAAACTTTGCATAAAAGCTTGGAGATTGAAAGAGAGATTGCAAAAATTAGCTTTATCTAAATTATAATTAAAATTTTAAATTAAGTTTTTACTATATATAATCGTCTGCAAATGTTTTCAAAAAATTATCCAAACTTTACATAAAAGCTTGGAGATTGAAAGAAAGATTACAAAAATTAGCTTTGTGTAAGTGGAGTTAATTATAAGGAACAAAAATGTATTTAGAGAAAATTATTATAAAAAATATATCTGCTATAAAAAATCTTGAATTTACTTCTAGTTTTACTAAAGAAGGGAATCCAAAGCCTATAGTGATTGTCGGTGAAAATGGGAGCGGTAAAACCACCTTGCTCTCAAACATTATAGATAGTTTTTATGAGATTGGTAGTGCATTATTTACCAATGTTGCTAGGATGGAAAATACTAGCAGAAATTTTTATAAAGTAAATGGCGAATTAAATCTTAGCTGCAATGAAAACAAAGGCTTTGCGATAATAAAATACAAAAGTAAGGCAATGCAAAATCCTATAGAATACATAGATTATATTAATTGCAACACCGATGATATTAAAGAGTTTTGCTCTCTTAATTTACAAACAGCCATTGGCAAAATAATTACTCAATTTTCTGAAAACAACATAGAAAACTTACAGAAAGAATGGCATACCCAAGCACATTATTATCAACCTGCAAATAGATATGAAGAACCTTTTTGGAAAAATCCAAATTTTAATATTAACTTTAAAGAAGAAAAACAATATAACAATGTATATAATAAAGAACTAGAAATCATAACTTCTTTTGAAAAAAATTATTCTTATATTATGGATATAGTTTTAGATAAATTAGCTGATAGCAAAGAAGCTAACAACATATTAAATGCAATCGAAAAAATTTTACAAGAAATCAAACAAGATAAAACTTCAAATTTTAGATTATTACATAGAAATTTTGGTAGCAGAATCGGAATTGATAAAGATGAAAAACCCTTTCTAAGCAATATTAATCAACTTTCTTTAGGAGAACTTACACTTTTAAATTTATTTATCAATATCATAAGGCATACAGATTTGTCTAATGAAACTATGGATAAGCTTGAAGGAATAGTTGTTATTGATGAGATTGATGCGCATTTACATAGTGATTTACAAAGCAAAGTTTTGCCTAGTTTGATTAAGCTATTTCCAAAAATTCAATTTATTATCACAACGCATTCCCCACTTTTTGTTTTGGGTATGCAAGAAGAATTCAAAGATGATGGTTTTGATTTGCTTGAAATGCCAAATGGCACAAGGATAAGTGCAGAAAGATTTAGTGAATTTCAAAAAGCCTATGAAACATTTACCAAAACAAAGACTTTTGAAGAAGATATAAAAGAAAATATTGCAAAGAGTAAATTGCCTTTAGTTTTCGTAGAGGGTGATTATGATATTAGATATATAAAACATATATGTAAATTATTTCAAAGAGAAGAAATTTTAAATAGTATTACATTGTCTGATGCAAACGGATATGAAAATTTAAATAAAATATGGAAAAACAAAAAAGTAATAGAATATTTTGATAAGAAAATTTTACTTCTTTATGATTGTGATACAGAAGTAGAAAATAAAGATAGCAATAATATTTTTAAAAGAATAATTCCACCACAAAAAGATGCTTTGTTTGACAGAGGTATAGAAAATCTTTTTTCTAAAGAAACTATTAACAAAATCGATAAAGAAAAACCTCAATATATTGATCTTAATCAATCACATAAAAGAATAAGAGGAGAAGAAACTGAAAACTATACATATTCTATTAATAAAGATGAAAAAGGAAATTTATGTAATTGGATTTGCGAAAATGGAACAAAAGAAGATTTTGAAAATTTTAAAGTGATTTTAGAAATTATTGATGAATTTTTAAGCAGATAAGCTTAGATTCTAAAAGTTTCATACTTGCAAAAACAATAAACATTTTAAATGATTCTTTGAGTTGATTCTAAGATTTAAAAAGGAGTATTATTGATGACCTATGCTATCTATCCGCTAAGGGAAGCCTTCCTTGAAGTCTTATTGATAGCTAGGAACTTTGCGTAATTGTAACACATTTGGATTGCGTTTTCAACAAAGAAATTAACAATGCCTAACCGCAAAAGATAGATTCTAAAAGTTTCACACCTGCAAATCCACCCTTTACCCTATTCTACCCTAACTTTTTTGCTTTTATAAAATCTTTACTAACTCTATTACAAATGATAATCAATATTAATATTATTCTAAGAGTATTAAGACTACAATACAAATTAAACTAATTCTTAAGGGACATCTTATGACAATTGAAGATTTAAAAGATGGTGAAAGTGCAATCATCACAGAATTAGATGTTGATACACAACTTAAAGATAGATTTTTCAGTCTTGGTATTTGCAAATCCAAAAAAATCAAAAAACTAGAAACTTCATTAGGTGGCTCTACAATCCTAGTAGAGCTTGATAGAAGCTGCATCATCTTACGCGCAGAAGAAGCCAAAGCAATCAAAGTAGGAAATATCAATGAATAAAAAAAATATCAAAATCGCTCTTGTTGGACAGCCTAATGTCGGAAAAAGCTTATTAATCAATGCCTTATGCCATTCTAATATGAAAGTTGGAAATTTCACAGGCGTAACCATAGAAAAAGCCCAAGCCAAAACCACTTACAAAGACTATGAATTAGAAATCATCGATTTACCTGGAACCTATTCACTCTATGGTTATTCCGAAGAAGAAAAAATCACTAAAGACTTTATTGACAATGGAGAATATGATCTTATTATCAATGTAGTTGATTCAACCAATCTTGAACGCAATCTACTACTCACCACACAGCTACTAGAACTCCAAAAGAAAATGATTCTAGCACTTAATATGAGCGATGAAGCGACAAAAGAAGGTGTGCAAATCAACCACAAAGAACTTGGCAATCTACTTGGAATCCCTTGCTTAAAAATCTCTGCTAGGACAAAAGAAAATCTTCATTTGCTTTTAGACTTGATTCTTCAAACCCATACTCAAAATATCTCTCCCAATAAACGCGTGTATGGCAATGAAATTGAGACAGAAATTCTCAAACTTGAAGAGTTTCTAAATGCTAAAAATGACAAAAGTATAGAATCACTTCATCTCACAAATCGACAAATTGCTATTTTACTCCTTAAGCAAGATGAAAAACTCTTTAAATTCCTACACGAAAAACCCATTTGGATGGAAATCTCCCCGCTTTTACAAGAATCTCTTAATAATCTCTACATTATCTACAATACCAAGTCAAGCAAGGATATTTTTATTGATGATTTAAACGCTTTTGTAAGTGGCTTAGTAACCGAAACACTCAAATACGAAAACAAAGCTCTGCCAAACTACACCAAAAAAATTGACAAAATTCTTATTAATAAATACGCTGGAATCCCTATCTTTTTGATTCTTATGTGGCTACTTTTTCAGCTCACCTTTACGCTAGGTGCGATTCCTATGGATTATATTGAAACATTCTTTATTG
Organism: Helicobacter canadensis MIT 98-5491; assembly: GCF_000162575.1. Taxonomy (NCBI): domain Bacteria; kingdom Pseudomonadati; phylum Campylobacterota; class Epsilonproteobacteria; order Campylobacterales; family Helicobacteraceae; genus Helicobacter; species Helicobacter canadensis. The sequence goes on from NZ_CM000776.2 coordinate 1,298,718, forward strand.
GAATTGGTGATAGCATTAAAGAAAATATTTCTAATGAACACATTGCTTCTTTATTGGCTGATGGAGTTATAGGCGGAGTGGGTGCAGTTATCTTATTTTTGCCTAACATTATTATTTTATTTTTTGGAATCGCACTTTTAGAGACAACAGGCTATATGTCTCGTGTCGCTTTTTTACTTGATGGATTCTTCCACAAATTTGGCTTACACGGAAAAAGCTTTATACCGCTTGTTACGGGCTTTGGTTGTTCGGTGCCTGCTTTTATGGCTACAAGAACACTCAAAAGCCGCAAAGATAGATTACTCACTCTTTTTATTGTCAATTTTATGAGTTGTGGTGCTAGATTGCCTGTTTATGTGCTTTTTGTAGGGGCATTTTTCCCCGCAGAACAAGCAGGAAATTGGCTCTTTGGAATCTACATTTTAGGGGCTTTATTTGGATTAATTATGGCAAAAATCTTACGCCTTAGCGTCTTTAAAGGACCAGATGAACCCTTTGTAATGGAAATGCCAAAATACCGAATCCCAAATTGGAATCTTGTTTGGTTTTCTGTCTATAACAAAGCAAAAATGTATCTCAAAAAAGCAGGAACTTTTATTTTAGCTGCGACAATTCTTATTTGGTTTGCTAGCACTTTCCCACTCCAAGAAGAAACTCAAGCCATTTATGCTCAAAAAATAGAACAAGCTAACACTCAAGAAGAAAAAGAGGCTTTAGAATTTACCTTGCAAGAACAGCTTATTGAAAATAGTTATTTAGGCAAAACCGGACAACTCATTGAACCAATCTTTGCACCTCTAGGATTTGATTGGAAAATGAGTGTTGCTTTGCTTAGCGGACTTGCGGCTAAAGAAGTTATCATTTCCACTATGGGAGTTTTATATTCCTTAGGTGCAGAAGTCGATGAAAGTAGCGTTACTTTAATGGAAACTATTAAAGCAATCATTCCTTTAAAAGTTGCCGTTGCTTATATTTTGTTTATTATGATTTATAATCCTTGCCTTGCTGCAACTGTGGTTTTTGGAAAAGAAGCGGGTGGATTTAAATATATTGTTTATCTCTTTTTATTAACAACCATTACTGCTTATATTGTCGCTTATATTGGCACATTGATTGCTAGTTTTTTAATTTAATTCACAAGATTCTATAATCTTGTGATTCTCTCCCTTTAATTTTCTTTTTTAATATTCTACACTTAAATAAAATTATCTTAATAATCTTAGTTAAAAGAGAATACAAAAACAAGCAAGAAGCCTAAGCTTCTTCTTGTGCGTTGTATTTGAGCAATGCTATAAAGCGATAAAAAATATGCACGAATTTAGAGTATGGAATCATAAGGAAAAAGACCATAATGCAGCTTAAGTGAAACCATAACGCATAAGACAATAAAGCACTCTCTCTCACAAACATCAATAATAATCCACTAAAACTTGCGATAAATAGCATAAACAAAAAGGCATAATCCATACTTACACTTTTTTCATCTACAATTTCTCTATCAGCTATAAGCTTTAGCACAAACAATCCCAAAACACCGATACAAAGGGCAACCCCACCAATGCTACCAAAAATCTTGGGAAGTTGTGTTATATCATAAGGTGCAGAGATATGTAAAAAGTGATGATAAAACGCTCCTAAGCTTGTCGCGATAAAACAAAATACAAATCCATAGGCTGTAAAATGGTGAAAGATTCTGCGTGCGTTGCTTCTTTTGTCATTTGGATATGTGCAGCCCTCGCTTTTATGCCCACCAAGATATTTTAGCGTGAGCGCATCTTTGAGACTTCGCACAAACACTCTAGCATTCACACCGCTTAATTCAATAGCCCTAGCAAATCTCACAAATCCGCCAATTAAAGCCACCAAAACAAAAAGAGAGACAATACCAAAAGTATTTACCATATATTCATATGGAATCACGGCAAAAAAGTCTCCTCTTGCTTGTTCTCCTGCCATTGTTTGTGTAGAGGCTACAAAAAACCCAGCAAATAGTGCCACAACAAGTAAAATCGTTGTGAGCCACGCATTGCTATCAAAAGCTCTGCCCAAGAAGTTTGGAAAAGCATATTTTTTGTAGCTTTCTTTACGAATTTCTGCAAATTGCGTAGGAATAGAGACATTAAACTCATGCGGAGGAGCGTATTGACAATCATAAAAGCACTCACTGCACTGATGACAGAGGTTTGCTAGATAATCAATTTGTTTATCTGAAAATTCTCGATATTTTTCCATTGCCGGAAACACTGCACAAAGCCCCTCACAATACCGACAAGAATTGCAAATCACGCAAGATTTTGTCGCGATAGTATAAATGTTTGAATCATCTTTGGTTTCTTTGATAGTCCAAATAGGTTGTGTTGTTTGCATACTTACTCCTTATATACTTTTGGCGGCATTTTGTCCAGCTAATCTACCAAACACCGTTCCAATGCTCATACCAAAACCTGCTACATAGCCTTGTGTCAAGATATTTCCTGCCATAATTTCTCCAGCAGCAAAGAGATTGGCAAAGAGATTCTCATCACTCGCATAGACTTGAGCATTTTTATTGACTTTGACACCCATATATGTAAAGGTAACGCCCGGTCGCAATGGATAGGCATAAAAAGGTGGGGTATCAATTCTCAATGCCCAATGCGTTTTTTCTACTTCTAAGCCTTTAGTATGACAATTATCTTGAATTGTATGATTAAAATCTCCATCAACCACACTTGCGTTATATTCGGTTATGGTTTGTTGCAAGGCTTTAGAATCTAGTCCAATTTTTTGGGCTAACTCTTCGATACTTTGTGCAACAATAGGAGGGAAAAGAGAAGGCATATAGCATTTTTGCACTTTAGAATCTGTGATAGAAAAAGCAATTTGATCTTCTTGTTGTGCAACAAGTCTTCCCCATATCGCATATCGCTTAGGCCAAAAATCCTCACCCTCATCATAGAATCTTTTTGCATATTTATTAACCACAATCCCCAAAGAAACGCAATCCACCCTTGAGGCAATCCCTCCATCATATTTTGGCGTTCTCGCATCGATAGCCACCATATGCCCTTGTGTTGGATCTCCAATGATTTTCGCATTTCCTTTTTGCAGTGCTTTTAGCATTTTACCTTGATTAAATCGTGTGCCACGAATGATAAAGTTTCTTGCTTTTTCACCCCACGCTTCTTCAAGCCATTCTAGGTTTGATTCAAACCCACCACTTGCAATAATAAAGGCTTTTGCAATAAATCGCAATTCTTCTTTAGATTGCTTATCTAAAACAATCACTTCTTTGCAAGTTTTATCTTCTATGATTAAGTCTAAAGCCTCGTGTTCATAAAAAATCTCAATGCCTAGCTCATTTGCACAGGCAAAATACGCATTCACCAAAGATTTTCCACCGCCAAGAAAAAAGGCATTTGTCCGACCCAAATGCAAAGTCCCACGCATAGAGGGTTGGAATCTAACGCCGTGATTTTTCGCCCACACTACCGCTTCTGGTGTATGAGAAATAACAAATCTCGCATATTCCTCATTTGTCTGTCCTTTTGTAACCTTAAAGACATCATCAAAAAATTCATCTTCGCTATATTTATCAGTCAAAACATCAGTTGGTGCATCGTGCATAGAACGCAAGTTTCTTGTGTGTTGGGAGTTGCCCCCTCGCCATTTTTTTGGCGAGGATTCTAAGAGAGCAACTTTAAGATTATTATTTGCTTCTTTGGCGCTGATAGCCGCACACAATGCAGCATTACCACCACCAATAACAATAATATCAAATTCTTTTAATTTCATTAATGTTCTCCTTGTTGTTGTCTATCATAAAAACCACCTCTTCTAAAAATAACCACACTAGCTATAAAAGAGCAAATCGCAGCAAAGGTAAGCCAAAGTGCTGGAGACGCTGGATTGTCTGTATATTTAGTAAGGAAAGTTGAAACCGCGGGAGTAAAGCCTCCAAAAATGGCTACCGTAATAGAATATGAAAAGGAGAATCCTAAGGCTTTTACGTGTTTTGGCATTATTTCAGATAATGCACACACCATCGCTCCATTGTATCCACCAAAAATAAAGCTAAACCAAAGCTCCACCAAAACAAATTTACCAAAAGTTAATGTGCCACTCTCTGCCATTCCTGCTAACCAATTTAACATAGGATAAGCAGAAATCATACCCAAAAAAGTCATAAACAAAGCAACTTTTTTACGACCAATTTTATCACCTACAAATCCAGAAACAGGTAACCAAAAAAGATTACTCACCCCTACAATTGCAGTTACAATAAACGCTTCTAATTTAGTAAAGTTCAAAATATTGCTTGCAAAATGTGGTGTAAAGGAGGTAACAAAATAAAATGTAACCGTTGTCATCATTACAAAAAATACCCCAGCAATAATAACAGGATAATTCTCTGCCATATTCTTAAAGATTGCTGCAAAAGTTTTAGGAGCTTGATGTTTTTTTGCCTCAAATTCAGGTGTTTCTTCTAATGTGCGTCTAATATAAAAAATAAATGGCACAACAAGACAACCAATGATAAAAGGTATCCTCCAACCCCACGCTTCCATAACAGCATCCCCAATCCAATAATGCAATCCAACTCCAATAGCTCCCGCAAAAACCGTGGCAACTTGTTGGCTACCACTTTGCCAAGAAACATAGAATCCCCTCAAATTTTTTGGTGCAATTTCAGCAAGATACACACTTGCTCCACCTACTTCAGCTCCAGCACTAAAACCTTGCAAAAGTCGTCCAATCACAATAATAATTGGTGCCAAAACTCCAATACTCTCATAACCCGGACACAAAGCAATAGTGAGTGTGCCTATTGCCATTAAAGTAAGCGTAACCAAAAGTCCTTTTTTACGACCATGTTTATCCATATATCCACCAAGCACAATCGCACCCAATGGACGCATTAAAAACCCCATTCCAAAAGCTAAAAAGCTTTGCATAATGGAAATAAACTCATTTTCTGCAGGGAAGAAAATCTTTGCAATAAAAGCAGCATAGAATCCATACACCGCAAAATCATACATTTCCAAAAAGTTACCACTTGATACACGAAAAATCGCTTTAGCATCTTCTCTTGCTTTTGACATAAATCATCCTTTCTTTTTTTTCATAAAACAATATCTTGTTCTACTTGGAATAATTTTAAAAATTTTTTTACTTTTTTAATATTAAAAAGCATTCTTTTGTATACAAAAATTTATTTTTGTTACAAAAAAACACAATATGAGTATATTCTCCAATAAATGTAAGATTGATGCGTGTAGAAATGTGGCGTAGGGAAGCGTTTTTAAGGAGTTAGTGTTACTAAGGAATGCGAGATTCTCTTTTTTAGAGAATCTAAGATTTATTTTTTAAAACTCTCTCAAGGCGTATTTTGTAGGCTTGATGAATATGAAATCGTGCCATTTCTTGTGCTTTTTTTTCATCACCTTTTCTAATGGCTTCAAAAATATTTGCATGTTCCATATAAGTTTCTTGGATTCTCTCTGGCTTTGCCAAAGTGCTTTCTCCAAGCAAGATAAGGGATTTATCCAAATTTTGCATAATTTTAAAAAGGTAATTATTATTAGAGCAACGATAAATCATCTCATGAAACAACACATTATTAGCCCTTGCCTCTGCAATATCACTAATATGTTTTTGTTCTTCTATGATATTGTGCAAAATTTCTATCTCAACCTTAGAGACAAACAAAGTCGCCAATCTTGCTGCTTCTCCCTCCAAAAACTCGCGCATTTCATAAAGTTTGGTAATAGAAATTAAGTCCAAACCAGAAACCATTAATCCCTTTTTCCCATCTTGGACTAAGATACCCTCATTAACCAAGATTCCCAATGCCTCTCGTATAGGCGTTCTGCTTAATCCTGTTTCTTGAATCAAATCCTGTTCTTTGATTCTGTCTTTGGGTTTAAATTTGCCTTGCCTAATAGCTTCAATAACATAATCATAGATTTTATCACTAGAATTTTTTTGGTTACTTTTTTGCATAAAAACTTCTTTAATATTTTATTTTGTAAATTATAACTTAATTTCTTTTTTAATGTTTCTAAAAATCAAGCAATGTCTTTATAGCCCTCTGATGCCATCTTACTTGATTGCCTTCTTCTATTAATCGCTCAAACCGCTTTTGATATTCCAAAAAATTCTTTGGAAGCAAAAAATTTAGCATCTCTTCTTCTCCAATACGATCTTGATTCTTTTGATAAATCTCGCTTAATGCCAAAAATCCTGCTTTAGATAAAAAATACACATACAAAGCTTTTGCAATCTCTCTACTCTTAGGACGCAAAACTAAAATTCCCGCATTAGGCAACACTCTTTTATCGCCTATTCTTTCTCCAATAATTGCTAACTTAGGAGAAACTCCACGCATAGAAAGCAAAATATCATAAGCTTGGATTCTAAGTTTTTCAATTCGCTTTTGATCGCTTTTAGGTGAAAACTCCAAAAAAACTTCACTAAAACCATAATCTTCAAAATCTTTGATTCCAACATTATAGCAGTCCATCAAAACTTCATCTTTTTTAGATTCAACCCTCTGCCCCCTATAAACACACTCCAAAAATTCACCAAGCAGCACAGAATCACAAATATCTTTTTTTTGCGTGTAATAAGAAGCTTTGAAATTCCCCTCATCAAGATCTCTATAATCAACCAACCTAGAAATATCTGAATCTTGTTTGCTAAGATATTCATCATAAATCCTATCAATATTTGTTAGTCTATTATACTTTCCCTCTTTGAGGTAAAATTTTTGAGCATCAATAAAAAAAACTTTTTTATTTTCTTGTTTTGACAAAATAAGCAATGAAAACTCTTCAACCTGATGAGGAAAAATATTTCTAGGAAATTCTACTACGCCCTCAAGCAGTCTTTTTTCTTTTAGAAACTTTCTTAAACGCTTACCATAAGCTTTCTGCAACAACAAAGAACGAACAATAAAAATACCTTTTTGTTTAAAATGTCTTAGCGTATAAGCCAAAAAAGGAATCTCTGGAATACTTTTCACAAAAGGTTCCAAATCATTGTCTCTAAAATCCCATAGATTTAAAGATGATTCCAAAGGAAAATAGCAAAAAGCTTTATTAGCTTCCAAACTCCTAAAGGCAGATTCTTTAAAAATATCTGCTACTGCCAAATAACTTCGTTTAAATCCCATAAAAATGGATAGAATCTTAGCAAGATAGAGAATCTTTGGATGAATATCTTCCCCATAATAATCAAAATTTCTTTCATCCATCCCAAACAATAAACTCCCCAAACCACAACAAGGATTATAAATACTCTCGTTACTTTTCATATCTAAGAGTTTGCAAACCAAAAGATTCACTTCAATAGGAGTAGCGTATTCATAAAGCCCCAAAATCGTCTTATGCAACACAATAATTTGAATAAAATTTTCCAAATCTCTTGGAGTAATTTCATAATCTAGCAATGCTTTTAAAATCTTTTTGCGATTAATCTTTGGATTTGCACTAAAGGCTTCTAGCCCATAACCCTTTAAAATAGCAGAAATATCCTCATCAATTTGCTGCTTATCTCCATCTATCAATCCCTTTAGGCATTTTTTATCTTTGGAGATCAGCAAAAACTCCAAAATAATTCTTAAAACATCAAGATTATCTTTGTGGAATTTTTGAAGGTATTGAAAAATTTGCAATAATTCTTTTAACATTATTGATACATTGGCAAAACATTAAAGACAAACAAAATATGGCAAATTCCTACCACACAACCAAAAATTAAAAGCGTATAAATAGTGAAATTACCACCTTTAACTCGATAATTAATCTCTTGATTTGCCACCCTTTTTCGCGAAGCTCTAAGAAGTAAGGCAGGAATCACCACCGACCAAATCGTCGCAGCAAGTCCTGCCCAACCAATTGCAAGCAAAAATCCATCAGGATAAACCATGCCCGCAATAATTGGTGGTGCAAAAGTCACAAGCATTGTTTTTGTTCGCCCTACTCTACTATCATCAAATCCACATAAATCTGCCATATAATCAAATAGCCCAAGTCCAGCCCCCAAAAACGAAGTGGCTACCGCTAAAAACGCAAAAGCGTCCAACATTCTTAATAAAAAATTACCATTAAGATTACTGCTTGCTGCTTCAATCAGATGGCTAACATTCCCACCTGCTGCAATGACTTCTTTAAAATCACTTCGCATAATATTCCCATCACACGCAACAATCCATATTACATAAGCTAAAAGTGCAATCAATGTCCCATAAACAAGGCATTTATTAATAGAAATAGAATCTTTACCAAAATACTTCACTAAGCTTGGCACTGAAGCGTGAAAACAAAAAGAAGTCAAATAAGTTGAGACCGCTGCAAACACAAAAATTCCATAACTACTTCCATCATTTTGTAAATCCAAAAGCAAAGAAGTTTTTATTTCACCAAGCATTCCACTCATTGCAAAAATAAAAGTAATAACCATCCCACCAATCATCACTACCGAAAATCTATCAACTGCATAAGTGCTCCACCATACACAAGCACTCAATAAAATCGCAAAAAGCAATCCCGATAAAAGCTTAGGGGGTTCATATCCAAATAACGCAACAGAAGTATGTGCCACCATAGAACCTCCACCGCTAACATAAGCATAGAGTAGAATATATAGCACAAAGGCTACACTCAAACCATTTACAAGATTCCAAAATTTTCCTAAATTATCATAAACAAGCGTATGAAAACTTGCCCCAGGATTATAATTAAGATTAACTTCCAAAATGGCTTGAGAAGAAAGTAACATCATTAACCAAGTAACCACCATAAGCCCCAAAGACCACCAAATCCACATTCCAGCAGAGATTGTTGGCAAAGCCAACATTCCAGCCCCAATTGCTGTCCCTGAAATAATCATTGTTCCACCTAATACGCTAGGCTTTTTTCCAATTCCAAACATTCACTTACCTAATGCCAAAATATAAATTAAATTGCAAGATTATAGCAAATTTAATTCTAAAACAATGTGAATATGATATAATTGAGGTAAAATTTTACACAAAAAGGATTGCCGATGCAAAAAAAATTTTTATTTTTAATTTCAAATTTAGTGCTTGCTGCCTCCCTTGCTCACGCTCTACCGCCAAAAGAGGCTCCAAAAGCACCAAAAGGCATCACTGAAACACTTTATCGCGACTCTAGCTTTAGTCAAAAAAGAGAAATTCGCAATATTCAATACCAATTTCATCAAGATCTTCGCAAACAAACCGAAAAATACCGCAACAATAACGACAAATTACGCCTAGAGAAAGATTTGCTTTTGCTTGATTTAGAAGAAGCAAAAATCCAAAAAGATCAAACTAAAATCCAAAATCTTTACCAGTCTATTGCTAAAAAAGAAGCACAAATTCAGCAAAACAAACACGAAGAACGCAATGTTCGATACAATCTTGAATCCAAAATGAATGCAGCAATCAATAAAATTCTTGGAATCCAATAAAAGCCTTAATTTCAGGCTTTTATTGCTACAAAATGAATAAAATTGAAACTTTTATTGAAACTCTAAGAAGTCATAAGAAATGCTTTACTTACGAGTTTTCTTCTCCGGCTAGTTTTTCTCTAGAAGCACTCTTTGAGACAATAAAGAAAGAAAATCTCCCCGCAAAGATTGATGCTTTTGTTTGCACTGATTCTCCCCTTGCAAAACTCAAACACAATGCAATCTTAGCAAGCCTAAAACTCCAAAATACTTTTGAGATTCCAAGCATTACAACAATGTCAATGAGAGATAGAAATACCTTAGCGCTTCAAAGTGAATTAATTGGTATGAATAGCCTTGATTTGCGATTAATCTTAGCACTCACTGGAGATCCCATAAGACACGGGAATCAGCCACAAGCCAAAGGAATCTTTGAGGGTAATAGCAATGTTTTACTCAAAACAATCTGTCAATTAAATACCGCAAAAGACATCAATAACAATCCAATACAAGGAGATTTTAAGCCCTTCTATCCTTTTAGTGTGCTAAATTCTTATTCTAACAAAAAGCAAAATCTTTATAAGAAAATGCAAGAAAAGATTCAAAATGGGGCTTTGGCAATTTTTACACAACCCATTTATGATCTTGAAATTGCAGAAGAATTGCTCCAATGGTCAAATCAAATCAATCAAGAATGCAACACCCATTGCGTATTAATATTTGGATTCTTCCCCATCACTTCTTATAAAACTGCCCTTTTTTTGCACAATAAATTACCTGGAGTTTTTGTGCCACAAGGCTATTTAGAATCTATGGAAAAAGCTTCCCAAAAAGGAATGGAATTTGAGATAGGATTACAAAAAAGCCAAGAGCTTTTCAATCATCTCTGTAAAATCCACAACAAAATTCACCTTATGAGTGCAAATAAAGCAGACATTATTGGAAAAATTCTTAATGGTTGATAAGCCACTCTTTTTTTTAAGCATAAGCCTCATTACTATTAGCATTATCTTTTCCTATTCGCTTTCTTCTTTTGCGATTTTATATTATGATTACAATGAATTTCATTTTATGTTAAGGCAACTGATTGCAGGAATTTTAGGGATTCTTTTGATGTGGGGAATTTCTCGATGCAATCCTGATAATTTTGTTTTAAAATTTGGCTTTATTTTATTTTTTGGCGGAATCTTTTTAATGTTTATTATGCATTTTCTCCCCGAAAGTCTTGCTACAAGCGCTGGAGGAGCGAAACGATGGATTAGATTCCCTCTTTTTTCCTTAGCACCTGTAGAGTTCTTTAAAATTGGCTTTATTGCTTTTTTGGCTTGGAGTTTTTCGCGTAAATTTTCCCTTATTGAAACCAAAACGCTCAAAGAAGAATTTATTACTTTCCTGCCTTATGTATTTGTGTTTTTGATTGCAGTTTATCTGATTGCCATTTTACAAAATGACTTAGGACAAATCGTTCTTCTTGGAGTTACTTTAGCCTTAATGATGATTTTTGCAGGTTCTTCTTTTAAACTCTTTGCAAATCTCTTAGCTCTTGCATCTGTTTTGTTTATTTTGGTAATTATCACAAGTGCTCACCGCATTATGCGTATTAAGGCGTGGTGGGCAGGAACGCAAGATCTCATTTTATCTTTCTTTCCGCAATCCATTGCCAATTCCTTACGCGTTGAAAATCTCCCTGAACCCTATCAAATACAACATTCTCTTAATGCAATTGCTAATGGAGGAATCTTTGGAGAAGGATTAGGAAATGGGCTTATTAAACTTGGTTTTTTAAGCGAAGTGCATACCGATGTCATTTTAGCAGGCATCACAGAAGAAATTGGTTTTATTGGTTTATTTGTTATTAGTCTTATTTTTCTAGCAATGATTTATCGCATCTTAAGAATCGCCAATCGCTGCAAAAACACAATGTATTATTTATTTTGCTCTGGAATTGGAATTGTTTTGGGGCTTTCTTTTCTTATCAACGCCTTTGGAATTTCTGGGTTAATTCCTATTAAAGGAATTGCCGTCCCTTTTTTAAGTTATGGGGGCAGTTCTATGCTCTCAACAAGCATAATGATTGGACTAGTTTTATCCATTGGTAAAAAAGCTAAAATATCCTAATTTTAAGATTTTTTGATTACAATTCTCAAAAATTTTATTTTAAAGTGAGTTTTATGAAAAACATTCCCCTACCAAATACTCCTACTCTTGAAGGTAATCTAGATAAAAAACTCTTATTGCAAGTAGCAAAAGAATATCAAACCCCTCTTTTTGTTTATGATTTTGATAAAATTGAAGAGTATTTCAATCAATTTAAACTTGCCTTTAGCGGTAGAAAATCATTAATCTGCTATGCCCTAAAAGCAAATTCTAATTTAAGCGTTATTAAAAAACTAGCTTCTTTAGAAAGCGGTGTAGATTGTGTTTCACTAGGAGAAATTAAACGCGCTATTCTAGCTGGAATCCCAACTTATAAAATCATCTATAGCGGAGTTGGCAAACAAGACTATGAAATCCAAGAAGCCATCAAACTTGGAATACTTTTTATTAATATTGAAAGCAAAGAAGAATTACTTAAAGTCGAATCAATCGCAAAAACTCTCAATACAAAGGCTAGAATCTCTATTCGCGTTAATCCCGATATTGATCCACAAACTCACCCCTATATCTCAACAGGGCTCAAAGAAAACAAATTTGGAATTGGAGTTGAAGAGGCAAAAAGTCTCTATCTTTATGCACATAAATCAGAATCTTTAGAACCTATAGGAATTCATTTTCATATAGGTAGCCAAATTACCAAACTCCAACCCATTGCAGAATCAGCACAAAAAATCGCTCAATTACTCCATAGCCTTTTAGCACTTAAGATTGATATTAAATTCTTTGATATTGGAGGAGGTTTAGGAATCACTTACAAAGATGAAACAACCATTAATCCTTATGATTATGCTCAAAGTATTTTAGAATGCTTAAGAGGGCTTGATGTAACCATTATTTGCGAACCTGGTCGTTTTATTATGGGTAATTCTGGGGTTTTCTTAACTCAAGTGCTTTATGAAAAAATATCTCAAGAAAAACGCTTTGTTATTGTAAATGGTGCAATGAATGACTTAATCCGCCCTAGCCTTTATAATGCTTATCACAAAATCACTCCACTTAATCCAAGAGAAGGAGAACTAGCTCCTACAGATATTGTAGGACCTATTTGTGAAAGTGGGGATTATTTAGGTAAAAATATTGCACTACCCCCTTTAAAAGCTGGAGATATACTTGCTATTCTTAGTGCCGGTGCATATGGCTTTAGTATGTCAAGCAACTACAACACACGCCCTAGATGTGCTGAAGTAGCCATTTCACAAGGAAAGGCAAGATTAATTCGCAAAAGAGAAACTTTTGAAGATTTAATCGCACTAGAAAAAGATTATTTATAAGGAGTTTGAATGAATTTACAGCTTTTTAGAAATGAAATTGATAAAATTGATGATAATATTCTAGAGCTTCTAGAGAAGCGAATGGAGATTGTCAAACAAATTGGCAAAGCTAAAATCCAAACTAACTCTCCAGTTTATCGCCCAGAAAGAGAAAGAGAAATCATTGATAGGCTTAATCACAAAAAACCAACCTTTTTAACTAGAAGTGCTATTGAATCAATCTACCTAGAAATCTTTGCAGTAAGTCGAAACCTTGAATTACCAGAACGCGTAGCTTATCTTGGACCTGTTGGAAGCTACACACACCAAGCTGCTGAAAGTCGTTTTGGAGCTATATGCGAATATTTTTCACACAACACTATCACTTCTGCTATAAAAAGTGTCAAAGAAGGGAGAGCAAGTTATGCGGTAGTGCCTATTGAAAATAATCAAAATGGTGCTGTTGGAGAAACTCTTGATATGCTAAAAGAAACAGATCTTAAGATTGTTGCTGAAATTTATATGCCTATCCATCATTGCTTTGCAAGTATTTCACAAAAGCTCCAAGACATACAAATCATCTATTCAAAAGACATTGCATTTGGTCAATGTCACCATTTCTTAAGCGAACACAGCCTTGATCATATCCAGAGAATCCCAGTTGATTCCACTGCTAAAGCTACGCAACTTGCCGCTCAAAATCCACAATGTGCTGCAATCTGCTCTCACATCGCAGCTAAACTCTATAATGTGCCTATTTTATTTGAAAATATTGAAGATAGTGCGGGCAATAAAACGCGTTTTATTATTATTAGCAATTTCAAAAATCAACGCTGCGGTAAAGACAAAACTTCAATTTTTGCTAATCTTACCAACACCAACAAACCAGGTGCTTTGTATAATTTACTCTATGATATTAGAGATTTAAATATCAATATGACCTCTATACAATCACGCCCTGCACACACAGGTGATGATTTCCAATATTGTTTTTTTATTGATATTGATGGACATATTGATGATGCCAACATTAATGAATTATTTCAGCGTTACCCAAAAGAACTCAAATGGCTTGGTAGCTACTTGAAAAATTAATACGATAAATAATATAATATTTTTTTAAAAATAAGGAGTTAAAATGGCTGATGAAGAGCAAAAAGAATCTAAACTAGCAAGTCTCAAACAAAACAAAATGATTTTATTCATTATCATTGGTGTTGTTGCATTGCTTTTGATTATCCTAATTGTTGTTGGGATTTTAATCTTTAGTGGTGGAGATGAAACGCAATCCCAAGATGCAAATCAACCCACTCAAAGCTCTGCTTCTAAAAGTAGCGTCGCAAATCCAAATAGCTCACTTTTAAATGTAGGTCCTATGTATCCTCTTGATCAATTTATTGTCAATCTAGTTTCTACAGGAGGTGGAAAACGCTATTTGAAAACTGCAATTGCATTGGAAATGAGTATCGCTGAAATGCAACCAGAACTTGACACAAAAGTGAATATCTTACGCGATACTATCATTACAATTTTAGCTTCTAAGACCTTTGAAGAAATACAGACTACAAGAGGCAAACAAAAACTTAAAGAAGAAATTATTGCTCGTCTTAATGAATTTTTAGTGGATGGTAGAATTTCAAATGTTTTCTTTACTGAATTTGTGGTGCAATGATCCTTGTTTGAATTAGGTATAGATTTAGTTTCTATTGCAAGAATAGAAACTTTTTTGCAAAGATTTAATCAAAAAGGGCTTGCTCGATTTCTTAACGCAGAAGAAATAAAACTCGCCAAAAACTCTCAAACTATTGCAGGTTTTTGGGCAGCAAAAGAAGCTTGTTCTAAAGCTTTAAAATGTGGTATTTCTAAAGAATTAAACTTTCATGATATGATTATCTCAAAAGATAAAAAAGGTGCTCCCTTGCTTACTTTAACAAAAAATAAAATGGAGCACTTTAATCTCCATTCACTAAGCCTCTCCATCTCCCATGATAGCGGCTTTGCTATTGCAGTTGTAGCAGTAATTTTTAAAAATAAAGAAACTTAATAGCATTATAATCCAAAAAATAATATAATCAGGAGCCTAAATTCAATTCTAAGGATTTTTGTGCTGAGACTATGTTCAACTTCGCTTAGCAGACAACAGATTCTAAAAGAAAATGGAATCGCCTTTACACAATGCGACAATGGCTTTGATGAAGAGACTTTGGAATTATCTAACCCAAGAAGTTTTGTTTATACTGCTGCAATTTGCAAACACAAAAAAGCATTAGAAACTTATGGTTTAGAACTTCCGCTTTTAGTTGTTGATAGCGTCATAGAATGCGCCAATACTCTACAAAGAAAACCTAAAAACCAAAAAGAAGCAGAAAAATTTCTCCAAATGCAAAATGGAAACTCTATCCATATTCTAAGCTGTTGCATTTTACATTCTAGTAAATTTTATTTGATTAATCTAAGTAAAACCTCTTATGAATTTTCTAGCTTTAATCTAAAAGATTTGGAAGTCTATCTTCAAAGCCAACAATGGCAAAATAAGGCGGGGGCAGTTATGGTGGAAGGATTCCACAAAAAATACATCAAAAAGCAAATTGGTAGCACTTCCAATGCGATGGGTTTGCATTTTGAAGCAATCCAGCCTTTTTTGGAGCTTCTATGAATACAACTATGGTAGGTGTTATGCTTGCAACTTCATTAATTATAGGGCTTTTAGGATTAATCGCATTTCTTTGGGGATTGAAAAATGGGCAATTTGATGATGAGAAGAAAATGATGCAAGGCGTTTTGTTTGATAATGAAGAAGATTTACGCCGTGCTGCAAATAATAAACCTACTAAAAAGGATAAAAAATGAAAGAAATTTATGATATTGCAATTATTGGTGGAGGACCAGGCGGAATTGGATCAGCAGTAGAATCTGTTATTTTAGGAATTAAAGATGTTATCTTATTTGAAAAAGGAGAAAATCACTCCACAACCATTCGTAAATTCTACAAAGATAACAAACGCGTTGATAAAGATTATAAGGGGCAAAAAGTAGAACTTAATGGAAATATCTATTTTTGCGATGGCACAAAAGAAAGCACTTTGGATTTATTTGATGAGATTATTGCTGAAAATAACTTTGAAGCACAATTTCAAACAGAAGTCGAATCAATCACTAAAGAGGGAGAATATTTCTTAATTCACACCACACAAAACACTTCTGTTAAAGCAAAATTTATTATTATTTCTATTGGAAAAATGGGACAACCTAACAAGCCTTCTTATTCAATTCCAAGCACCATTAGAAGTGTAGTAAATTTCAATGCTAATAGCTGTAAAAATGGCGAAAAAATTCTTGTAGTTGGTGGAGGAAACTCTGCTGTAGAATATGCTTGCATACTTAGCGAAACCAATCCCGTAACACTTAATTACAGACGCACAGAGTTTGCAAGGATTAATGACACCAATCAAGAAAACTTAAATGCTTGTTTAAAAGCAGGAAAAATTACCCCAAAACTTGGTATTGACATTGCTAGTCTTGAAGATGAGAATGGAAAACCAAAAGTGAATTTTACCGATGGCACAAGCGAGACTTTTGATAGAATTGTCTATGCTATTGGCGGAATGGCTCCTATTGATTTTCTCAAAAAATGTAATCTAGCTCTTGATGAAAATGGAGTTCCATTGATTGATGAAAATCACCAAAGTTCAATTAATAAAATTTATATTGCTGGAGATATTCTCTATAAAAATGGTGGATCTATTGCAGCTGCACTCAATCACGGATTTCATATTGTGCAAGAAATTAAAAAGAGATTATAAAAGCTTTGTAATTTTAAAGTTTTTTTTACATAGATTCTGCTAGAATCTATGGTTTATTTTATTTAATTTCTTAAGGAAACAAAAATGGCAAAAAGATGTGTTTTTAGCGGAAAAGGTCCAATGGTTGGAAACAATGTGAGCCACGCAAACAATAAAACAAAAAAACGCTCATTACCTAATCTAAGAGTAGTTCGAATCAAATTAGAAGATGGCACAACTGCAAAAGTTAGAATCGCTGCTTCTACTCTACGCACAATGAAAAAACGCTCTTAATCCTGATTTAGGATTAAGTGGTGGCTTTCACAAAACTCAAAAAACTTCTTCATTGGGAAGGCACTCAAAAGCCTGATGTTGATTTATCTGGCTTGTTATATGAGCAACTAAAGCCTTTTCGCCTTCCTTTTATTTTACTTTTTCTAGGATTATTGCTTAGCACACTTGGTTATATTGTCATTACCGATTACACTCTAATTGAAGCATTCTTTCAAAGCTCTTATACTTTCACAACAACTGGATTTGGTGCCTTAAAAGAAAGCGAATTTGATGCTTTGAGTATTATTTATACTGCTATTGTTATGTTAGCAGGTTCTGCTGTTTTAAGCTTCTGCGTCATTGGCGTAATTGACACTTTAAACCGAGGAAAACTTATCTCAGTCATCAAGGAACGGAGTATGATTTACAAAATTGCGCGTCTTAAGAATCATTTTATCATCTGTCATCACAATGAATACACTATTCAACTCTCCAAACAATTTAGAGAAGCTCACATTCCTTTTGTTGTTGTTGATAGCCATCAATCACTAGAAGACATTGCCCTAAAATATCGTTATCCCTTTTTTATCAATGAAGATCCTTTGGAAGAAATTGCAATGCTAAAATCCCATTTATCTAGTGCAAGAGGAGTGATTGCATTGTCTAACAATATCGCTGATAATATTGCCCAAATCGTTTCTGTAAGACTCTATGAAAAGGAATTAGGCAGGAAGCCTTATTTTATCATTGCTAATGCCAACAATAGTGAAGAAGAAGAAAAATTAAAAAAACTCGGTGCAGATTGCGTTGTCTCTCCATCCAAACTTTTTGCACAAAGAGTAAATGCAATGGCAACAAGACCGGATATGGAAAATTTACTTGAACGCTTTGCTTATCAAAAAGACACGCCTTTAGATTTAGAAGAAATTGTCGTTCCACGCTATTCTTGGCTTGTTCTTAAAAAATTAAAAGAATCACATTTGCGTGAGATCACACAAACTTCCATTGTTGGAATCACGCAAAAAGATGGAAAATTTATCTCTATGCCCAATGGAGATACACTTGTAACTAGCGAATGCAAATTGCTTGTCATTGGAACCTCACATGGAATACGCCTAACCAAGCAATTAGTATCCAAAAAAGATAAACCAGAGGAGTTAAAATATGTTTAATCTTTTTCCAATTGAAAATGGAGTTTGTGCGCCTATTGGCTTTTATTGTGATGGAGTAAGTGCAGGACTAAAGGCAAATTCACAACTCGATATTGCTTTTATTTATGCTGATTCTTTGTGTGATGTGGAAGGTATCTTCACAGAAAACAAATTTTGTGCTGCTCCTATTACACATTTTAGGCAATATGGAGAAAATTTTAAAACCAATTTTGTTTTAATTAATTCCAAAAATGCCAATGCGCTAACTGGAGATGAAGGTGTCCAAAATATCCAAGAAATCTTAGCAAAATTGCAAACCACTTTCCCCCATATCACCAATCCCATAATGAGCTCAACTGGCACTATTGGAGTGCAACTCCCAAAAGAAAAAATAATGCAATCTTTTAGTTATTTTAATCTAGAAACAAAAAATAATCAAAACGCTTCTCAAGCCATTATGACAACTGATCGCTTCAATAAAACCATTGCTTTTGAAGTTTTTTTGGATGACACAAGAAGCTTTAAGATTGGTGCTATTTGCAAGGGAGCAGGAATGATTAATCCCTCTTTAGCTACAATGTTATGTTTTATTACCACCGATGCAGCTATCCCCAAAGAAGATATACGCCCACTTCTTCTTAAAGCTGCAAAAACAACTTTTAATGCCATTAGTGTCGATGGTGATACTTCAACAAATGACACGATTCTCTTGCTTAGTAACCAAAAAAGTGGAAACTATGATAAAGAAGCGTTTCTCTTTGCATTAGAAAAAATTATGCACAAACTTGCCACAGATATTGTGCGAGATGGGGAAGGTGCTACTAAGCTTGTTGCCTTTGAAGTTAAAGGTGCTAAAACAGAAAAGGAAGCTGAGATTTGTGCTAAAGCTCTTAGCCAATCTCCGCTAGTAAAAACTGCACTTTTTGGCTGCGATCCAAATTGGGGAAGAATCGCTTCTACTATTGGCGCAAGTGGGATTGAATGCAATCCTAATACTTTAGAGATTTATTTTGGAGATATTTGCGTGTATAGCGAGGGTAAAATCTATTTTGATAGCCTTAATGAAGAAAAAGCTGCTAGAGTCTTAAAGCAAGACTCTTTTAAAATCTCTTGCAATATTGGCTTAGGCAAAGAATCTTTTGTCGCCTATGGTTGTGATTTGGGCTATGAATATGTAAAAATCAACGCAGATTATCGCACTTAAATTTTGTTTTACCTAATGTTTTTAAGGCAATTTTGTTTATAATATTATTTTATTTTAAAGGAGTAAAAATGCTACACGAATACAGAGATGAGATCACAGCGCTTAAACAAGAGAATGCACATTTTGCAAAAATTTTTGATGAACACAATGAACTTGATCAAAAAATACAAGACATTAGTGAGGGCAGAGAACACGCGACAGATGTTGAACTAAGTGAATTAAAAAAGAAAAAGCTTAGCTTAAAAGATGAAGCTTTAGCAATGATTATGGAATATAAAGAAAACAAAAAATAAACCCTAAAATTTATCTTTTAGGGTTTTTATCGTTTCATTATGCCACCTTTGATATTTGCTAGAAATATAATCTAAAGGCATTCCTACTATCTCTGGAATCTCATAAATATGCTTTGCTTCTATTAAAACTCTCAATTTTTCAAAATCACTTTGATTAACTTTGAAAGTTAATAAAATTTCCTTATCCTGTTTTAAGGTATTTTCCCAATAATAATAACTCTCTATAGGCACTTTTTGAATACAAGAAACCAAACCACTCTTTAAGGCATCTTTCATTAATACTTGAGAGTTTTCTTCTGTTGTGGTTGTCTGTAAGAGCATCAAAGACATTGGCTACTCCTTTGTTTCTTTAGACTTTTTTCTATTGCGTTCTTCTTGTGCTTTCTTTTTTTCTTCTCTACGAAGTTGCTCGATATTGACTTGTCTTTCTTTTGCTTTACGAAATTTTTCTAAATATTCTTGCCTTTCTGTAGGACTCTGGTAAGCAATAGGGCGAATAAAAAAAATAATCAACATTAAAATAAAAAAGAAAATAGCAGTCTCTTGATTTGAAGTAAGCTGATACCAAATCATCGCAATAATTAATGATATAATAACTTTTAAAATAGTAATCATTAAAACATCTTTGGAGTTATAATATGTTGATCAAGCAAAAGATTAATTACTCTACACTCTTCAAATATCACTAAAAATACTTGAGGAATAAGCAAGATTGAAATCTCTAAATCATCGCATCTAAAAATATTTTCACTTTCTAACTCTCTATCTAATAAAAATACACATTTAAAACTTTCTTTTCTATTTTTATTGTTTAACCCCTTAATCTTTTGCAAAATCGCTTCTAGTATAAAAGCAAAACATTCCTCCAATTCTAAAATATCTACTTCTATGCCAAAATCCTTCAATAATTGTTCTTTAAATTCCAAATACTCATAATATTTTTTAAAAAAATTCCAAATTCCAAGCATAGTTTGACTATCATATATCAGAGGCTTACTCTTTTTTCTCTTGGCTTCTGCTAAAAGTCCATAACACTTTAACTCATCCACAAAAGTCAATAATCGATTCTCACAACGAATTTTTAGCGTTTCAGTCAATGGAATCTCCACTTTTTGACAAAGATTCTTTAAATCTTTTATCAATATAAAAACACTTTTAGAGTAAAAAACTTTATGCAATAAAATACACTCCTTCATTACACTCTCTTTATTGTGAAATTTTTCTCAAATTTGCAATTTTGAAAAATAAGATAAATAATCTGTCTGCACATCAAATCAGAATATTTTTAAGCTTCTTTTCTTTTCCATACACTACTCTTAAAGAGAATCCAAATATAACCCATTTTATCTTTTAAATTTATGATTTTTTGGATTTGACAATAAAGCTTTCATAGAACTATTAACCCCTTCATCACTAAAATTATCCTTACTCTTAGGTGTAGCATAAGTCGCTAAAAGATTAATAAAAACGCAAAAATCAGCACGAATATCTGTCTCATTAGGAAGCAAAATTTGAACAATAGATTCTAGAGGAGTTGTTACAAAACTACCCAAATTTTCTTCACCAAACCCTGCTTCAAAATAGAGATTATTCTCATCAAGCTCCAAACTCTCAAAAGTATAACCCGCCAAAATAAATACGGTTAGCTCACTAAAAGCTGCTTTAATTTCACTTGGAAGCTCTGGTTCAAACTTCACACAAGAAACATTGCAAACAATGGAAAAATTAATTTTTTTATGAATTAGATACTCTAGTATCTCACGGCAATGCGATTTATTAAGCTCTACAAATTTTTTATCGTGCAAGATTTTATCTAAATTCATAGTTATTATCTCCCTTTTTTCTTTATAAAATCGCTTTTAATCCTTTTAGCAATGATTCCACTTCTTTAATCCCTATTTTCCAAAAATTATCATCTTCAATATCTAAGCCAAAAATACCTACTAATTCCCTTGGGGATTTGCTACCACCTAAACTTAAAAACTCCTCATATTTCCCTACAAAACTCTTTCCTTCTTTTTTATAAACGCCAAAAAGCGCCATAACCAAAAGTTGCCCATAACTATACGCATAGCAATAAAAAGGAGTATGAATAAAATGAGAAATATAAGACCACCACAACCGATAATCCTCGGTCAAAATCACGCTCTTGCCAAACATTTTTTGATTCTCTTCTTGCCATATTTGACTAAATTCTTCTACACTTAACTCTGCTTCTTCTTGATGCACTCTTCTTTCAAAATTAGTAAAAACATTTTGTCTAAAGAGTGTCGCAAAAATATCTTCCAATTTCCCCGCATAAAGCGCGATCTTTTCTTCTTTTGGCAACATTTCTTTCATTTTATCAAACAAAAGCATTTCAGCAAAAACAGAAGCAGTTTCGGCCGTTGTCAAAGGAGTGTCTGCATTCAAATAACCAACTTTATAAGAAAGATATTGATGAATCGTATGCCCTAATTCGTGAGCCATTGTGAAAGCATCTCGTCTTTTGTTAGTATGATTTAACATTAAATAGGGATGCACACTTGGCACTGCACTATGACTAAAAGCACCTCCTCTTTTGTTTTCTCTTGGATGCGAATCAATCCACCCTTCATCAAAAGCCTTTTTGGCAATCTCATAGAATCTCGGTGAAAACTCCCTAAAAGTTTCCAAAACGATTTTTTTTGATTCTTCATAAGGAAATTCCGAATCTTCACTACATAAAAGTGGAGCATAACGATCATAGTCATATAATTTCTCTAACCCTAAAAGCTTTGCTTTTAAAGAATAATACTCCTCCACAATCCCCACTGAATCATTGATAGTCTTAACCATACTATCTACGCTTTTTTGGGTAATTTGATTATCATTGTGGCGTGATTCTTCTAGTGTTTTATAGCCCCTTAATTCTGCTGTGATTCTCAAATCTTTACGCACCACATTATAAATATAAGCCAAAAGCTCCAAATTCTCTTTCAAGGTTACACTAAGGGATTTTGCTGCTTCTTTTCTCATCGCTTGATTTTTATCATAAAGAAAGCTTAGAATCTCCTCTTCACTTAATTGTTTACCTTGAAATTCAAACTTCAAGCGACTTAAATGCTCATCAAAAAGGCGTTTGAAGCTATCTACGCCTACAGGTTGCGTTTTAAGCAGTATTTTTTCTTCAGGTAAAGTGAGTTGATGCTTTGCATTTTTAGCCAAAAGCTCCAAATAATAGCTATATTCTTTCACATTGCAAATTAAATCTTTTTTTTGCGATTCTTCTAATGCATTAAATTCCAAATCAAAAAACAATAATTTATCTTGTGCTTTATTAACTTCCATTTCACATTTTGCTAAAAATGCACCCTCTTTCGTATTAGCTGCAAAACATAAGAATGCATAAGTCATTACTCTTGATAGATTCTCACAAATTTTTTCATACCCTTTAATAGCTTGAGAAAAAGAATGGTAATCAAGCGTAGCTAATTGTCCTTTGTATTGTTGCTCAAACTTGACTGCGCGATTAATTTCGCTAAAAAGCGATTCTTCTAATGATTCTTTACTAGAAAAAAGCGGAGTAAGATTCCACAAATCTTGTGAATTACACATAAACTCTCCTAAATATTATTGATTGCATAAATCTGCATAAAATTTAATAATTTTGTCCTTTAAATCTCGCCCAATCTTAATACAAATTCACCCCTTAGAATCTCTTGCATTAAAATCAAACTCATTATTGTAATTTTTCTTTTAAAAGCTCATTTACTCTAGCAGGATTTGCTCCCTTGCTATTTTTCATCACTTGACCGACAAAAAATCCAAAGAGTTTATCTTTGCCACTTTTGTATTCCGCGACTTTATCGGCATTGGCAGATAGCACAGATTCTATAGCACTAAGAATCGCACTATCATCATTAACTTGTGCTAATCCCATAGAATCTATAAGGCTATCTACATCACCGCCTTTTTGCTCCACCAAGACATCTAAAATTTCTTTGCCACTTTTGCCACTAATCTTGGATTCATCAATGCGACACACCAAAGTCGCAAGCGTGCGTGAATCTACCCCACAAGTTTGCAAAGTATTCTCACCTTTTAGACGCCCTAAAAGCTCTGTGGTAAGCCAAGTGAGAGAACCTTTGGCACTTGCACCAAACCCAAGCATAGATTCAAAATATTGTGTTAGCTCTAGGCTAGAGGTAAGCACCCCTGCGTCATAGGGTTTAATGCCAAATTCTCGCACATAGCGCTCTCTTTTTTCATCAGGCATTTCTGGAATCTCTCTCCCCTCTTTCATAAGCACTTCATCAATATATACAGGCAATAAATCTGGATCAGGAAAATAGCGATAATCCGCAGCTTCCTCTTTGCCACGCATAGATCGCGTTATGCCTTTTGCAGTATCAAAAAGACGCGTTTCTTGCACTACTTCGCTTTGATACTTGCCATCTTCCCACGCTTCAATCTGTCGCTCCACTTCGTATTCGATAGCTTTTTGGATAAATTTAAATGAATTAAGATTTTTAATTTCTACGCGCGTATAGAGTTTAGAATCTCCTTTTGGGCGGATAGAAACATTGGCATCACAGCGAAAACTTCCTTCTTGCATATTCGCATCAGAAATATCCAAAAATCGCACGATAGAGTGGAGCTTTTTTAGATATGCAATTGCTTCATCACTGCTACGCATATCTGGCTCACTCACAATCTCCAAAAGCGGCGTGCAAGCGCGGTTTAGATCGACTTTGGAGCAATCGTGTTCGTGGATATTTTTTCCTGCGTCTTCTTCCATATGTGCGCGTGTAACGCCGATGATTTTTTTCTCACCATTGACTTCTATTTCGATATTTCCACGCCCTACAATAGGGATTTCAAATTGACTAATTTGATAGGCTTTTGGTAAATCGGGGTAAAAATAATTTTTGCGTGCAAATACCGAGTTTTGATTAATCTGTGCATTAATAGCGGTGCCAAAAGCAATAGCTTTTTTTACCACTTCTTTATTAAGCACTGGCAATGCACCTGGAAGTCCTAAGCAAGTAGGGCAGACATTGGTATTTGGCTCTGCGCCAAAGCTCGTGGCACACGAACAAAAGATTTTAGTTTTGGTGTTAAGTTGGACATGCACTTCTAGTCCGATGATGGTCTCATAAGCACTCATTAAAATCCTTGATTTTTTAACAAAATTTTATCAATCTTTTGCTTAAAAAAATGGATATTCTTCATTTCTTAATGCGTTTTCCATAAAACTTACAAAAATGTTAAATATCCAAATATTATTTTTGCATTACAATCTCCCATTCACTTGTTCTTTTGGTAAAATTCCCTTTAAATCATAAACGATTGTCTTACCTTTATTGCTAAAATCAAGCTTTTTAAATTCATTATGTGCCACTGCTACAATAACCGCGGCATAATCTTGCATTCTAAAGTCTTTAACTTCTTTTAGTGTCAATCCATATTCATGCTTCACTTCTGCTAAATCAGCCCAAGGATCAAACACTTCAACACAACAATCAAAATCTTTTAATTCCTTAATAATATCTACTACGCGAGAATTACGAATATCAGGACAATTTTCTTTAAAAGTAATCCCTAAAATTGCCACCTTACTACCCACAATTTGATGTGCTTGTTTAATCATTAATTTAATCACTTTATTTGCTACTACAACACCCATATTATCATTAATATGTCGCCCCGCTAGAATCACTTGAGAATGATAACCCAATGATTCTGCTTTATGTGTGAGATAATAAGGATCCACTCCAATACAATGCCCTCCAACAAGCCCTGGACGAAATGGCAAGAAATTCCACTTTGTCCCTGCAGCTTCCAATACATCAAGAGTGTCAATTCCCATTTTATCAAAAATCAAAGAAAGTTCATTTACAAAAGCAATATTAATATCCCTTTGGGAATTCTCAATGACTTTAGCGGCTTCAGCTACCTTAATGCTTGAAGCCTTATGAGTGCCTGCTACAATAATACTCGCATAGAGTGCATTGACTTCTTCAGCAATTTGTGGTGTAGAACCGCTTGTAACTTTTTTAATATTAGGCAATCGATGCTCCTTATCTCCTGGATTAATTCGCTCTGGAGAATATCCACAAAAGAAATCTACATTAAATTTTAATCCACTCTCACGCTCCAAAATTGGCACACAATCTTCTTCGGTGCAACCTGGATAAACCGTGCTTTCATAAATCACAATATCGCCTTTTTTTAGCACTTTACCCACACTACTAGAAGCTTTAAGAAGTGGCGTTAAATCGGGCTTATTGTAATGATCAATGGGAGTAGGAACAGTAACAATATAAATTTGTGCTTCCCTTAAATCTTCTAAATTAGTTGTATAACTCAAACCCTTAGCACTTTGCAACTCTTCTTTTCCTACTTCTAAAGTCCTATCATAGCCCTCTTTTAATTCATCAATGCGTTTTTGATAAATATCAAATCCAATCACTTTATATTTCTTTCCAAACTCTACAGCTAGGGGCAATCCAACATAACCAAGTCCAATCACAGCTAAGGTTTTCATTATTTATTCCTTTTTTAAAATTTATAGAATTTTACTTTATTTTAAGTTAAATAAACCCTATAAAGATACAAACTTCTTAAAGAAATCTGCTAAAATTAAAAAATTTCACACTAAGTTTGTTTTATAATTATAAAAATCTTTTAAATAAAAAAGGTAAATATGTTTGCTAAACTTAACTTGATTCTCTCCCAACAAGATAGAATCTATATTTATTTTTTGCTTTTTATTTCTCTTATTGTTTCATTAATTGAATTAATAGGAATCTCTGCTATTGCTCCTTTTATTTCTATAGCAAGCGATTTATCATTAATAGAAAATAAACCTTATTATGCTTATTTTTATCATCTTTTTAAGTTTGATTCCACTTATCATTTTGTTATTTTTTTTGGAATTGCACTTTTGTTATTTTATTGCTTTAGAAGTATTACCAACCTTATCTATCAACATCTCTTAGCGCGTTTTACCTTTGGGCGATATCATCTTATTGTAGGGCGTTTATTTGTGAATTATTTAGGTATGAATTACCAAGATTTTTTAACTAAAAATACAAGTTATCTCACCAAAACAATCACAACTGAAGCTCATAATTTCACTATTTTACTTGCGGCAATTTTATTTATGACTTCAGAAATATTTGTAGTGCTTTTGATTTATGGAACGCTTTTGTTTGTTAATTTTAAAATCACGCTAGGGCTTACCATTATGCTTGGATTCTTTGGGCTTTTAATGAGTAAATTTGTCTCACAAAAAATCAAAAAACAAGGCAAACAAAAAGAATTCTACCAAAAAAGCTTCTTTGAAAGTCTTGCAAGTAGTTTTGGAAACTATAAAATCATCAAACTTCAAAGCAACAACCAAACCATTTTGGACAATTTTACTCAAAGCTCTTGGGGTTATTCATTGGCTAATATCAAAAATCAAACTTTTTTTCATATTCCTCGCCTTTTACTGGAAGCCATTGGATTTTGTATGATGATTGCTGTTGTCTTGTATCTCTTTATCACCGATGGCAAAAATATGTCGGCTTATCTCCCTTTATTATCAATGTATGTCCTTGCTCTCTATCGGCTTTTACCTTCTATTAATCGGATTTTAGATTCATACAATAAAATCCTTTTTAACTACCGCTCTTTAGAAATCATCTATCAAGATATTCAAATGCAAACCAAAAAACTAGGTGATGAAAAAATTGAATTCTGCGAAAAAATTGAACTTAAAAATATTTGTTTTGGCTATACACAAGATAAAAAGGTGTTAGAAAATGTAAATCTAACTCTCAAAAAAGGCTCCAAAACTGCCTTTATTGGAGAATCAGGTAGTGGAAAAAGCACATTAGTGGATCTCATTATCAGCCTTTTAGAACCAAATAGTGGAGAAATTTACATTGATCAAACCAAGCTTTGCGATAAAAATCTTAAAAGTTGGAGAAGCAAAATAGGATATATTCCACAAAATGTCTATCTCTTTGATGGTAATGTCGCAGATAATGTCGCCTTTGGCAGGGAATTTAATGAAGAAAAAATGATAAATTGCTTAAAATTAGCCAATATTTACGATTTTCTAACAACCAAAGAGGGTATCCACACTCAAGTAGGAGATAGCGGAATCGCACTTAGTGGCGGACAAAAACAAAGAATTGCTATTGCAAGAGCATTGTATGGAGATCCTGAGATTCTTGTCTTAGATGAAGCGACAAGCGCTTTAGATAATCAAACCGAACAAAAAATTATGGAAGAAATCTATCAAATCTCCCAAAACAAAACTTTACTCATCATAGCACACCGCCTAAGCACTATTCAAAAATGCGATTCCATTTATCAAATTAAAAAAGGGATTCCAAAAAAGATTTCTTATGACGATTTATAAAATACGATTTCAAAAACAAGGACGCAAATGATTTCTAAAGATATAGCTCTTCCCAAGGTGAGCGTCATTCTTACGACTTTTAACCGCGAATACTTTTTTACAGAAGCCATTGAGAGTATCCTTGAACAAGATTATCCAAATTTAGAAATCATTATTAGCGATGATGGATCAAGCGATAATACCTTTGCCTTTGCCTGTGAATACGCCCAAGATCATCCTAATATTAAAGTTGTCCAAAATGCTCACTCTAAAGGTTCTGCTGGGAATCGCAATAATGGCTTAGATTATGCAAGCGGGGATTTGGTATTGCTTTTAGATGATGATGATTTACTTTTTAAAGAAGCTATTTCTCAAATGGTAGAAGTTTATTTGCAATTCAACAAACATTATGGAATCATTCTTGCAAACTGCACAAGAAGCGATGATGGATTTCTCTCTGGCAAAGGTATCAATGAAACACGAGAAGTGTCTTTTAAAGAAGTTTTATGCGGTAAGCTAGAAGGAGAATTTATCACACTTTTTGAAAGAAAATTGCTTGGAACAAGGCGTTTTAATGAAAATCTAAAGCGTGGAAATGTCGGACTTTTATGGCTTAGAATGCACAAGCAAAGCCCCTGTTTTTATCTCCATCGCCCTTTGAAATTTTATCGAATACACGCCGAATCCCTTACCCATAATATGAAATACCAACCCCTTGAAATGGTTAAAAATTACGAACAAGACATTTTATTATTCTATAAAGAACGCAAAGAATTCTGCCCCAAATACCTAGCTGAACTCTGTGCAATGGCAGCATTACTCTACAAGCAAGGCGGAGATAATAAACACGCTTTTAAAAAGATTTTACAAAGTTTTCTTATTTATCCCAACCTAAAAGCCATCAAAGCACTTACTTATTTATGTTTGCCTAAATCGTTTATTCCACGATTTAATGTGCGTCAAAGAATCGAAAAATGAAAAAAACAAAGATTCTACTTGTTATCCGCTCTCTTTTTATTGGCGGAGCTGAGAGACAATGGGTATTACTAGCACGCGGATTAGCTCAAAAACAAGAAGTGGATTTGTTACTTTGCACTCTTTATAGCGGGGGTGAATTAGTTGATGAAATCAAAGGAATCCCACATTTTTGTCTTCACAAAAAAGGCAAAGGAGATTTTTTATTTTTATGGCGTTATCGCAAACTTTTAAAAGAATTTCAACCCGCTTGTATTTATGCTTTTATGCCCGATTCCAACCTTTTTAGCCTTTTAGCTAGTAGCTTTTTAAAAATTCCTGTTATTTGGGGATTCCGCTCTAGCGGAATTGATATAACAAGGCTTTCACTATTTTCTAAAATTTATTTTTATTTACAAAAGTTCTTAAGTTCTAAAGCAACGGCTATTATTTGCAACTCTAGCGATGCCATTAGTTTTTATAAAAATATTGGGTATCATATGGAAAAAGCCAAGATTATTTACAATGGCATTGATACAACCAAATTTTTTCCCAAGCCATCTAACACCCTTAAAAGCTCCCTACAAATCCCTGAAGATGCCTTTATTTTTGGGATAGCTGCACGAATGGATAAAGTTAAAGATTATCCATTACTAGCAAAAGGTGCTAGAGAAATTTTAGCCAAGAATCAGAAAGTTTTTTTTATTGCTATTGGAAAAATCAATGTGGAGATTCTAAAAGAGTGCGAGACAATCTTAGGAGAATTTAAAAAACAATTTTTATTTTTAGGCATCCAAAAAGACACGCAAATATTTTATTCTCTCTTTGATTGTATTCTCTCAACATCTTATACCGAGAGTTTTTCAAACTCTATTGCCGAAGCAATGGCGTGTGAATGTATTCCACTTGTTAGCGATGTTGGGGAAAGTAAAATTATTGCTAATTTTGGACAAAATTATCCCTACTATTTCCCCAAAAAAGATTTAGAATCTTTTTGCAAAGGGCTTAATTCTATCCTAACACTTCAAAAAGATTCTCTACAAAAACTAAAAAAACAAGCTAGAGAACATATTTTACAAAATTTCTCTGCCCAAAAAATGGTCGAATCCACTCTCAAAGAATTAAAACAATGTCTCTAGTTATCCTTATTTACTCACTTGGTCCAGGTGGTGCAGAGAGAATCACTTCCCTACTTTTAGAAGCCCTAAGTAAAGAATACCCAATCACGCTTGTCTTACTAGAAGATATTTGTCATTACAATATCCCTAGCAATGTAACCAAAGTCATTTTAGGTAAAAATTCCACTCACGAAAGTGGACTTAAAAAACTCATTAAAATCCCTATTTTAGCCTATAAATACTCTAAGATTATTCGTAATTGCACGCATTCTTTTTCACTTATGACACGCCCAAACTATATCAACATTCTTGCTTCTTTTTTCACCAAAAAACCAAAAATCTTCATTTCAGAACGCAGCTATCCTAGCAAACAATATGGTTATGGAAACTTGCAATCCAAAATCAATCGCTTTCTTATCCAAACTCTCTATAAAAGGGCAGATAAAATTTCGGCTAACTCCCCACAAAACTTGCAAGATCTAATCTCAAATTTCCAGATTCCAAAATCTAAAACAACCCTACTCCCAAACTGCTTTGATCTTGAAAAAATCCAGAATCTAAGCCAAGAAAACACGCCACTCAAAGAAAAAATTCTAGCCAAAAAACTAGAGGGTAAAAAAATCTTTGTTAGTATTGGCAGACTTGATGAGGGCAAGAATCACACCTTATTAATTAACGCACTAGCTGCACTCAAAGATAAAAATATCTTTTTATTTATTCTTGGAGAAGGTGTGCTAAGAGAATCTTTGCAAACACAAATTAATGCACTTAATCTTGCAAATCACATTGCACTCTTAGGAGCAACTACCAATCCCTATGCGCCACTTAGCTGTGCAGACTTCTTTCTTTTTGCCTCCAATCACGAGGGATTCCCCAATGTTTTAGTTGAATCATTAGCCTTAGGGATTCCTGTTATCACGACTGATTGTGCGCCCCAAATGATTTTACAAAGCACCCAAAAAATGCAAAATTTTAAACTCGGCAAATGCGGTATCACCACGCCTCTTAATAATAAAGAAATAATGATAGAAGCTATTAATTGGGCTTTAGAAAATCCTGCTTTTTTCAAAAAAGAAAATCTTTTATCTCAAGCCAAAACCTTTAGCATCACCCATCAATTACCACTCTATAAAAAATGGCTAGAATTAAAATAAAAGAAACAATTAAAATTATAAATGTTTAAAAAATACTCTAAAATGTGCTAAAATATCAACAATTTTTAAAGTCAAAAACAAGGGATAAGTTTTGAATTTTACGATGCTTTATAGCAAGATTCATCGTGCTAGAGTGAGCGATGCCAATCTTAATTATGTCGGCTCCATTACGATTGATATTCAGCTTATGAAAGCTGCGGGGCTTTTAGAGGGTCAAAAGGTTGATATTGTTAATATCAATAATGGCGAGAGATTTTCTACCTATGTTATTGAGGGCAAAAATGGTGATATTTGTCTCAATGGCGCCGCTGCTAGAAAAGTGCAAATTGGAGATAAAATTATCATTATGGCTTATGCTCAATTCTCAAAAGAAGAACTAGAAAACTACGAACCTAAAGTTGTTTTGGTAGATGAAAGCAATCAAATCATTCAAATTAAAAAGGAATTAAAAAATGTTTAATCCAGAAGACTTAGCAAAAACCCTAGAGAATTTACAAGAAAATTTCAAAAATGCACAAGAAGAAAACAAAAATCTCACCTTTAGTGCCAAAAGTGGAGGAGGATTAGTGAGTGTAAGTGCTAATGGCGAGGGAGAAATCATAGATATTAGCATTGATGATTCCTTGCTAGAAGACAAAGAATCGCTTCAAATTTTATTAATGAGTGCAATTAATGATGTTTTTAAAAGTGTGGAGGGAAATAAGAAAAAAATGGCAATGGGAATGCTTGGAAATCTTGGAAACTTTCCTTTTAAAGGTTAAAAATGAAAAAAATCTTGCTTTTAATTTGTAGCCTTATCCTAAGTGTTAAACTTGTCGCTTATGATTTTAGTGCTTGTCAAGCCAAAGCTACACTTTCTATGGAAAAAATAGGTCAAAGCTATGGAATCGCAATAAAACCCTTACAAAAAGATGCTAAACTCCCTACAAAAAGCATATTGTTTTTTTATTCTCCAAATGCCGCCCCAAAAGGCTACAAAATCCTTAAGCACGATCCTTTTTTAGGTTTTTATCTCCTAGAATCAAAAACCAATTTAAGTCCTATTTCCCTAAAAGAAATCAACAATGAAATGCTAGAAGATGAAACTGCTAGCATCACTCCTGCTAATAATGTTAGTGGGAAGATTTCAACAAGAATGCAAAGTCCTATTGATTTTGCCACTTTAAATGTCCCAACCTTTCAAAATAGTCTTATTAATACCATTTGCGAACAAAGCTATGGGATTGGAATTGGTAAAAATCAATTTTTAGAAAAAAAGTATCTTGATCGCTTTATCAATAATCCCATTTATTATGGTGATATTGGCATTAGAGTGTTTCAAAACCCACAAGATAGAGTTGAAGTTAATCTCATTGATCCATTTTTTAATAACAATCCTTTTGAATACGGCGATATTATTATGATGATTAATGGAGAAGCCATCCCAAATGTCAGCCAATTTAACCGCGTAGTCTTGGATTTAAAAGAAGGCTCTACCATTCCTGTTAGAATAGAACGCAATGGTATAGTGCAAAATCTCTCTGTAAAAGTAGATAAACGACGCGGCGGTATGCTTTTGAAAGAAGATTTTTTTGAAAGAGTAGGTATAGAAATTTCCAATGATTTCACAATTACACAAGTGCTACCTAGTGCCAAAAATGGATTTGAAAAACTAGAAGTTGGTGATAAGGTTTTAAGAATCAATCAAAAAGATGTCCCACAAAATTATGATTCTATCATTCGCTTTTTAGGTGATTATGTCAATGATAGGCAAAAATGGCTCATCTCTCGCGATGATTTTCAATTTTTTATAGAAGTCAATACACAAAAGGCAAAGAATGACAGAGAAACTTCATTCCCTTTTTAGCGAATTTGAATCTTATCTCATCTCACAATCCCCAAAAGTTCCCAGCTTTCATCCCTATT
Organism: Helicobacter canadensis MIT 98-5491; assembly: GCF_000162575.1. Lineage (NCBI taxonomy): Bacteria > Pseudomonadati > Campylobacterota > Epsilonproteobacteria > Campylobacterales > Helicobacteraceae > Helicobacter > Helicobacter canadensis. The sequence goes on from NZ_CM000776.2 coordinate 1,331,744, forward strand.
ATGAAAAAGCACTTTGGGAAATGGTGCTAAGTGGCGGGAAGCGATTCCGCCCTAAATTGCTTTTAAGTGTTGTTTATGCCAATAAAGCAAAATTTGCTTCCAAAGCCTTTGCACCTGCATTGGCTCTAGAAATCTTGCACACTTACTCGCTTATTCATGATGATTTACCCGCAATGGATAATGCTCTTTTAAGAAGAGGTGTGCCAACCTTGCACCATAAATACGATGAATGCGGTGCAATTTTAGTTGGCGATGGACTAAATACTCATAGCTTTTATTGTATTGCCAAATCCAAACTCAAGCCAAAAATCAAAAATAAACTCATAGAGATTCTAAGCTATAATGGCGGAATCCATGGTATGGTTTTAGGACAGGCTTTGGATTGCTATTTTGAAAAACAAACTCTGCCTTTAGAAAAATTACGCACCATTCATTTAAACAAAACTGCAAAACTTATTGCGGCTGCATTGCAAATGGGAGGAATCATTGCCAAATGCGACAAAAAATTCTGTCAGAAACTTTATAAAATTGGCTTGGATTTGGGATTATTTTTTCAAATCCGCGATGACATTATCGATGCAACACAAAGCTCGCAAGAAGCAGGAAAAACAACACAAAATGATTCAGAAAAAAATAGTTATGTCAATCTTTTGGGATTAGAAACTGCTAAAATAGAAGCTAAAAAACTCCAAGAATCTTTACAAACGCAGCTCCAATCTCTAAATCCTAAAACCAATCAAACTTTAACAATTCTTTTAGAGGAATATTTTACATTTTAATGAGGTATCTATGAAAAGAATATTAATCGCCAATGATGATGGCTATCAATCCCCAGGATTACTAGCACTTAGGGAAGCTTTAGCTCCATTAGGTCATATTGTAATTGTCGCTCCTGCGAGTGAAAAATCTGCGTGTGGACATGGAATGACATTAACGCGTCCCTTAAGATTTATAAAACTTGATGATGACTTCTATAAGCTTGATGATGGAACGCCAACAGATTGCATTTATCTCTCACTCCACGCACTTTATGAAGAAGGATTTAAGCCAGATTTAATTGTAAGTGGAATCAACATAGGATCCAATATGGGCGAAGATGTTAGTTATTCAGGAACCGCAAGTGCAGCTATGGAGGGCGTTTTACACGATATTCCTTCTATAGCTATTTCTCAAGTTTTACAAGATAAAAACTGCTTTGGATTTGATTTTTCTCTTGCAAAGGAAACTATTTATAACCTTGCAAAAAAAATCTTAGAAAATGGCTTCCCTCTTCAAAAAAGAGAATTTTTAAATGTCAATATTCCACAGATTTCAAAAGAACAATGCAAGGGAATGAAAATCACAGAACTTGGAATTAGGCTCTATGGAAATGATGCACATTTACACAGAAATCCTCGCGGAGAAGAATACTATTGGTTAGGACTTCATCCGCTAAATTGGAAAGAACGCAATCAACAAGAATCTTCAGATTTTAATGCCATAATGAATGATTATGTCTCCATTACCCCTATTACCCTTGATTTTACTGCTAGAAAAAGTATGCAACCTTTACAAGATTGGATTACACAATGACAAATAAGCGTTTTACTCGGACTCTTTTACTCTTTAAAGAAGATGGTTTTGCAAAACTCCAAAATGCTAGTGTCTTGATTCTTGGAGTGGGTGGCGTTGGAGGATTCGCTCTTGATTGTCTTTATCGCACAGGAATTGGCAGAATCTGCATTATAGATTATGATAGCTTTGATGAAACCAATCAAAATAGACAAATTGGTTCTTTTGAAGGCGTAGGAGAAAAAAAGGTAAAAATCCTAGCCCAAAAATACCAAGGTATAGAAGCCATAGAAACCAAAATTACCCAAGAATTTCTTCAAAATTTTGATTTCACTCCTTTTGACATTGTCATTGATGCCATTGATGATATTGAAGCAAAAATTTCCCTAGCCCTAACCCTCGCTAATCACCCCAAAAATCCAAATATACCCTTGCTTCTTTCTTCCACAGGAAGTGCTAAGAAGCTTGATCCCTCTAAGATTCAAAGCGCTAGTATTTGGAAAACCTATGGGGATAAATTTGCTAGAAAATTCCGCGAGGGGCTAAAAAAGCAAGGCTTTAAGGGGAATTTCCTAGCAGTTTTTAGCCCAGAACCGCCTAACTGCAAGGAATTAGGAAGCTTTAGTGGTGTTACAGGAAGCTTTGGATTGCGTCTTGCAAGTGAAGCCATTTCAATTATTTTAAAAAAGGAGATAGTATGCAAATCTTAGCAAAAAGTTATGAAGATGAATGTGAAGACTTTGAAGAAGAAGAATATGATGGTTATGATTCTAAATACGAAGATAGTGATAAATACAATTATGATGAGGATGATTACGATAATAGCGATAGCGATTATGAAAATGATGAGGACTATTAATGCAAAATATTAAAGTTGCGCTTATTCAACAAGCTTTTAAAGGCACAAAAACAGCAACCTTACAAACCACTGCAAAAATGATCAAAGAAGCGGCAAAAAATGGTGCAAATCTTGTTTTATTACAAGAATTACATACAACAGAATATTTTTGCCAAAGTGAAAATGTGGATTTTTTTGATTATGCCTTAAGTTTTGAAGAAGATTGCGAATATTTTAGTGAGATTGCTAAAAATCACAAAATTGTGCTTGTAACTTCACTTTTTGAGCGACGCACAAGAGGACTTTATCACAACACCGCAGTAGTCTTTGAATCTAATGGCGAGATTGCAGGAAAATACCGCAAGATGCACATTCCAGATGATCCGGGATTTTATGAAAAATTCTATTTTACACCTGGGGACTTAGGATTTACACCTATTACCACAAGCCTTGGAAAGGTTGGAATTTTGATTTGTTGGGATCAATGGTATCCAGAGGCTGCAAGAAGTATGGCTTTAAAGGGAGCAGAAATCTTAATTTATCCAACCGCTATTGGTTGGTTTGATTCAGATTCTAAAGAAGAAAAAGATCGCCAAAGAGAAGCTTGGATAGCTGTCCAAAGAGGTCATTCAGTAGCAAATGGGATTCCAGTAGTTGCCATTAATCGCGTGGGATTTGAAAAGGATAAAAGTGGAGTTTTAGAGGGCATACGCTTTTGGGGATCTAGTTTTGCCTTTGGTGCACAAGGGGAGCTTTTAACACTTGGAAGTGTAGAAAATGAAGAAATTTTATATTTTGAATGGGATAAAAAACGCAGTGAAGAAGTGCGCAGAATCTGGCCCTTCTTAAGAGATAGACGCATTGATTCTTATCAAAATATTTTAAAGCGTTTTGATGATTAGCGACAAAGAAAAATGGGATTTGCGTCACCAAAATAACCCCATTCCAAACTCTCCACTAGAACTTCTTTCTCAAAATATCGCTCAAGCACAAAAAGGCAGAGCGCTAGATATTGCCTGTGGAATGGGGAGAAATTCAAAATTTATGCGTGATAATGGCTTTATAGTCGATAGTGTTGATATTTCCACTTATGCCATTTCAAGCCTTAAAGATGAAGTCAATATTAATCCTATTTGCGTGGATTTAGATACCTTTAGTATCCAAAAAAATCATTATGATCTCATTTGCAATAGCTTTTTTTTGGAGCGTAGATTATTTCCTTCTATCCTTGAAGGACTTAGAAAAAATGGTATTTTGATTTTTGAAACTTTTGCAAGAAGCGATAATGAATCTCACAATGCTTTTGCTTCAGATTCTTCTCATCTTTTACGAAAAAATGAGCTTTTAAGGGCATTTTTAGATTTAGAGATTCTTTTTTACGAAGAGAAACTTATTTGCAGAAATCAAGATTCTCACTCTTTAGCTTTAGTTGCTAGGCTTGTTGCGCGTGCCTAAATTTTTGCATTTTTATTCTAATCAACGCAGCAAAAAGATTCTCAACATTGCTATTCCTTCTGGGTTAAATTCTCTTTTAGATATTATTAATCTCTCCATTGATTTAATGTTTATTGGAGTTTTTGGCGCCAATGCTATTGTGGCCGTGGGAGTTAGTCTTAATTATATGATGTTAGCTTTTGCTTTTACAACGATTATTTTTGTTGGCAATAGTGCTTTGGTTTCAAGATTCCTTGGTGCAGATCAAAAAAAATGTGCCGATGAAGTAATCTTAAGTCTCACCTTTGCAGCTTTTTGCCTCTCCATTCCCTTATGCTTGTTAGCATTTTTGTGCTATGATTATTTTTTTAGCTGGATTGGGATTTCTAATGAAGCCAAAGAAATTGGAAGTTCCTATCTAAGCTTGACACTTTTTGGCATTCCCTTGCTTTTGATTAAACAAGTGAGTATTTCCTCATTTTCTGCTGCTGGGGCGACAAAAATACCCTTTTTTATTAAAATTTTTATCACACTTTTTAACCCCATTTTGAAATATATTTTTATTTTTGGCTTTTTATTTATCCCCGAATTTGGAGTAATTGGTGCTGCTATTGCCACTTTAATTATCAATTTTATTGAAACCTTAGCACTCTTCTTATATTTGCTATGTTACAAAAAAAGCCCAATTTCCCTAAGAGGAAAAATTAATTTTGATTATATAAAACGCGCTTTTATTGTTGGGATTCCATCTGGTTGTGAGCGACTTTTTACACTCTTATCTATGATTTTAATGGCTAAATTTGTAGCACTTTATGGAACTTTTAATTTAGCAGGTTATCAAATCGCTACAAGAATCGAAGGGTTTGCTTTTATGCCGGGATTTGGATTTATGATTGCTGCTATGGCATTAATGGGTCAAAATCTAGGGGCACACAAACCCTTAGAAGCAAAGTATAGCACCTTAAATACACTTTTATTAGGAGGTGTTTTTATGGGGGTAATTGGCTTAATTATGACTTTTTTTGCTCCCTTACTTTCAAGTTTTTTTACCCATGATATTCAAACCATTGAAGCAAGCACAAAATACTTAATTCCTATTGGTATTTCACAAATCGCATTTGCTTTTATTTGTATTTTAGATGGTGCATTAAGGGGGGCGGGAATCACTAAAATCACCTTAATAACTAATACCTTAATGATTTGGGGATTAAGAGTGATTCCTTGTTATTTAATTGCTAAATTTCATTATCCTATTTCTTATATTTATCTTTGCATTTGCCTAGAGACATTTTTACGCGCATTTGTGTATTGGAAAATCTTTCAAAAAGGAGCTTGGAGAAAAAATAAAGTCTAACCAATCCAAGCAAAAAACAAAGGCAAATTTGAAATAATATAAAGTACTATAACTAGCAAACATAGTGCTATTGCCACAAAAACTAAAAATTTCTTCTCAAAAGAAGTTAGTTTATCGCCACTTCTTGCCACAGAGATGATAGTCGCAATAACAATTAAAAATGAAACTGCCACTATCAACACCAAGATTAAACCAAATCCACTAACACTATTCATATAAATTTTCCTTAAATCATTATAATTTACTTATAGCGGCAAGTAACTTTCTAAATTATACCACTATTTTCTATTAAAATTAAAATCAATCTAATAATTTATTATGTTTTAACAAGCTATAGGATAAAATGAGCTTAGATAATTATTTTTTAAGGCTAGAATTTATGATTGATTTAAAACTCTTAGTGAATGATTTTGAAGGAGTTGTAGCACAACTTACTAAACGCAATATTGATGAAGTTTTTTTAGAAACCCTAAGACAAACTCATCTTAATTACAAACAAAAAAAGATTGCCCTTGAAGAACTTCAAGCCAAACAAAATAGCAAAACTAAACTTTTTGCACAATACAAACAAGAAGGCAAAGATATCCAACCACTTAAAAAAGAATGTGATTTACTCAAAGCAGAAATTACGCTTTATACTCAAGAAATACAAGGATGGGAAGAAAAATTACAAGAATTCTCTCATATTATCCCCAATATTCCTGATTCTAAAACTCCCATTGGCAAAGATGAAAAAGACAATGTTGAGATTAAAAAGATTCTTACACCAAGGGAGTTTTCTTTTACACCCAAGGAACATTGGGAACTTGCCGAACAAAATGGCTGGATTGATTTTGAACGCGGAGTTAAACTTGCTAAAAGTCGCTTTAGCGTCTTTATGGGAATGGCAGCAAAACTAGAGAGAGCACTTATTAACTATATGCTTGACTTCAACACTCAAAGAGGTTTTAGTGAAGTGGGAACTCCTGTTATTGTTAATTCTCAAATCCTTTTTGGAACAGGACAATTACCTAAGTTTGAAAACGATCTTTTTAAAATTTCGGATTTTGAAGAGGAAGAATTAGATAGCAAAGAAGCAAAAAAGGGGCACGAGCTTTATTTGATCCCCACCGCAGAAGTTACACTAACCAATCTTTACAATAATGAAATTCTCAAAGAAGAAGATTTACCCTTAATGATGACTGCTTATACACCTTGTTTTAGAAAAGAAGCCGGAAGTGCAGGTCGAGATACAAGGGGCATTATTCGCCAACATCAATTTGACAAAGTTGAACTTGTAGCCATCACCACTCCCCAAGATAGTGATATAATGCAAGAAAGAATGGTTGCTTGTGCTTCAGATTTGCTGACTTCATTAGGATTACCTCATCGTTTAGTTCAACTTTGCAGTGGAGATTTAGGCTTTAGTGCTAGTAATACCATTGATATTGAAGTATGGCTACCTGGACAAAATTGCTATCGTGAGATTAGCTCCATTTCTAACACACGCGACTTTCAAGCTAGACGCGCAAAAATCCGTTATAAAGATTCTAACAAAAAGAATCTTCTTGTGCATACTTTAAATGGATCAAGTCTTGCTGTAGGCAGAACTTTAGTTGCAATTATGGAGAACTACCAAAATGAAGATGGGAGCATTGAGATTCCAAATGTTTTGCAACCCTATCTGAGGTAATTTAATGATTGAGCAAGAAGAAAACAAGCAAGTTATTCATCTTGATGATGGCTTAGATATTCTCCAAGATATTCTGACAAAACAAGAGGAACCAAAGCCACAAACAAAGCTGGATAAACTCCAAGAATTCTTCAAAAAACGCAAAAAAATTGCTATTCCTCTTGGCTTATTGCTTGGAATTTTCATTATTGCTCTTATTTTTATCATTGGGCACTTTCTTTCTCAAGAGACAGAATTACCTAAACAAACTCCACAAATACCACCTCCACAACTCACCATTCAAAAAGGTGGAGATATTATTCCTGATGCCGAAAACCTTGATGCATTGCTCAAAAAAGCTAACTTTCTTTATTCTAGCGGAAACAAGCAAGAAGCACTCGATCTCTATGGTAAAATCTCTAACTATTCTGAAGGACTCTCTAATTATAATTTAGGAGTTGTGCAAATGGCAGAAAAATCCTATGCCAATGCAATGGAATCTTTCCAAAAAGCCATTGATTTAGGAGAAGATCGTGTCATTAGCTCCCTTAATGCCGCTGTTTGTGCATTATATCTCAATCAACCACTCAAATATCAATATTATCTTAATCTAGCAGAAACCTATCTTCCTTATGCAGGAAATCTCCCTCTTTATTCCTATCTTTATGCACTCACACATTATTACCAAGGAAACTATTTTGAAGCCTTCTCTCCACTCCTCCACCCAAGTTTCTCTTACTATCAAGAGCAAAATAATCTTCTACTTTCATCATTATATGCCTATTTTAACAATAATTACAAAGCCCTACAAACCCTCAATAAAGATTCAACAAATCCTAACCATTGGTTTAACCTAGCCCTTCTCTATGCTAGAATTGGAGAATATAAACAAGCTGATTCTTTAATCCAACAAACCATCAATACTTTTGGAAATTCTCTCCAAAGAGAAATGGCATTACTTCTTATTAAGCTTCAACTAAACGATTACGCTCAAGCCTCAAAAATACTCAACAAATACGCTAACAATAAAGAAGCAATTAATAACAATCCTTATCCCATCAAAATTACCTTGAAACAAGATTTTTTTAATATCAACACCGCACAAAAACGATTCTGGGATAACTTTAGCGGCTTTAAGCTAAATTCCTATAAAATTCTTTTTTATTTTGCACCCTACAAAGTCTTTGATGCTCAAGAAGCTTTCAATATCATCCAAGAAGGTGGAATCAATATCCACATTGAAAACCTGCAAGAAGCCAAAGAAATATTGCTACGCGGACAAACGATTTCTAAAGTTAATCGCAACATAGCCAATGCAATTTTAGAAACATTACAAGGTAATATTAGAAAAGCCAATGACCTACTTGCTAATGCCACAGAAAATTATCCTAATCATTCTATCTTGCATTATAATTTAGGGCTTAATTACGCACAAATGGGAGATTTTGATCGCTCTTATCAACATTTTATACGCGCTTTTCACCTTAATCCTAAAGATTTACTAGCCGGCATTTTTGCACTCATTACTTCACAACTCACACATCGCGATTCTACTCGTTTAAATAATGAAATCTCTCAAGAATTTGCAAATCTACAAAGCACCCAAGAAGAAAGGGAATTCATTCAAGCACTCCTAAACTTTGCACGCAATGGAACTCCAATGCCACTTGAATCACTAGAAAATAAAAAAAGTAATATTGCTATCTATTATGCCCTTAATTTTGTTCAAAACATAGCCCTTCAAGATCAAAGCTTACTAGTCCAATCCACCAATGGATTAAAAGCACTTCTCCCAAATGACCCTCTTAGTAACCTTCTCAATCTTCTAGCAATCAATTACAAAGATGATCCAAAAAATCTTGCTTTAAAACTTCAAGGTTACTATCAAGATCCTGCGATCAATAAAGATCCTATCTATTATGGAGCAGCTGTTGTTAGGGAAATGTATATTGAAATTGCTTATATCATTGGGACTTTACATTATGTAGAACAAGATTTAGACAATCGTCTCATTACTGAGCAAAAAGATGTGCGTGGTATCATTCAAGCACTCGCTTTGAGCTATATTTATCTCCAAGAGTTTGAAAAATCTTTCACGCTTTATAATAGCCTTATTGATGATTTTAAAGAACAGGACACACAAACATTGTTTTTAACCGCTGTTGCCGCAATTGGTGCAGGACATACCGAAAATGCTGCCACTCTTTTGCAACTCTCTAAACTCGAAGCACCTACAAATTTTGAAACTAGAATCGCCAATGGACTTTTATATTTACAAGAAAATAACTATAACGCCGCTGCTTCACAATTTACAACCTTAGTGAATTCTGGTGCGGTATCAGAGTTTTTTGATTTTAAAATTGATGTGGAAAAACTGCAGAATAGAACAAAAACTTCAAATTAATCTTTGCTATATTTTTTATACAATGATTCTAGTCTGTTAAAATAAACTAGAATCATACAAATTTAATTACTAATATGATAATTTGGAGCTTCTTTGGTAATCATTACATCATGCACATGCGATTCACGCAATCCACTTTGTGTAATTTCCACAAACTCTGCTTTCTCCCATAAAGTAGCAACATCTTTAGCTCCCAAATACCCCATTGAAGAGCGTAATCCGCCAAGCATTTGGTGGATTACATCAGCAATCCTTCCACGATAAGGCACTCTACCCTCAATACCCTCTGGGACAAGTTTTTCTTGTGCGGTGCCTTCTTGGAAATACCTATCTGCACTCCCCTTATTCATCGCCCCTAAACTACCCATTCCTCGATAGCTTTTATATTGTCTGCCTTGATAAATGATTGTCTCACCTGGAGATTCTTCAGTTCCTGCTAACATACTGCCTATCATTACACTACTAGCTCCCGCTGCAAGTGCTTTTGCAATATCACCTGAATATTTAATCCCACCATCAGCAATCAGTGGAATTCCCATTTTATGACAAACTTCAGATACATCAGCAATGGCTGTAATCTGTGGCACACCCACGCCTGCTACAATACGAGTAGTGCAAATGCTTCCTGGACCAATGCCTACTTTCACACCATCAGCTCCTGCTTCAATTAACGCTTGAGCACCTTCTTTTGTTGCAACATTTCCTGCAACAATATCCACAACCAAATGCTTTTTAATTTCTTTTACCGTTTCTAAAATCCCGCGACTATGTCCGTGTGCTGAATCAAGCACCAATACATCAACTCCTGCCTCTACTAATGCTTTTGCTCTATCATATTGAAATACACCAATAGCCGCTCCTACACGCAATCTTCCAAAATCATCTTTATTGGAATTTGGATATTCGATTCTTTTTTGAATATCTTTAATAGTAATCAACCCCTTTAAAATTCCTTTTTCATTGACAATTGGTAGTTTTTCAATTTTATGTTTATTCATAATATTTCGTGCTTCTTCTAAACTTGTGCCAACTTTTGCTGTAACTAAAGGAGCCTTTGTCATAATTTCCTTAACAGGACGACTTAAATCTGTCTCAAAACGCATATCTCGATTAGTTAAGATTCCAATTAAACTGCCATTATCATCAACCACAGGCACTCCTGAAATTTTATAATTATCTGTAATGGCTTTTGCTTGCATTAAAGTAGCATCTGGACTAATAAAAATCGGATCAATAATAACTCCACTTTCACTCTTTTTTACCTTTTTAATCTGTGCTACTTGTGAGTTAATATCCATATTTTTATGAATAATACCAATTCCACCAACCCTTGCCATAGCAATAGCAGTGCGGTATTCTGTAACCGTATCCATTGCCGCAGAAACAAGCGGTGAGTTTAAAGTGATATTTTTGCTAAACTTTGTCTCTAAAGAAACCTCTTTAGGTAAAATTTCAGAATAAGCTGGAACCAACAACACATCTTCAAAAGTCAATGCACGCGCTCTAATTTTCATAAGCTCTCCTTAATAAGATTTTCTAAATTTAAACCCAAATCTAACAATTTTTGCTCTTCAAAAGCCGCACCAATTAATTGCATTCCAATAGGCATTCCCTCACTCTCTCCAACTGGCAAAGAAAGTGCTGGAAGCCCTGCAAGATTCACCCCAATTGTATAAATATCTTCCAAATACATTTGCAAAGGAGTTTTACATTCATCAAATCCAAAAGCCGTTCTTGGCGCTACTGGAGAGAGAATTGCATCGCAATCTTTTAAGATTTCATTGTATTGTCTTGCAATAAGAGTGCGCACCTTTTGAGCTTTGATATAATAAGCATCATAATATCCACTACTTAATACAAAAGAGCCAAGCAAGATTCTTCGCTTCACCTCATCGCCAAAGCCTTGTGAGCGGGTTTTTAAATATAATTCTTTAAGATTATTAATATTTTCCGCCCTATTCCCATACCTCACTCCATCAAATCTCGCCAAATTTGAACTCGCTTCTGCGGTGCAAATCACATAATAGGCAGCGATAATATAGCTAGTATCAAGCATTTCTTTTTCAACGATAGTATGTCCATTAGCACTTAAGAGATCAATGCTTTTTTGGTATGCATCTTGAATGTTTTTATCCGCATCTTTTAGCAAACTAGGCAATATTGCGATTCTCATTTTACGATTTGCGTTAAGATTATTATAAGTGTTTGTAAATGGGAGATTAGCAGAAGTCGAATCCATTTTGTCATATCCGCTAATAGCATCAAACAATATCGCACAATCTGTAATATTTTGTGTAATAGGTCCGATTTGATCAAGGCTAGAGCTATAAGCCACCAATCCATAACGACTAACCCTACCATAAGTGGGCTTCAATCCCACACAACCACAAAAACTAGCAGGTTGGCGGATACTACCACCTGTATCACTACCCAATGCGGCAATGGCGATTCCACCAGCAACTGCTGCAGCACTCCCTCCACTACTTCCACCGGGGACTTTGCTTGGATTTTTTGGGTTAAGCGTTTTTCCATAGCAACTACTTGCAGTTGTGCTTCCCATAGCAAATTCATCCATATTAGTCCGCCCAAAAGGCGCCATTTTATGCTGAAGTAGATTCTCTATTGCAGTAGCATTATAAGGCGCGATATAACCTTGTAAAATCTTACTTGCACAAGTGATCTCCCAACCTTTAACATTAATATTATCTTTAATAGCTATTGGGAGACATTCTTCATTATAATCTTGCAAATCTCCCACATAAGCATTAAGATTACTTTGCTTAATGGCTTGTGTTAAATTTGCTTTTAACTCTCTAATTCCATCTTTATCGAGTTTCAATGCTTCTTGTAAAGTAGGGATATACATTTAATACTCCATGAATTTTAAAAAATTTTAGAATTATAAAAAAATATTTTTGATAAAAGGGTTAAAGCAGTAAAAAAATGAAGTTTTTTAAAACCCTTCTTAAGATACTTGCGGCACATAAATATTTTGAAGGCTCTGCTGTGTTCCCACCCTGAAGCATTATTCAAAAAACCCATTGCACAAGTCTCAAAAAGGGCGATTGAAATTATATTTATTTTTTCTTAAAAAAGCAAATTTAAATCCCACCAAATAAAAATTTGCCATTTTTACAAAACTTAAAAGTCTATTTTGGCTCTTACCCAAAAGTTTCTTCCCATTTCATATATTCTAGAGCTAACAGGATTATCCGCCACACTCAAATCAATGCTATTTTTAGAGAGGTGATAGCTATAGAGTTTATCCGTGAGATTTTCAACTCCTGCAAAAAGTTTGAGATTATTATAAGTGTAACCCACATAAAAGTTTATAATGCCAAATCCACTTGAATCACCAAAATCTTGACCCACTACATTACCATAGCCTTCTAAACTTCTAGTTTGTTTTGCATGTGCAATGATTTCACCTTTGATAAAATATTTATTGTCATCATATTTTAATGCAAAAAGTGTTTGCAAGGGTGCAATTTGCGCTAGTGGTCTATTTTCTTTTGTGTCTTGTCCATAGGTATAGCTCATTTGAGCTAATGCAAATGTATTAGGCAAAAACTCATAAGAAATCTCCGCTTCTCCACCCAATAATAACGCATCGGTATTAAAGCTTGCAGTGGTGGCTGTATTGTAATTTAACATTATATAATCTTGAATATAAGAAACATAGCTAGACACGCTAAAGCTAAGCTTTTCTTTGTGATAAGTTGCCCCCAAATCCAATTGTGTGTTTTTTTCTTTTTTCAGATTCAAACCATTTCCCTTAGAAACTTCCCAAAAATCAGGAATCCTTTGTGCATAGCCCAAACCAGCATAAAGCGTGTAATCGCCAAAATATTTTTCAGCTCTTCCAAAGCCACTCAAGGCATATTTTGTATTAGAAGTATCTAGCTTGTGAGCCATCATATCCACCCTATCACCCCTTATACCCGCAAAATATCCCATATTAGATAAAGTAAAGGTTTCTATTTGCGAAAAAATCCCATAACTTTTAAAAGTATAATTAGGGGCATAAGGGCTATTTAGAATCATTTCTGCTTCTTGTGCACTATTTTGATTAGCAATAGATCTAGTCTTATGCTTATCTAAATTATAATTTCCACCAAAGTAAATCTTAGAGAGATCAAACTTTTTTTGATATTCCAATCTCCCGCCCGTATTTGTTCTATTGGGATTGCTAATTTGATATTTATTCCCTGTTTTTGGAATGCCATTAGTTAGGCTAAAATTATCCATAATATGGTCAATTTCGTGATGATAAATGTGAAAATCTAGCTTATCGTCATTGAAAAATTTAATCAAATGTGCTTGATAAGACTCCCTATCAAAAGTTCTCGCATCCATTGTCCTATCTGCATAAGCAGCTTCTCCCCTGCCAATATCAAAGCTAAGCTCTAATTTTAAATCAGGGCTAGGAGTTAAGGCGCCAATAAAACTCCCTGATTGTCTTTTGTATGCGGAATGCACCCTATCTCCCCTGCCACTTTTATAGTCATCGCTTCTATAGTTTGAATAGATAGCTTGCAAACTACCTAGTTCATTTCCACCTATTAAATGCGTATTAGCATCAACCCTTCCAAAACTTCCATAAAGTGCATCCACCCCACCGCTAAAGCTTGGTTTTTGAAGTGTTAGAATCTCTCTATCAAAGAGCATTCCTCCAGTAATCAAAGAACCATATCTTACATCTTGGGGACCTTTTATAATGACAATAGAATTATAATTTTGTGGAAAAATATAGGTTAAAGTCGTATCCATTCTACCACCACAACCACCCAATAAAGTCCCTCCATTTACAACAATTGGCAATCTACCTCCACCAAGCGATCTAAAAAATGCCTCGGTTCCACCACCGCCTTTTTTAGCAACCGAAAACCCAGGAATCTGCTGCAAACTCTTTGCAATATCGCTATTATTTAAAAGCGAATCTTTGCCTAAAATATCGGTGTAATCAATTTGAGTGGGATCTGTTAAGGGAGAATTAGTATATTGGATTGTAACTTGATTACCTTGCGAATAAAGTAGTGTTGAGAGGGATAAAAACGCAAAAACTTTGTATTTCATAAAATATTTCCTTAAAAATTATTATCTTATTTTAAAAAGAATTTAATAGTTTGCTTATGTTAATATCTAACCAACAGCTTCAATTAAAAATAAGCCAAATAGTAAGATTATAATGCCGATACTTTAAAATAAAACTTGAATTTAAGCTAAATTCTTACAATTTGGTTTGCATTACTAATTTTATAATTACATATTGTAACATTTCTATATCGAGACTAAAAATTAACCATTTACTTTTAAATCATTGAATAAAAAATAATTATATTGTTAATATTAATCTCTTGATCTTAGTTAATATAAAAGGTGCTACAATTTGTTTTTTATTATTTAGAGGGATTAATTATGGAAATTTTATCTTGGCAAGTTTTTTATGCCATTATGTTAACATTTTTTGCAGGTGCCTCAAGTGCAATTGGAGCTTTAATTGCTTTCTTTTCATACACTAATAATACTCGATTTTTATCTTTTGGGCTTGGCTTTTCTGCAGGAGTTATGATTTATATTGCTTTTGTAGAGATTCTACCTTCTTCATTATTGGATTTCAAAACCTATTCTAAAGATTTTGGTGAAATAATAGGCTTATTATGCTTTTTTGGAGGATTATTAATTAGCCTACTTATTGACAAACTCATCCCAAAAGAACTCAATCCACACAACCCCAAAAATGATGATGAGTTATTAGAGCTAAAAATTTGCCCCATTCCTAGTGGCAAGCAAAAACCAAGCTATCACCCTGGAATCTCACAGAGAGAAACTTTAAAACTTAAACATACGGGAATTTTAACAGCTATTGCCATTGGAATACATAATTTTCCAGAAGGCTTTGCCGTGTTTGCTTCAAGCCTAGATAATCTTTCATTTGGTATTATTATTGCACTTGCAATTGCCATTCACAATATTCCTGAAGGTATGGCGGTTTCGCTACCTATTTATCACGCTACAGGCAACAAAAAGAAAGCTTTTTATTATTCTGCTATTTCGGGACTTGCAGAACCCTTAGGAGCAATCATTGGAGCATTATTTTTATTACCTTTTATGGGAGATTTAACTTTAGCTATTACTTTTGCCTTTGTAGCTGGGATTATGGTATTTATCTCACTAGATGAATTGCTTCCTGCTTCAAAAAACTATGGAGAAGCTCACGATAGCCTATATGGATTGATTCTAGGAATGGCGGTTATAGCCCTTAGCCTATTAATTTTACATCGCTAACAAACTTTAAGACTAGAGCTAAAATAACGCATCATTTCAATAGTTTCTTGATCTAGCAAAGTGCCTCTATTGGTTAAATCTTTGATGATTTGTTCTCTAGCTTCCTGTTTTAAGTTTTGTCCAAATTTTGCTTTTATGCTTTGACTTTCTACCTTTATTATTCCAACAAACACACCTCTCTCTTGCCCTTTAAATTGACCTAAATCCATATTCAATGAATCATTGTAAGGTTCATACTTTTGCACTAACGCCTTTAAAATATGTTTTTTTCTTTGATGATCTGTAATTGTTTCAAAAATGCCACTTAGATAAACAGAAAAGAAAAATTGCGTAGGAATCATTGTATTATTTAAAAAATAAGAAGGAATATAAGAATAAACTTTTGTAGCACTAAAGGAGACTTTTGGATTCTCCTTTAATAAATGATATTTTCTGCCACTTTTTGCTCCGTGAAAATAAATCTCACCTTCTTCATAGCAAAAGCTAATAGGCACTCCATAAGGTTCATCATCAGGTATAACCATCACTCCAAACTCAATTTTTGCTAACATTGTCTGGAGTATTTGAGAATCAAAGCACTCAAATTCACTACGACGCATTAGCATTTATCTCACACAGGGAAAACGCGAATACTAGAATCAAGCCCTTCTTGTAAAACTGATTCAATGGCAAAAAGCGTTCCTGTCGCACCACTAGCACAGCCACTGCATGCACCAAGATAGCGAATATAAACATCTGTATAGCCATCGCTAGAATTTTTAAGCTCAATGATCTCCATATTTCCGCCATCCATCATTAACATTGGGCGAATTTTTTCATCAATCAAACTCTCAATGGCTTTAATCTTTTGAACCAAAGTCATATCGGCAAACTTCAAATCTCCCTTTGATTCTAAATCTGCTTTGTTTTTTAGTGCTTCTTCTTCCATTTCAGCACGCACATCACGCAAAATATCTACAAGGTAATATTCTCTCTCTTCGTGCCCTCCGGGTTTAATACAACTTTTACAAAAAGCTCCTGCTTTAGTGTATTCTGTAATCTCTTCAACGCTTTTTAAATCATTAAGTTTAATTACTTCTTTAAGTGTTCCAAGGCTTACTCTAGCACACTCACACACGATAATTTCATCTTCAAAATCTTCTGGATTCTTACCCAAATATAAAGCTGCTGCTTTTTTAATAACATCATAAGCCATAACAGAGCAATGCATTTTTTGTCCTGGAACTGCTGGAGTATCAGGATCATCACGCAAAGCCTTTTCAACATCAATGTTTGTAATCTTGACTGCCTCTTGCACCTTTTTGCCCAAACAAAGCTCAACCATCATATCGCTACTTGCAATAGCAGTCCCACAACCAAAGCTTTTAAACTTAGCATCCACAATCACATCATTAGCATCTACAAGCCAATATAGCCTTACTGCATCACCACAAGCCTCAGCACCATAGTCTGCTACAATCAGCTTTAAGCCACGCTCATCGGCTTCTTTTTGTGTGATAACTCCCAAGTGAGTTGGATTATCCATTCGCTCACTAACTTTTTTACTATAAGCATCCCACAATGCTCCACCAAGTAATTCATTTTTTGCCATATTAAATCCTTTTAATAACTACTTGAAATCGCTCTTAGGCGTTCAATTGATTTTTTAAAAATAGTGATTGCATAGTCAATTTCTTCTTGCGTTGTAAAACGACTTAAAGAGATTCTTACTGCAGTATGTGCTAATTCCTTATCTGCACCAATGGCACTCATAACCGGATTTGCCTCTAAATCTTCACTAGCACAAGCACTTCCTGTTGAACAAGCAATGCCATTTTTATTCAAATCCCAAAGCATTGCTTCCCCTTCAACTCCACGAATACTCACTAAAATCGTATTAGGCACACGCAAAGCTCTATCTCCCACTACAAACACATCAGGAATTTCTAGCAGTGCATCTTCTAATTTATCACGCAATCGTCTTACATTATTGCGTTCAAAATCCAAATACAAGCAAGCTTGACGCATTGCCTCTCCCATTGCGACAATATAAGGCACATTAAGCGTTCCACTGCGTCTTCCACCCATATGCTCACCACCATGGAAAAGCGGAGTTAATTTCACACCCTTTTTAATATAAAGCCCACCAATTCCTTTAGGTCCATGGAATTTATGCGCACTAAAACTTAGAAAATCCACATTGGCTTTTTGCACATCAACAGGGATTTTACCAATAGCCTGCACCGCATCAGTGTGGAACAAAATGCCTCTTTTTTTACAAATTTCACCAATTTCCTGAATGGGGAAAATGATTCCCGTTTCATTATTTGCCCACATAACGCTAACTAACGCTGTTTTATCCGTAATGGCTTCTTCTACTTGCTTAGCTTTTAGTGTCCCATTCTCACCAATGGAGAGATAAGTAACTTCCACTCCAAGAGTTTCTAAAAATCTACAGGTTGCCAAAACCGCTGGATGCTCTACATCTGTAGTGATAATATGATTCTTTTCGCCAAAGCGTAAGACATCAAAATACACACCTTTTAGCACCCAGTTATTTGATTCTGTAGCACAAGAAGTGATGATAATATCATCTTCATCTCTTGCATTAATGCCCTCATAGAGATGATTGAAAGCTTCTCGAATGGCTTTGTGCGTTTCTGTTCCAAAAATATGCAAGGAATTGGGATTACCATATTTTTCACAAAAATATGGATCCATTAATTCCTTAGCTTTAGGGTCTAACATTGTTGTTGCATTATTGTCCAAATAAACCCTTTTGCTAGACTGATTCATTCTATTATCCTTTCAAATTATTCAAATATCTTTATAAAATCTTTCATTTTCTAAAAAATCAAAATGAATTTAGCTTTTACTCTAAAAAACCTTAAAGAAAATTAAAATCCATAGCTTTACTTTCTTTAAAATCGGCTATTTTCACAAAAGGTAAATTTTATCATTTAGTTAAAAATAAATTAATTATAAATACTATTGAAGTTTTGTAGATTCTAAGCCTTTAGCCAAACAAACTAGAATCTACAAATTTTCATTATTAAAGGGAAAAAATTTCTAAGGCTCTTTTTAAATCTTCTTTAGTATCAATCCCAAAAGATCGACTATTTACTTCTGCCATTACAATCGTTTTTTTATTTTCTATAGCTCTTAATTGCTCTAATTTCTCAATTTCTTCTAAGGAAGACTTGGGTAAATCACAAAATTCTTGCAAACTTTTTCCGCTAAAGGCATAGATTCCTAAATGCCCAAAATACCGCCATTTATCGTGTGAATCAAGAATATTTTCTCTATCATAAGGAATCCTAGAGCGCGAAAAATAAATTGCTTCCTTATCTTTATTTAGCACAACTTTAACTAAATTTGGATCCTCTGCTTCTTCTTTGGAAATCACTCGCATACAACTCCCCATAAAAGGAATTTCTCCTCTTTCTTGTGCTTTAGATTCCATAAGACTTTTTAGCTTTTGTATCACTTCTTTTTCAATAAAGGGCTCATCTCCTTGCAAATTAATGATAATTTCATCTTGTCCTAAGCCCAAAATTCTTGCACATTCTGCGATTCTATCCGTGCCACTCTCATGCTCTTTGCTTGTTAGAATAGACTTGAAGCCATATTGCTCACACACTTCTTGAACGCTAACATCATCACAAGCAATCACAACCTCATCCACTTCTTTTGCTATTTTGGCAACTCGAATCACCATAGGAATCCCACCAACAGAAACAAGAATCTTATTGGGGAAGCGAGTGGATTTTAATCGAGCAGGAATAATAATCATAGTCTAAAAATCGAATAATTCACCCAAAAAACTTTCTCGTTTTTTAGGCTTTTGGTAACTTTCTCTATACCTTGTATCCTCATATTGCCTTCTTTCTTCATATTTTGGAGATTGTGCATTTTGAGTAGAACGCTCAATAATTTTATCTAATTCACCCCTATCAAGCCATACTCCACGGCATTTTGGACAATAATCAATCTCAACACCACTTCTCTCACTCATCACTAAATCTACACCACTACAAACTGGACACTGCATTTTTACCCCTTTTTTAAAGAAATTATATAGAAATTAGCTTAAATTTTCATTCCTTTCTAATAATTAGTTTCTAAAAAACCTTATTATTGCTAAACAGCTCTCACTTGCGGTTTGCTACTCCAACCCCTAATGCCTTATCTACAATCTCTTTGCGACTAGGATTAGCATTTTTAAAATACAATTCAATCTCTAAAAGCAATTTTGCATTGACCGCTTTGTGTGTTGCAAGTAACAATACAAATTGCACATCAAAATCTAAAATTTCCTCCATATAAGTGCTATAATGAATCTTAGCTAATTTGACACACTTTTTTAAGTCTTCTAAGCTTTTGTCTTTTTGTTTTAAAACTTCTAAAATCTCTTGGGCACTAGGAATTTTTTCTATAGCATTAGATGCCTTAGGTTTCCTTGATAAAAAGGCAACCAACAAGCCTAAAAACAAGATTCCTATAACCGCACCCATTAACACTAAAAACAAAAATTCTTGTTGCATTTTCAAATCCACTCCCCTAATTTCTAAGTTTTAATTATATTCCAACTTCACTTTAAATTTTTGTAGAATTTTCAAACTTTCGTTATAATGGCAAACAAAAATAGAAGGATTTTATATGAATACAAATGAATTTAAACAAAAAGTGAGCGAGATTCAAGCAAAAAGCGAATACAAAGCACCTCTTGGCTTTGGAATCTGTTATGCTGATGTTGGAGTTATGAGCAATAAAGTTTTACAAGCCACTTATCCTGTTTTAAACTGGCAAGAAAACTTTGGCAGTTATGCTATTTTTTGGGATTTGCGTGAAGAATGCGAAATCCTAGAAGATTGTGAAAGTGAATTGGTTTTTGGTATCACAGAAGAATTTGTCATCAAAGCTCTAGAAGCTTTCTCTCCTTACCTAGCAGAAACCCAAAGCAATCCTAACGCACACAAAAATGTAGCCGTAGTTTTAGAATTGCAACGCGCCTTACAAGAAGACAGAATCTATACTGAAAATGGAGATTTTAGATACCGATTCTGTGCTCTCTATGAAGATAAACAATGCAAGAGTGTTGAATCAGCTTATATGAAACTCCTTGCACTTTCTTTAGGTAAGGCACCTCTTAGAAGTCTATATTTGGATGGAATCTTTGGACTTTTAAGTAATGTAGCTTGGAGTGGAAATGTGCCTTTTGAGCTAGATTGGCTAAGAGAAAATGAAATTGCACTCAAAATGCGAGGAGAATTCCCTGCAATTGATTTTGTTGATAAATTCCCACGCTACTTAATGCAAGTCATTCCACAATACGACAATATCCGCCTCCTTGACACCGCAAAAACTCGCTTTGGTGCGTATTTAGGCACAGGTGGCTACACACAAATGCCGGGTGCTAGTTATGTGAATTTCAATGCTGGTGCAATGGGTGCGTGCATGAATGAAGGTAGAATCTCATCTAGCGTAATTGTCGGAGAAGGTAGCGATGTTGGTGGTGGCGCAAGTATCTTGGGTGTGCTAAGTGGTGGTAACTCTGATCCCATTAGCATTGGTAAAAACTGCCTCCTTGGCGTGAATAGCTCTACAGGTATTAGCTTAGGCGATGGGTGCATTGTAGATGGTGGAATCGCCATTCTAGCTGGAACAATTTTCCAAATTACCCCACAAGAAGCTCAAAAAATCAAAGAAATTAATCCAGATTTTGAAATCAAAGACAATGGACTTTATAAAGGTAGAGAACTCTCAGGTAAAAATGGAATCCACTTCCGATGTGATTCTAAGAGTGGTGTTATGATTGCTTTCCGCTCTAATCGAAAAATAGAACTTAATTCGGCTTTACACTAAAGGCTAGATTCTGCTCTATGCAGAATCTCCTTGCCTTTTAGTTAAACTTGTCAGTCAAACTTGCAAATATTCCAAATCTCCCACAATTCTTATCTCTACGATAAGAAAAATATCTCCCACTACAACAAGTGCAAAGCGGATTAATTTCATAATTGCAAATACCAATTTCCCTAAATTGCCCTTTTAAAACCTCTATTAAATCTAAATAGATTTTTCCTTCTTTTGCAATTTTTCCGCTCTCTAGTGCTTCGCTCAAAACTTCTACACCTACTTCATAACAACACCCTCTAATAGAAGGACCAATATAGACAAAGAGATCATCCAAGCGACTTTGGTATTCTCTCTGTAACAGAGAAAATGCCCCAAAAACAATCCCTTTTTCTACTCCAAGCCTACCTGCATGAAGCAACACTAAAACTCGCTTAACTTTATCATATATCACAATGGGATTACAATCTGCAACCATAATTAAGCCCACTAAGCCTGTTTTGTCTAATATAATCCCATCTCCATCACCAAGCAAACCACTTTTGGAAGCCTTTAGAATATCACTCCCATGCACTTGATTTAAAAAACACAATTGCTCTACAGAATAACCACGACTTTGTAGCTCTATACTTTGATTTTGCTTAACTGCTTCTTTGGTTAAATTTCCAGCGTGAAAGGCTATATTTCTCCCCCCTTCACTCAACCAAAGATCTAAACCACTAGGAATTATCAATCAGATTTCCTCCGCCCCATTCCACTCTATCATAAGCATCATAATTTTGCATAATCATACAAGCCCCTTTAGAAATATCCAACAAAGGATTAGGAGAAAGAATAATTTTCATTTTAAGCTCTTCTTCCAAAAATTCTCGCATTCCCTCTATTAATGCCATACCTCCAGTCAAAATTGCTCCATCTTCAATTAAATCGGGAGCAATTTGCGGAGGAGACTTTTGAATAGCTTCTAAAATCGTATTTTTAACTTTAAACATTCCTGCCAAAAGCACATGTTTTAAATCATTTAAATTTAGTTCATAAGAAATAGGCATTCCATTAGATAAAGATTTAGCTCCAATATTAATAATAGGATTTTCACCAAAAACTTTGATTTGTCGTTTAATTTTTTCTGCCAATTCCTTGCTAATACCAATATTTTTGTTATATCTGCAATATTCCATCAAAGCATAATCAATAAAATCTCCTGCTTCTTTTGTAAAAGCACTTGCAATCAAGCCCCCAAGAGAAATAACACTCGCTTCAATCAAGCCTCCACCCGCATCAATCACCATCTTTGCCCTTGCCGTGCTAATATCAAGACCAGCCCCTACACTAGCGCTAAAGGGATCTTCTATCAAAAAAGCCTCTTTGGCTCCTGCAAGTATTGCAGCTTCATATAAAGAATGTCGCTCTACTTGCGTGAGATTCCTTGGAATACTAATCCCTACACGCGGAGCAAGTTTCCAAGTTTGCCCAAGAGAAATCAAAGCACTAATAAAAGTCTTTGTTGTTTCAAAATCGCTAATAGCTCCATTTAAAAGTGGATTAATCACTTCAAAATTGCTTGGTGCGCGTCCCATCATTTTTTTTGCCTGATCACCAATACACACCACTCGTTTAGAATCGCCCATATCTTCCAAAGTAATACAAGTAGCTTCACAAAATATAATATCTTCTGCATTATTTCTTACAATAGTATTAACCGTACCCAAATCAATTGCAATATCATTTCTCTCTAAAAAAGCCATAATTCTCCAACCCATAATATTTTACAAATTATAACAAAACTCCTTGCAAACTACCCTTTAAAACTCTATTTTCATCAACTTTTGCTATAATTTTAAAAATTCATTCATCACAAGGAAATTGATGTCTTTTATTTTATTTTATGGCTTGCTTTTGACGCTCCCAAAAATGATTCTTAGCCTAATTCAACTTAAATTTTTAAAAACTCAACGCAACAAAAAACCTTATATTTTAGATTCTCAATCTTTTAAAAAAGCCGCCGATTATTCTATCATCAAAGAAAAAATCTCTTTTTTAAATACTTTTGTGGATTTTTGCTTATTGGGAATTTGGATTCTCTTTGGATTACAAATGCTAGAATCTTTCTTACCCACAGATTCACCCCTAGGTAGCACACTCTTTGTTTTATTGTTTTTATTCATTCAAAGCCTTTTTTCTTTACCATTTGATGCTTATAAAACTTTGGTGATTGACAAAAAATTTGGCTTTGCCAAAGGTGGAATCAAACTTTTTCTTGCCGATACAATAAAATCTTTTTTACTTTTATTGGTATTAGGCGGTATTTTAACTTTTATTTTTGCTTGGATTATTGCCAATATTCCCTCGTGGGAATTTTATACTTTTATCATAGGAGCTCTTTTTATTATCGCAACCAACCTTTTATATCCCACTTTAATTGCACCTTTATTTAATAAATTTACCCCCTTAGAAGATAAAGACTTAAAAAATGCAATCCAAAATCTTTTAACTAGAGTTGGATTCTATTCTAACGGGGTCTTTGTTATGGATGCTTCACGCCGAGATGGCAGATTAAATGCTTATTTTGGAGGAATCGGAAAAACAAAGCGGGTAATCTTATTTGATACGCTCCTAGAAAAAATTCCAAAAGATTCTATTTTAGCGGTTTTAGGACACGAGTTGGGGCATTTTAAACATAACGATATTTATAAAATGATGGGACTTGTTTTATCTTTCTTTTTTATTCTTTTGTTGCTCATTGCTAACCTCCCACAATCTCTATTTGCAGAGGCTAGTCTTACACAATCTCCACATAGCATCATTGTATTCTTGATTCTTTTAAGTGCGCCAATTGGATTTTATTTCACCCCAATTCTTGGCTATTTTAGCAGAAAAAATGAATACAACGCCGATCAATTTGGAGCAAAGCTTACTAGCAATGAAGCTTTAGCTAATGCTCTTTTATTGCTTGTGAAAGAAAATAATTCATTTCCTCTTTCACACGAACTTTATATGCGTTTTTATTACACCCATCCACCCCTTATGGCACGATTAATTGCTCTAAAATGCGAACATTTAGCTTTTGAGGGTGACAAATGACGCTCAAAGAAGCTATAGATTTTGGTGCCTACACACTAAAAAATAGTCAAATCCAACGCCCTCGCTTAGAATCTGAAATTCTTCTCTCACACACTCTAAACCAACCTAGAATCTATCTTCATAGTCATAGCACAGAAGAACTCTCTTTATTTCATGAAATGCTTTTTATGGATCTTATCCAAAGGCGAAAAAATCTTGAACCCATTGAATACATTATCAATAAAGTTAGTTTTTATGGAAAAGAATTTTATGTTGATAGAGGAGTTTTGATACCACGCCCTGAAACAGAAATCTTAGTAGATAAAGCAAGAAATATTATTACGCAAAATAATTGCAAAAATATCGCTGAAATTGGCATTGGAAGCGGAATCATTAGCATTATGTTAGCCCTTTTATTGCCTAATTCAAACTTAAACTTTTATGCAAGCGATATTATTCCAGAAGCACTTTTTAATACGCATGTTAATCTTGAAAAATTTAAAATATCCAATGTCAAACTCTATAAAAGTGCATTTTTAGATTTTAACAAAAAAGAGAATATCACCTTTGATTTATTAATTTCTAATCCCCCCTATATCAAAAAGGGAGAGATTCTACCAACTCCTCTTAGCTTTGAACCACAAAAGGCTCTCTTTGGTGGAGAAAGGGGAGATGAAATCCTTCATCAAATCATTAAACTCGCCTATGAAAATAAGATTCCACATTTAATTTGTGAGATGGGTTATAACCAAAGAGAAAGTATAGAAAATCTGATGCAGAATATCCCACACCAAAAATTGGAATTTTACCAAGACCTTGCTAATTTGGAGAGAGGTTTTATTATTGATTTTTAATCAAATAAGTAAAAACTTATTTGATTTCTTTAATAAATGCATCTTTATTTAGTTTTTCTTTAACTAAACTAAGTTGCTTTTGTGCATCTAGTTTTGTCTTAAAAGGACCAATTAATAAACGATTGACTTCACCTGATTTTTGCATACTATATTCAAAATTCAAATCCTTAATAGTTCCCAATAACTCCTTATTGGGAGAAACCTTACTAAAAGATCCCACTTGAATATAAAATCCCTTTGCAATTTCATTGCTACTTTGATTAAATTGTGCTGCTACATTAGGAGTGCTTGGAGCACTTGGAGTTACCGCATTATTATCCACCCTTTTTACCTCAGGCTCAGGCTTACTTGATGCAACCACTTCTTTTGTGGGAGCAACTTGTTCTTTAGGCGGATTAGGCAAACTTTGCTCTTTTTGTTGCGCTTTAATTTGTTCAATAATTCTTTGGAATTGCTCATCTGAATCACTAGAATTTTGAGATTGAATTGGAACTTGCCCAAAATCCGTATTTGTTTCTTTTTGTGAAACTTCTGGCAATTTTGCTTCTTCTAATGGTTTATTAATTGTAGTGTTTGTTGGAGTAGTTTGCTTAGTATCATCTTGTAATAAATACACCACCAAAATAATAATGGCAAATAAAACCACTCCAATTGCCACCAATAAAATCATCTTTTTACTCTTAGTTTCTCTTACTTCTTCATCTTCACTACCACTAATCAATAAATCATCAAGCTCTAATTCTTCTTTTTTGCTCTCTTCAATATTTTTCATTTTTTCTCCTTTACATATGTTTCGACCAAGATGCACCACGCTCCTTATTATAAACTCCATAAGGAACTGCAAGAATATTAAAACTCTTTGGAATATCAAGCGAAGGAAACATTTTCCACTCTGTTGGCATTTTTTGTGCTAACTTTGCACTCAACATTTTTCCCAATTGACAAGCTTCTTGAAAAGTTGTATGCCCTTTATGAATATAGAGGTGTAAATGCCCAGGAGTCTTTGTTTCATAAGCAGTAAAGTTAATAAATCCTTCTTCTCTTAAAAGCAACTGTGCCCTATGCCAAAATCTCTCTGCATTAAAACCATTATAATCAAATACAATATTTTCTACTTTTTCTTGAGAATTCACAAGAGAGTGTGCTACTGTAATTTCTTTTTTAAAGTGACTCTGCAAAATAGTCCTCGTAAGCGGTTCATCAACCCTTTTAAACTTATCATAAAAAATCCGACCATTATGATGAATTTTTTGCCCAATTCCTGGCTCTTTAATCCAATAATGGGTGGTAATCATCTTGATAAGTTTCAAATCCATATCTGTTAGCATTTCCACCTCTTTTTAAATGTTAAAATATTGCTTTATTATACACAGGGAATTTTAACGCAAGCTCCTTTAATTCCTCTTTTATTTGTGCTTGTTTTTGTGTATTTTGTATATCATCTAACACATCAGCAATTCTATTAGCCACAATTTCAAATTCTGCTTCCTTAAACCCTCTTGCAGTTAATGCTGGAGAACCAATCCTTACACCGCTAGTAACAAATGGGCTACGGATTTCACCTGGAACCGTATTTTTATTTACCGTAATTCCCGCATTTCCCAATGCCAAATCTGCATCCTTACCGCTAAAATCTTTATCAAGCAATGATAACAAAATTAAATGATTGTCTGTCCCATCACTCACGATTTTATAATTTCTTTTTTGCAACACACTAGCTAGAATCTTAGCATTAGCCTTAACTTGCTTTGCATATGTTTTCCATTCTGGTTTTAGATTCTCCCCAAAACCAACTGCTTTACCTGCAATCACATGCATCAAAGGACCACCTTGCATTCCAGGAAATACCGCCTTGTCAATTTTTTTAGCAAATTCTTCATTATTAGTTAGAATCATACCCCCCCTAGGTCCACGCAAAGTCTTATGTGTTGTAGTTGTTACTATATCCGCATAAGGGAATGGATTTGGATATTCTCCTGCCACTACAAGCCCTGCAACATGAGCAATATCTGCTAATAAAATCGCTCCAACGCTATCTGCAATTTCCCTAAAACGCTTGAAATCTAATTCCCTTGAATACGCACTAAAACCACAAACAATCATATTAGGCTTTGTAATTTGAGCAATTTCTTGGACTTTATCATAATTAATATACCCATCTAATTCCACTCCATAAAAAAAGCTCTGATACATTTGTCCTGTAACACTCACTTTTGATCCATGTGTAAGATGCCCACCATGACTTAAATCCATTCCTAAAATCTTATCATATGGCTTAAGCAACGCCGCATACACCGCACCATTGGCTTGAGAACCAGCGTGTGGTTGAACATTGGCAAATTCACAACCAAAAAGTTTTTTAGCTCGATTAATCGCCAATTCTTCTATTTTATCTACAAATTCACAACCCCCATAATAGCGTTTATAAGGATAACCCTCGGCATATTTATTGGTTAAAACACTTCCCATAGCCTCCATAACGCTAGGAAAGGTGAAATTCTCACTAGCAATCATTTCTAAATGCGTATTTTGACGATTCAACTCTTCTTGTATGAAACCAAAAATCTCTTGATCTGAATTTTCCAAAACATAACTCATTTTAATCCTTTTTTTGTGGTTTAAGTGCGGGAAACAAAATCACATCTTTGATAATGTTATGACCTGTTAATAACATTACAAGCCGATCTATACCTATTCCTTCCCCAGCGGTTGGAGGCATACCATAAGAAAGTGCTGTAATATAGTCCTCATCCATATATTGCGCTTCTTCATCTCCTGCTTCTTTTGCAGCAACTTGTGCCTTAAAGCGTTCATATTGATCCAATGGATCATTTAATTCACTAAATCCATTAGCAATCTCACTCCCACCGATAAACAATTCAAATCTATCAGCAATTTCAGGATTATGATCATTGCGTCTTGCAAGTGGGCTAATAGCAATAGGAAAATCTGTAATAAAAGTTGGATTAATCAATTTATCTTCCACAAAAGCATCAAAAGCTTCACTTTGTAACTTGCCTAATTCCATTTTTGATTCTAATTTTACATTATGGCTTACTAGATATTCATACAATCTATCCTCATTAATAGCAACATCTCTAGGAATTCCACCAATCTCAACTAAAGAATCCACATAAGTAATCTCTCTAAACTCGCTAAAGTCAATCTCTTTTTCATTAAACTGCAAAGTCTTGGGAAGTTTCAATACTTTAAATAGATAATCAAAAAGTGCTTTAGTTAATCGTATTAAATCTTTATAATCTTTATAAGCCCAATAAAACTCAATCATCGTAAATTCTGGATTATGCGAATGATCCATTCCCTCATTTCTAAAATTACGATTAATCTCAAAGA
The DNA here is from genome assembly GCF_000162575.1 of Helicobacter canadensis MIT 98-5491. NCBI lineage: Bacteria > Pseudomonadati > Campylobacterota > Epsilonproteobacteria > Campylobacterales > Helicobacteraceae > Helicobacter > Helicobacter canadensis. Next base: position 1,360,364 of record NZ_CM000776.2, read on the forward strand.
CAGCCTCAAATCCACCTACAACAAGCCTTTTTAAATAAAGCTCGGGTGCAATCCTTAAATAACGCTCCACATTTAATGCATTATGAAAAGTAACAAAAGGCTTAGCATTTGCTCCACCAGGAATTGGATGCATCATTGGCGTTTCCACTTCTAAAAAACCATTTTCTTCAAAAAACTTCCGCACATAAGAGATAATCTTAGAACGCAAAACAAAGGTATCTCGCACTTCTCTATTCATAATTAGATCTAAATATCTTTGACGATAGCGCATTTCAATATCTACTAATCCGTGATATTTTTCCGGCAAGGGACTAATAGCTTTAGTGAGAATCTGAAACTCTAGGGCGTGCAAGCTTAATTCTCCTGTTTTGGTTACAAAAGGGAAGCCTTTTGCCATAATAATATCACCCACTTCAATGTATTTTTTAAATAAATCAAATCCTTCACCCAATTCATTTTTAGAGAGATAAATCTGTAAAATTCCACTATTGTCTTCAATTTTAATAAAAGCTGCTTTTCCCATAAGACGAATAAACTTGATTCTGCCCGCAACCTGCGCATTTTTACTTCTATCTTTTTTTTCTTCACTCTCTAGAGTTTTAAGCACATCAAAAGTCTCTAAAAATGTCTTGCAATCCATTTCCTTTGGCACCCCATTGCTATAAGGATTGATTCCAAGTTCTCTTAGAGCATTGGCTTTTTGGATTCGACCTTGAATGTAAATATCATCTTCAAACAACTGAACTCCTTTAATCTCTTTGCTTATTTAATTAATTATTTATTAAATCTCTCTATTTTCTTGCAATTGTTCATTTCTTTTGCTCAATTCTTCTTGAGCTTCTTGGACTTCCTCTTGTGGCAAATCCAACTTAATAATCACTTCCCCAGAATCAAGCAACAATGGGTATAAGAAGCTATTATCTGTGTATTTTTGCATAAATCTTTTTGCTACTTGAACATTAGAAATCGCATAAAAAATGATTGAAAAAATCATAAAGGTTTTAAAAGCCCCAAAACAAAACCCCAAAATACGATTCATTGAGTTTAAAGCACTAATCCTTGTGACTTTTTGTAAAATCTCTGCAATCACCAAAGATAAAATCCACACCAATGCAAGCAGGACTAAAAAACCAATCAATGAAATGGCTGATGGATTTTCAAAAGTGTAAATATGTCGACTTATCCAACCTCCTGCTTCTGTTGCATAAACTGAGGCAATAAAAACACCACCTACAATTCCAATCAATCCAAAAACTTCACGAATAAAGCCATTTACAATGCCCTTAAGCCCAACCAATACAATGAGCAAACCGATAATCAAATCAAAATAACTAAAACTATTCAAAATAAAAAACCTTTTAGAAAATACATAAATGTTTCTATTATTTTACACAAAACTAACCTAAAAAAAGATATGATAAGAAAAAATCTTTAAAAAATCATTATAAAAAGGAAAATAAATGGCAAGCAAGGAACATAGTTTTGACCTCTCTGCAAAAGTTGATATTCAAGAATTTAAAAACGCCCTAGAGCAAGCCAAAAAAGAAATTGCAAACCGCTTTGATTTTAAAGATGATAAAGTTAAAGATTTGGATTTTAATGAAAAAGAAAAATCCCTAACTATTCTTGCCGCAAGCGAAAATAAGGCAAAAACTATTAAGGATATTTTGGATTCTAAACTCATTAAACGCAATCTTTCTTTAAAAGTTTTAAAAGAAGTCTCCAAAGACAATGCAAGTGGAGGCAATCTCAAAATAACCTATAAACTCAATGATGCTTTAGATGACAAAAATATAAAAGCTATTAATGCAGAAATTAAGAATCAAAAATTCAAAGTCCAAACACAGATTCAAGGAAATGAGATTCGTATTAAATCTAAGGATATTGATGAACTCCAAAAAGTCATTGCTCATCTTAAAAAAATGGAATTAGAAATTTCTTTAAGCTTTGGAAACTTCACTTGATAGGGATATTTTCATCTAATAAAACAAAACTTACCCAAATTACTTTGGGGATTCTCGCAGCTCTTTTTTTAAGTGCCTTTATTTACGAAGAACACTTTTTTTACACTTGGAAACACCCTTTTTTTTCTAGTTTTTTTGCGATTCTTGGATTTTTTATGTTGCTTCATTTTTCTCGTTTGAGTGCTTTTATCTGCGGTAGTAGCATTGGAATCTTATGGTTTTATTGGATTGGCTTAAGCTTTCGTTTTTATAATTTAACCTACCTTATTCCATTGGTTTGGATTTTTGTAGCATTGATTTTTGGAATCTTTTTTCTTGCTTTGTGTTATTTTAAAAATCCAATCTACAGAATCTCTGCCCTACTCTGTGCAAGTTTTATTCATCCATTTGGTTTTAATTGGTTTATCCCTGAATTAACACTCACTCAAAGCTACTTTTTTTCCTCAAAAAGCATTCTTGCTCTTTTGTTAATATCCCTTATTATTTTTGGCTTTCTCATTCAAAAGCGATTCTATAAAATAGGCTTTTTTGGGCTTATTTTGGGCTTATTTGGCATTGGACTATTTAGTCAAACTCTCTACCCAACCTCCAAAGAATCACCCCTTAAAATTAAAACAATCTCTACAAATATCCCTCAAAATTTACGCTGGGATTCTAATAATTTAAAACAAATTATTGATGAAAATTTTCGTCTTATTCAACAAGCCAAACAAGAAAATTATGATTTGATAATTTTGCCTGAAACTGCTTTCCCTATTGCTCTAAATGCCGAAGATTCTCTGCTTAGAATATTGCAGGATTTAAGTCAAGATTTAGCAATTTTAACGGGTGCTATCCATAAGCAAGGCAATTCTTATTATAATAGTGCTTATCTCTTTTATGAAGGTAAAATGCAAATTTTTGATAAAATCATCTTAGTTCCTTTTGGCGAAAAAATCCCCCTCCCCCAATTCCTTGTAAATTTAATCAATCAAATCTTTTTTAAAGGCGGAGTGGATTTTACAACCAATTCTAATCAAAAACCAAACTCAACAATTCTCCAAAACCAACATTTTCAAATTGCAATTTGTTATGAAGCTACAAGACAAGAATTTTATCAAGATTCCCCAAGCTTTTTGATTGCCATTAGCAACAACGCTTGGTTTAAGCCTAGCATAGAGCCAACTTTACAAAAACTCCTAATGCAGTATTTTTCACTTAATTATGGCACAACCATTTATCACTCAAGCAACGGCTCACAAGACTTTATTCTCTCCCCTTAAGATCCCTTGCATATTTTCTCTTGATTTGATTAGCTTTATACCAAAGCCATAGATACCCACCTTTATACCATTTTTCATCATAGAATTACTGCCGCCCAATAAAACAACATTATATTTTGACATTTTATCTCTCGCAATTATCTTGTTGATAAATCTGTTTGCTTGGCCACTCCAATGCACTTAACACCGCACTTTTAGAATCATCTCCCACATACACACAGCCCGTATCAATTGCCGCAAAATTCTCCATTATCATTGGCACTTTTCGCACATCATGCCCAAAGACATTAAAAACCCCATAATTTTTCTTTGCTTCTTTTTCCCAATTATGAGATTTTAGCCGACTCCAAGTCACCATTTCTGCCTTTTTTTCTTTTTCTTTATAATAGGGCAAACCAAAACCATGGGTTACAAAAAGTCTTTGTCCTTTTTCATCACAAAGCGGAATCTCTAAAAATCGTGGTAACTTTAAAAACCACTCCAAATGCTCGTGAATCTTCTCAAATCCACCATTTCTTTGGTAACTCTCCATTGCTTCATAACCACCATTATTAATCCAAATTTTATTATAACCCTTTGAGGGAATAGCGTGATAATATTCTAACATTAGTTCTTCGTGATTCCCAAGCACACAGGCATAATTATATTTCATCACCAAATCCACAACTTCACAAGATTTCGCTCCCCTATCTATCAAATCTCCCGTGAAAATAATCTGTGAATCCCATTTTTGTGGTAACTTTTCAATCAATGCACACAGAGTTTCCAAACATCCATGCACATCACCAATAATATAAATTGGCTTAGAGTAATCCAAGTTTAAATCCCCATCCATCGTAAAATAAAAAAGCTCACCGCACCAAATAATGCAGAAAGTGGAACGGTAATTAACCAAGCTGCGATAATTTTATTAATTGCAGATCGTTTAACAAGTTCTTCTTGATAGACTTTTTTAAGCTGCTTTTGCTCTTTTTTCTTAATCTCTGGAATCCCTTCCTTGCGTTTTGCTTTTTTTCTATCAATACTTTTTAAAATCGCCGCTTTTTTCTTGATAGAAGCCTTTCTAAAACGCTCCAAAAATCTTCGTATTTGTTCGCTATCATTGCCCTTATAGGATTCTAAAATCTTTAATTCCATCTGTTTATATCGTTTCTTTAAATATTCTCGCAAAAACCCTACACCAAAGACCGCGCCAACAGCAATATGTGTAGAACTAACTGGCATTCCAAGCTCACTTGCCACAAGCACAGTTAAAGCCGCACTCATAGAAATACAAAAAGCACGAATTTGATCAAGCTCAGTAATCTCACTTCCAACCATTCTAATTAATTTAGGACCAAAAAGTGCCAAACCAATAGAAATTCCAAGCCCACCTAAAAACATAATCCAAAATGGAATATTAGCTTGATTTCCTAGACTAAAACCTTCTTTTAACGCATCATAAATAGCCACCAAAGGTCCAATAGCATTTGCCACATCATTTGCCCCGTGTGCAAAACTCAAAAGTGCCGCAGAAAAAATCAATGGTATAGTGAAAAGCTTATTGATTTCTTCCTTTTTGTTTTCCATATTTTCCACTGCATTAGCAATCGTTATCTTAACTATAAAAAATACTACAATAGCAAGCACAAAACTCATTATAAGTGCTGTCACAAAATCCATTTTAATAATATTTTTAAGACCTTTATTAATAAGATACAAAGCAAACGCCCAAGTCATAAAAGCAATCAAATAAGGCACAATTCTCCTAGCTGCCTCTTTTTTATCTTGTTGATAAGTAATGGTATTTTTAATAAAATATAACAATAAAGCCGCGATAATCCCTCCACTTAAAGGCGAAATTATCCAACTTGCAGCGATATTCCCAAGCTCCACCCAATTAGCCACACCAAAGCCACCAGCAGCAATACCTGCTCCTAAGATTCCACCCACAATAGAATGTGTTGTTGAGACTGGTGCACCAATGGCAGTAGCAAAGTGCAGCCAAATTGCACCAGAAAGGAGAGCTGCTAACATTAAAGTTGCAAAATTCCTAGAATCACCAATAGCATCCATAGAAATAATTCCAGAACGCACCGTATCTACAACTTCACCCCCAGCAATCAATGCTCCAGAAATTTCACAAATTGCAGCAATTGTAATTGCTCCAAACATACTTAAAGCCTTAGAGCCTACTGCAGGACCAACATTATTAGCCACATCATTGGCGCCAATATTAAGCGCCATATATCCACCAACAATTGCAGCAAATCCTAACAACAATGAATTAGTAATTCCATCATCATTCCACATTACTAGAATAATAATTAATAATACAAATAAAGTTATAACCCCGATTCTTTGCATATCGCCAACATTTAAATGCAAAGCCTTTTCATACCTCAAAAAATCTTTAATATTCACAATTCCTCCGAATAAACATACATATAAAATAGTCCAAGTAATTCTACAAAAAATTAATATAAATTCTACTTTAAATTTTTAAATTTTTTTTAAAGAATCTAAAAAACCAAATCACTCAAGATCATTCAAGCGACAAAAAATATTCTTATAAAAACAATTGGAACAAACTTTGCTTTTAAAAACACTAAAAACACTTAAGGATAAGTTATGAAAAAAACCACGCATTTTTTAAAAGCCATTTTCCCAAGTCTTGCTTTTATTTATGGATTTTTGTTTAATGGTTGTGCCACTACAGATCCACAAATTTCCTTTAAGCCTCCAGCCTATGTTGAAGAATTACCCCCCAAAGAAGAGGAAGATAATTTCGGGAATCCAGGTAGCATTTTTGGGCGAGGAGATAATCTGCTTTTTTCTGACAGACGCGCAATGCAGCTAAATGATCTAGTAACCGTCATTATCAATCAAACAGCTCAAGCAAGTTCAAGTGCTAACAAAAACCTTAATGAAAACTCAAGCGGAACTTTTGGAGGACCAAGCCTTTCTTATGCAGGATCTAGCTCAAGCATTGGAAGCATTGTCAATGGAATCAACAATGCCACAGGTTTTGGAATCAATCTAGGAAATAACACTTCTACTTATGCAGGAACAGGAACTCAAAACCGCCAAGAAACTTTTACAACAACTATTGCCGCAAGAATTATTAAAGTTTTACAAAATGGTAATTATTTTATTGAAGGTAGTCGCGAAGTGCTAATTAATGGCGAAAAACAAATTATTCATCTAAGCGGCGTTGTTCGCCCAACAGACATTGCAAGAAACAATACTATAGAATCTCAATACATTGCCGATGCAAAAATTATGTATGACACTCAAGGAGAGCTCAAGAAAAGCACAGAAAAAGGCTGGGGAACAAAACTCATTGAATCAGTTTGGCCTTTTTAATTCTTTACTTTTCCTAAATTTCTAGGAAAAGCTCCCTTTTAAAAAACTTTTCTTTATTAAAAAAACATAAACTTCAAAAATCCCTATTCAAAACAAAAAGACTAAGATTTTTTTAGCTTAAAATGTGATAAAATACGCCATTTTTAACAAAAAAGGACTTGCGTGCAACAACAATACTTCATAGGGACAAGAGGAGGCGATTGCCCTTCTATAACTTTTAAAGATGCTCTTTTAAACCCCAATGCCCCTTATGGCGGATTATATACATTAAAAAATTTACCCACTTTTTCTAAAGAAGAAATTCAATCCTTTGCAAATTTAGATTATACTTCTCTTGCAAAAAATATTTTTAAAGCATTGGGATTAGGCATTGTAGATTCAATCCTTGAAAATGCTCTAAAACTCTACAAAAACTTTGATGATTCAAAAATTCCCGCTCCACTTGAAAAAATCAACGAAACGCTTTATATCCAAAAACTTTATTGTGGTCCAACACGCGCCTTTAAAGATATGGCATTGCAACCTTTTGGTTCAATCTTTAGTGATTTTATTAGCAATTCTTCTAAAGAATATCTTATTTTAACTGCTACAAGTGGCGACACTGGTCCTGCTACCCTCCAAAGCTTTGCAAATAAACCACATATTAAAGTCGTTTGCATTTATCCAAAAGGTGGCACAAGTGATGTCCAACGCCTACAAATGACAACCCTAGAAGCAAAGAATCTCAAAGTTATTGGAATTAATGGAAATTTTGATGATGCACAAAATATGTTAAAAAATCTCTTGAAAGATGAAAATTTCAAAGCAACCTTGGAGCAAAAAAATATTTCTTTAAGTGCTGCAAATTCTGTAAATTTTGGCAGAATCGCATTTCAGATTCTTTATCATATCTACTCTAGCTTACAAGTTTATAACCTAACCAAAAAACCTGTCCATATTATTGTGCCAAGTGGAAATTTTGGGAATGCACTTGGTGCATTTTATGCAAAAATAATGGGCTTCCCTATCCAAAAAATTTGGATTGCTTCAAATTCTAATAACATTCTTACAGAATTTATCCAAACAGGAATCTATGATATTTCCCATAAATCCTTACAAAAAACCTATTCTCCTGCGATGGATATTCTAAAAAGCTCTAATGTAGAACGAATCTTATTTGCCCTCTTTGGAGAAAATCGCACAAGAGAACTAATGGAAAGCCTTGAAAAAAACAAAAAATATTCCCTTGAAAAATCAGAACTTCAAAAAATACAACAATATTTTGAAGCCACTTTTTGTGAAGATTCTTATTGCCTTGAAACGCTTAAAAAATACGCTACTATGGGGATTATTATTGATCCACACACAGCTTGTGGTATTAAGGCTTATGAGCAAATCCAAAGCCTTGATTCTAGCATTCCTTGCATACTTTGCTCCACCGCAGAATGGACTAAATTTGCACCAACTCTCACAAAAGCCTTGGGAATGGGAGATTTAAGCGATGAAGAGGCACTGCATACTCTTGCACAAAAATTCTCCATCTCCATTCCAAAACAAATTTTGGAACTCTTCACTAAAAATGAAATTCACACTCAAGTTGTAGACAAAGACTTACTTCCACAAACTATTTTACAATGGCTATAAGAAGGACTAATATGCTATATTTTTCAGAACTTTTATTAAAACTCCAACAATTTTGGCAAGAACAAGGCTGTCTAATCATTCAACCCTATGATATTCCAGCGGGTGCAGGGACTTTTCACCCTGCAACTTTGCTTAGAAGTCTTGATTCTAAGCCTTGGAGTGTTGCTTATGTCGCTCCCTCTCGTCGCCCAACAGATGGGCGTTATGGAGAGAATCCTAATCGCTTAGGCAGTTACTATCAATTTCAAGTTTTAATTAAGCCAAATCCTGATAATATCCAAGAACTCTATCTTAAAAGTCTTGAATTTCTAGGGCTTAATCTCAAAGATCACGATGTGCGTTTTATTGAAGACAATTGGGAATCTCCAACACTTGGAGCTTGGGGACTTGGTTGGGAAGTGTGGCTTGATGGAATGGAAGTTACACAATTTACTTACTTCCAACAAGTTGGGGGAATCCCTTGCGAACCTGTGGCAGTAGAAATTACTTATGGGACAGAGCGTCTTGCAATGTATTTACAAGGTGTTGAAAATATTTTTGATATTGCATGGAATGAACATTACACTTATGCGGATGTCCATTTAGAAGGAGAATATGAATTTTCAAAATACAATTTTGAAGTAGCTGATACTAAAATGCTTTTTGAATTTTTTGCCAAAATGCAAGAAGAAGGTAGAAGAGCCCTAGAAGCTGGACTTCCCTTACCCGCTTATGATTGTGCTATGTTGGCTAGTCATCTTTTTAATGTGCTTGATGCTAGAAAAGCTATTTCAGCTACCGAACGCCAAAACTATATCTTAAAAATTCGCGATCTCTCAAAAGCTTGTGCAATACTTTACAAAGAGCAAGAACCAATGCGTATGGAGCGTTTAGAAAATGCAAAAAAACCTAAAAAATAGCATTTCACAAATTTTAGTTGATTTAGATTCATTAAGTCCTTTTTCCTTACAAGAATCATGGGATAATTCTGGATTGATTTTAGGAAGTAAAGAAGGGAGTTTTAAGCAAATTTATGTTGCACTAGAAGTTACTCAAGATCTTTTAGAGCAAATGGAAGCAGATTCTGTGCTTATCACACATCATCCCTTGATTTTCTCCCCACTAAAGCAGATTATTAGCGAATATTACCCTTCTTCTTTGCTTCATTTAGCTATTCAAAAAAATATTCAACTCATTGCGATGCATACTAATTTTGACAAAACACATTTTGGTAAATATGTCACAAAAGAAATTCTAGGAATCAAAAATTTCTCACAAGAAGAATTTTTAGTGCAGTTTCAATGGGATAATGATTTTCATTCACTTTGCACCTTAATTAAAGAAAAATTCAAACTCCAAACCCTAAAAATTACCCAAACCACAAACCCACAATGCAAAAATATTGGACTTATCACCGGAAGTGGAGGAAGCTTCATAGGCAAATTAAGCCACATTGATTGCTTTATCACAGGAGACATTAAATATCACGATGCTATGGAGGGAATGCAAAAAAATATCCATCTCATTGATTGCGGACATTATGAATTAGAGCGGTATTTTGGGGAGATTCTCTTGCCACTTTTGACAAATCTTGGCTATAAAGCTATAATTTTAGATTCAAAAAATCCCTTTAGCTACATTTAAAGGTCATTTTAAAATCGGAGTAATTTATGAATAAACACTTAACCCAACTCATAGAAATTGCAAATCTTGATAAAGAAATTGATTCTTTTGAACCAAGAATCAAAGAAGCCAACCAAGAATTAAATCAACTTTTGTCTGAAGAAAATGCACTGCAAACTCAAGTAGATGAGATTAAAAATACAGCAAAAGATATTTCTCTCTCTATTCAAAAAAATGAAAATCACCTAGAAGATCTTTCTTTGAAACTCGAAGAAATTGCCAAAAAAACTAAGCTTATAAAAACCGAAAAAGAAAGCAAAGCCTTAAGCTTGGAAGAAGAGCTTGCAAAAGAGCAAATCACTTTTGCTAATGAAGAAATCGTGCGTCTAAACACTCTTTTAGAAACCAAAAATGGCAATATCAAAGAATTGCAAGACAAGATTAACACACTCCAAGAATCACAGAAAGAAATTGAAAAAAAAGTAGAAACAGAAATTCAAAAAATCAAAAAAGAACAACAAGAAGTTTTTGACAAAAAAGAAACACTCATCAAAGCAATGGATCAAAAAATCATCTCTTTTTATGAAAAAATCCGCAAATGGGCAAAAAATACAAGTGTAGTGCCTATCACTAGACAAGCTTGTGGAGGTTGTTTTATTCGCATTAATGACAAAATTTACTCTGATGTTATTCGCTCTGATGATATTATCACCTGCCCACATTGCGGAAGAATCCTTTATAATCAAGAAGAAAATGCTTAAAATCTTATGGGTTTATTTGTAAGCTTTTACTATTTACTCCTTTGCATAGCGCATATTTGCGCCTTGCCTTTTTTATTTTTTTTAAGTTTTAAATCCAAATATACAACTTCCATTAAAAGGCGTTTTTTTCTTCCCCATTTTATTAATAGCAAAATGCAAATCCACTGGTTTCATGCCTGTTCATATGGTGAAGTAAAATCCCTGCAAGGAATCATCACAAGCCTAAGCTACCTTTTAAAGCCCAACGAACAAATTCTCTTAACCACCACCACACAAACAGGCTACACTCTAGCCAAACAGCTTTTTCCAAATGCCATCACTTGTTTTTTACCTTTTGAAACTTTTATCCCCTTTTGGACTAAGAATCTCAAAATCAAAAGTCTCACTTTAATAGAAGCTGAACTTTGGCTTATGCCCTTATTCTGCGCTAAAAATAAAAAAGCCTCCACCCTTTTAATCAATGCTAGAATCTCATCAAATTCATACAATAAATATCGTAAGCTAACTTTCTTTTATCGCAGACTTTTTACCCTTGTTGATAATATATTTTGTCAAGAGAAAAAAGATAAACAATACCTTAAAACTCTAGGGGCAAAAAATATTAAAGTTTTTGGAAATCTCAAGCTCGCAGAAATTCCACAAATCACAAAACATTATCAAAAACCCTCTCAAGAATTATGGTTAATTGCTAGCACACATGAAAAAAATTCCCAACAAGAAGAAGTCTTAATTCTCAAAGAGATTCTAAAGATTCTTCCTAAAAATTCGCCCAATAATCCTAGAATCCTATTTGCCCCTCGTCATCCAGAACGCTTTAAATCTCTAATAAAAACACTCAATGCACTTCTTAAACAAAATCATTGCCCTAACCTAAGCGTTGCTTCTCAAAATGGAATCCAAGTTAGCATTAATGCACCTTTTGGATTTATTGACACTCTAGGAGAATTAAACAATCTCTACTCTATTGCTTCACTAGTCATTTTAGGTGGGAGTTTTTTGCCAAATATTGGTGGGCATAATCCAATAGAACCGGCATTTTTTAGAACTAAACTCATTAGCGGTCCTTATATCTATAATCAAAAAAGTCTTTTTAAATCACTTCAAAATTATAGTTTAACTAACTTAGAAAACCTCCATAAAATACTCGCAAAATCCGATTTACTCCCTCCAAGTAAAATTACAAAAAAACTGGATATTACCAAAATTATCAATATTATAAGGAATGAAAAATGAAAACAAAACAAACTAAAAATTCACCCAAAAAAAATCAACACATTCCTACAAAGATTCCAAACAATGCACAAAAAGCTTATAAACTTTTAAGTGCGCAAGAAGGAATTTCCCACAATGAAGCAAAGAATCTTATTGATAGGGGGCTAGTTACTATTCAAGGAAAAAAGCTTAAAATTGCCCGTGCCTTACTTAGCCCAAATACTCATTTTAAAATCCAACAGCTCCCGCCTATTAAAATAATTTTTCAAGATGAAAATATCCTTGCCCTCTCTAAACCCGCTTTTTTAACTTCAGAAGAAATTGTTAAACTCTATCCTCAATGGGCACTACTCCATCGACTTGACAAAGAAACAAGTGGTGTCTTATTGCTCATTAAAGAAAATAGCCCATTTCATCTCAAAGCCAAAGAAGAATTCAAAAAAGAACAAATCTTTAAGCAATATGTTGCTATTGTAGAGGGAATCATTGATGAAGAGCAAGAAATTACCGAGCCCCTTATTATCCAAAAAGGGCATTTTGCTAAAGTCATTGTAGCTAAGAAAAATGGCATCAAAGCTTACACTAAAATCACTCCCATAGAAATTGAAAGCAAAAAAACCAAGTTAGAGATTCTTATCAAAACAGGAAGAACTCACCAAATAAGAGCACATTTAGCTCACATCAAACATCCTATTATTGGAGATACTTTCTATGGTGGCAAACCTGCTAATCGAATCTTGCTACACGCTCAAAAGATTGCACTACTGGGTTATAGCTTTGAAGATTCTCCGCCAAAAGAATTTCTTTTTCAATAGCATAAAAAAATTTTAAGTAACATTTTGATATATTCCAATGCTTATTTTTACATTGGAGTTTATAAAAATGAATGAAGCAAAATCAATTTGGATGGATGGCAAACTCGTGCCTTGGAAAGATGCAAAAATCCATGTATTAACCCACACTTTGCATTATGGAAATGCAGTATTTGAAGGAACAAGAGCCTATAAAACCGATAAGGGAATGGCTATTTTTAAACTTAAAGAACACACCAAACGACTTTTAAATTCTGCAAAAATCGTTGCAATTGATTCTCCTTATACACAAGAAGAGCTTGAAAAAGCACAAATTGAACTCATTAAAGATAATAATTTCACAAGTAACACTTACATTCGACCTCTAATTTATCTAGGGTATGGGGCTATGGGAGTTTATCACAAAAACTCTCCGGTGCAAGTTGCTATTGCAGCTTGGGAATGGGGTGCTTATCTTGGTGATGAGGGATTAGAAAAAGGTATCCGCGTAAAAACTTCATCACTCACTCGAAATTCTATAAAATCACTTTTTGGGAAAGCCAAAGCAGCTGGAAATTATCTCAACTCACAAATGGCAAAATTTGAAGCTATTGAATGTGGTTATGAAGAAGCTTTACTACTTGATGATTCAGGAATGATTGCAGAAGGTAGTGGAGAATGCTTTTTTATCGTTAGAGAAGGCAAGCTAATCACTCCACCCAATGATTCTTCTTTAGAATCCATTACACAAGATTCCGTAATTACTCTTGCAAAAGATCTAGGATTAGAAGTCATAAGACGCAATATCACACGCGATGAAGTTTATATTGCCGATGAAGCATTTTTCACAGGAACCGCAGCAGAAATAACTCCAATTCGCGAACTTGATTCTCGCATCATTGGTAATGGGCAAAGAGGAGAAATCACCTACAAACTCCAAAATGCCTTTTTTGATATTGTCTATGGACGCAACCCAAAATATAGCCATTGGCTAACTTATATTTCATAAAGGTTATTTATGCCTATTGATTTAAACGAACATTTAAGACAAAAAAATAAAAATTATAAACCTCAAAACGATAATAATAGCGGTAATGGTAATAACGGAAATAATCGCAATAAAGGTTTTCAAAACTATCCCAAAATGCCATCTTTTAACCTACCAAGTGGTAAAAAAATGGCAACACTTTATGCGCTTATCATTCTTATTGCACTTTTATTTTTACTTAAGCCTTTTACCATTATTAATAGTGGTGAGGTGGGAGTAAAAATCACCACTGGGGAATTTGATCCTACGCCATTGCAACCTGGAATTCACTTTTTCATTCCCGGAATTCAAAAAATTATCCCTGTAAATACCAAAGTAAGAATCGCAGAATTTACAAGCTCTGAAACACAGAATTTTCGTAATATTGATGAAGGGAGCATTAGAGACAAAGCTATTAGTGTGCTTGATTCAAGAGGCTTATCTGTATCTGTGGAATTAGCTGTTCAATACCGCTTAGATCCACTAGGAGTGCCCCAAACTATCGCTACTTGGGGGCAAAATTGGGAAGAAAGAATTATTATTCCTGTTATTCGTGAAATTGTCCGCAATGTCGTAGGAAGTTTTCCTGCTGAAGAATTGCCAACCAAACGCAATGAAATTGCTACACTCATCGATCAAAGATTCCGCGAAAATATTAATAACCTAGAAAATCGCCCAGTGCAATTAGAATCAATCCAACTCACAGAGATTGTTTTGCCTATAGCTATCAAAGAACAAATTGAACGCGTGCAAGTTGCAAGACAAGAAGCAGAAAGAGCAAGATATGAGGTAGAAAGAGCAAAACAAGAAGCAGAAAAACAAGCTGCCCTAGCCAAAGGTGCTGCTGATGCAACAATTATTCAAGCAGATGCACAAGCTAAAGCCAACCGAATTATTAGTCAAAGCTTAAGTAATTCACTTTTGCAGCTCCGCCAAATTGAAGTGCAAGGTAAATTCAATGAAGCGCTTCAAAATAATCGTGATGCAAAAATTTTCTTAACTCCAGGTGGTTCTACCCCAAATATTTGGCTTGACTCTAAAGATACGCAAAGATCAAGCTCTGCAGGACAATAAGTGGAAATTTTAGAAACTATTGCTTGGGATAAACTCCAAAATGGACTTATTCCAGCTATTGCTCAAGATTACCAAACCAATGAAGTTTTAATGCTTGCTTTTATGAATAAAGAAGCTTTGGAACTTAGTTTGCAAAGTGGCTATGCTCACTACTTTTCACGCACAAAAAATCGCCTTTGGAAAAAAGGTGAGCAAAGCGGTCATACACAAGAGATTATTGAATGTTATCTTGATTGCGATAAGGATACTTTGCTGCTTAAAGTCAAACAAAAGGGAGTTGCCTGCCACACAGGCAATCACACTTGCTTTTTTAATCAAATTACTTTAGATTCCATAGTGCAAAAATCTTCCAAAACGATTGATACTTCCAATCTTTATGGTGCTATTGATACGCTTTATCACACCTTGCTAGAACGAAAAAATTCCGATCCAAATACCTCTTATACCGCCTCTTTATATCACAAAGGCGAAAACACTATTGCTAAAAAAATCGTTGAAGAAGCGGCTGAATTAGGCTTTGCCATCAAAGATAAAAATGCTAAAGAAATTATTTATGAGACTGCTGATTTACTCTACCATTCTCTTGTTGGATTAGCCTATAGAGATCTAAGCCCCGACTTAGTCAAGCAAGAGATCATTCGACGCTTTGGACTGAGTGGAATTGAAGAAAAAAATTCTAGAGAAAAGTAATGCAACTAACTCTTGAATCTTTCCTTTCACTCTTAACACAATTTACTCAATATTTTTCATTGTATGATTACCTAATCCTTTCATCAATTTTTTTAGGAATCTTGCTTTTCTTTCTCTTAAGCATCCTTTTGTCTTCAAATACTATTGTGTGTTTTTTAATGCTTTTTATGAGTGCTATTTTATTTTTTGCCTCTCCTTTTATTTATCAATATATTATGCAAACCTATCTCAAAAAAATAGAACTCACTCTTTCCCATAATAGCAAACTACAATATGATGACATCTACTACATCAAAGGCACAATCAAAAATGCCGGATCTCTTGATTTAAAAGGTTGTGTGGTAACAACAAACTTTATACCTAAAAATTCTAATCAATTCCAACAAATCAAATACACAATAAGGCCTATTTTTCGCCACAAAGAGACTTACAAAAAACCCCTAAAAAAACAAGAATCTTTTGAATTTGAAGCATTATTTGAAGCTCCAAAATCTCTTATTTATTCTAATTACAAACTTCAAACTCAAGCGGATTGCTATTAAATGAAAATTGCCATTAGTGTTGGAGATATTAACGGAATTGGACTAGAAATTTTACTCAAAAGTCATCAAAAAATTTCTAAAATTTGCACTCCGCTTTATTGCATTGATAAACCCCTTCTTAAAAAAGCAGCTAGGATACTTGATATTAAAATCCCAAAAAACCTTATCTGCATTTCTCCAAATGCCAAAATTCCAGAAATTATCCCTGCTACACTAACCAAAGAAAGTGGAGCTTATTCTTATGCTAGTTTTCTTTGTGCTTTAAATCTCACACAAAACAAACAAGCCAAAGCCTTAACTACACTCCCAATCCATAAAAAAGCGTGGCAATTAGCCAATATTCCCTATGCAGGACATACTGAAGCTTTTAGAGATTTATTCAAACAAGATGCGATTATGATTTTAGGCTCCCCCAAACTTTATGTCGCTTTATTTACCGATCACATACCCCTTAAAGAAGTGCCCAATAAAATCACCGAAGAATCCTTAACAAGCTTCCTTTTAAATCTTGCTCCCCACATCACCAAAACACCCTGTGGAGTTTTGGGTTTAAATCCGCACGCTGGTGATTTAGGCGTTCTAGGCAATGAAGAAAATGCAATCAAACAAGCAATCCATTGCGTTAATGAACAATTAGGCAAAGAAATCTTTATTGGGCCACTCGTTCCTGATACTGCTTTTATTGGCAAACACTTAAAATACTATGTTGCTATGTATCACGATCAAGGACTAATTCCGCTTAAAACACTTTATTTTAAAGAAAGTATCAATTTTACTTTAAATCTCCCTATCATTCGCACTTCTGTAGATCATGGCACGGCTTTTGATATTGCCTATCACAACAAAGCCAACCTAAAAAGCTATTTTAATGCCATTAAAGAAGCTATTTTCCGTTCCAAAAATTCAAAAAAGCAAACTATGCTAACAAAAAATACTCCATTGAAATTCTAAAATTTTCAACAAAACACTTCACTCGCCATAGCCATATTTTTCTACCACAAAATCGATATCCTTATCCCCTCTACCACTAAGATTCACAAGAATTTTTTTACCCTTTAATTCTGGTGCAATCTTTAGCGCATAGGCTAGAGCATGACTAGATTCAATAGCAGGGATAATGCCCTCTTTTTTACTCAACGCAAAAAACGCACTAATGGCTTCCTTATCACTAATAGCTGCAATCTTTGTGCGTCCGATACTATGCAAATACGCGTGTTCTGGTCCCACACTTGGGTAATCAAGCCCACTTGCCACACTATATACCGGTGCTGGTTCTCCATGAGAATCTTTAAGCATTATGCTATTAAATCCGTGCATCACACCCTCACTTCCATAGCTTAGACTTGCTGCATGCTCTCCAAGCGCACTGCCACGCCCTAGTGGCTCCACACCCACAAGATCTATGGCATCATCAATAAAACCACTAAAAATTCCCATAGCATTGCTTCCGCCACCCACACACGCACACACAATATCTGGTAATTCCCCTGTCATCTCCAAAAATTGCTCTTTAGATTCAATACCCACAATCGCTTGAAAATCACGCACCATTTTAGGAAATGGGTGAGGACCTACCACAGAACCAATGGCATACATCGTGTTTTTTGGATCACTCAAATATGCTTCAAAGGCTGAATCTACGGCTTCTTTAAGCGTTTTGGCTCCACGACTTACGCTCACAACCTTAGCCCCCAAAATCTTCATACGCACGACATTTGGGTGTTCTTTTGCTATATCCATCTCACCCATATGAATCTCACACTCTAGCCCAAAATACGCTGCAGCAGTAGCCAAAGCCACGCCATGTTGCCCTGCTCCAGTTTCTGCTATGAGCTTCTTTTTGCCCATAAATTTTGCCAAAAGTGCCTCGCCCATACAATGATTAAGCTTGTGAGCGCCGGTGTGATTTAAATCCTCTCGCTTGAGATAGATTCCCGCACCGCCATATTCTTTGGTTAAATTATGTGCAAAATAAATTGGTGTAGGGCGCCCTTGAAAGTGTTTACGAATCTTGCGAAGCTCTGCGATAAAATCGCTATTTTGCGCGATAAGATTATAGGCTTGATTAATCTCTTCCATAGCCTTAGCAATAGGCTCTGGCACAAAACTTCCACCAAATTTGCCAAAAAATCCATTTTCATCAGGAAATTGTTTGAGATAGGGTGCTTGCATTTTTCATCCTTAAATATTTGCATTTTTAGATAATTATACCTTAGGCAAATTAAATTTTGCCAAAGATTATTCATTCAAAGCAAAATTAACCTTACAAAAAACTCTTAAGTTACTTTTTTGTATCATTTTATATTCAATTTTATTATTTTGGAAATTTTAATGCAAAAATTTAATTATAAAGATTCGGGCGTAGATATTGCAGAGGGCAACGCATTAGTAGAAAGCCTAAAAGGGCTTGTCAAATCAACTTTTAATGCTAATGTTTTAGGCGGAATTGGTTCTTTTAGTGGAGCTTATGCACTTCCTAGTGGATATAAAGAACCTGTGATTCTAGCCGCCACTGATGGCGTTGGGACAAAGCTTCGCCTAGCAATTGATTATGGAATCTTAGATAGCGTGGGGATTGACTTAGTAGCAATGTGCGTGAATGATCTTATCTGTAATTTTGCTACTCCTTTATTTTTCTTAGACTACTACGCTACAGGAAAACTTGATAAAAATAAGGCTTTAGAAGTGATTAAAGGTATCACTCAAGGTTGCTTGGAAGCTGAATGCGCCTTAATTGGTGGAGAAACTGCTGAAATGCCTGGAATGTATGAAGGAAAAGATTTTGACCTTGCAGGATTTGCTGTTGGAATTGGAGAGAAAGAAATCGTTCAAAGAGAAAATCAAGCCAAGGCGGGAGATGTATTAATTGCGCTTCCAAGTAGCGGAATCCACTCAAATGGATATTCATTAGTGCGAAAGATTCTAAGCCAAAATAAAATTGATTTGGAAGCTAATTTTGATGGCAAACCTCTTATTCAAACCTTGCTAACGCCCACTAAAATCTATGTTAAAACTTTCAAAAAACTCCAAAATAAAATCAAAGCCTTAGCACACATTACAGGAGGCGGAATCATTGAAAATCTTCCAAGATGCCTTCCTAATAACCTTGATGCCCTCATCAAAGAAAACCAAATCAAAACTTTACCTATTTTTGATTTACTAACAAAATACACCGAAGAAACAGATAAATACCGCACCTTTAATATGGGTGTCGGTATGATTTTTGTTTGCTCTCAAGAAGATGCAGATTTTGTTGCAAAAGAATCCCAAGGATACATTCTAGGAGAACTCACAAAAGGTAATCACGAAATAAAATTTGTCTAAAATGCGTCTTTATGCTATAATGTTAAGAACTTTCTATAAAAAGGCTGATATTATGTTAGCTAACATAAAGCGTTTTTTTAAAATTTATCCGCTTCCCATTTTTGTGCTTTTGTTAGTGTTTGCTATTTATTATTCTATTTTTGAAATTTTAAAAAAGCAAGATCTAAAAACAACAAAACCTATTACCGAAGCAGAACTTATGCAGAGTGAAACCCCAAAAGAATCACCAACTACCCCCGAGCCTATACAAGATCCAAAGCTAGAAACTCCACAACCCAATACACCAACATTAGTAGAAAATAAGATAGAAGAAAAAGTGGAGATTAAAGTAGAAAATAAAAAAATAATTACTTCTAAAGTTCCCTCACTTAATATTCGTCAAGAACCCAATGTCAATTCTGCTATTATTGGCAAACTTACACCTTATATTCAAGCCATTGTTTTAGAAGATAATGGCGAATGGTTTTTAATTGGAGCAAGTCAAAATAGCAAAGCATTGGGTTGGGTTGTAAAGACCTACACACAAACCCTACCTCAAAAAGTTATTTCTCAAGACACGGAAGTGATCAAGATTGATTTACCTCAATTTTTTACTTCATTAGCTCCACGGCTTAATATTCGTCAAATGCCAAGCACACAAGCAAAGGTTCTAGGCGTTCTCACACCTGAAGATAGTGTTGAAGTTTTAGAGAGTGCTGGAGAATGGGTAAAAATCCAAGATATTAACCCCACTTCTAATAAAAGCGGTTGGGTAATGAGAAGATTTCTTAAAGAGATTTAATCTATGCAATTTGCCGTTATTGGAAATCCTATTACTCACTCTCTTTCACCACTTTTGCATAACTCCGCTTTTAGAACTCTTGGAATCAAAGGTTACTATGGACGCTATTGCCTAGATAACTCAGAGAATTTTTCTACCCTAACCTCACTAAAACTTAAAGGTGCTAATGTTACCATACCTTACAAAGAAACCGCATTTTCACACTGCGATGAAGTTTTTGGAATCGCCAAACAAATCCAAGCGGTTAATACACTGGTTTTTAAAGAAAATAAACTTTTGGGTTACAATACCGATGCACTTGGCTTCTATCAATGTATTGAAAAATTCCAATTCAAAAATGCTCTCATTCTTGGTGCTGGAGGATCTGCAAAAGCGGTAGCCTGCATCTTAAAGGACAAAGGAATAACCACAACTATTCTCAATCGTTCCAAAGAAAGACTTGAATCTTTTATTGCCTTAGGATTTCAATGCTCCACTTATGACAATTTCTTTAAACAAGAATCTTATGATATTATTATCAACACTACACCCTCTGGATTAATCCAAAATTCCCTGCCTCTTGAAGAATCCAAATTAAAAGCCCTCTTAGAAGATTCTAAACTTGCCTTTGATTTAATCTATGGAATCCAAACTCCTTTTTTAAATCTTGCTAAGAATCTACACATTCCCACACAAGATGGAAAAATGATGCTCATTAACCAAGCTATCCTTGCTTTTGAAATTTTTATGGATTCTCTTGGAATCACTTATCATAAAAATAACCTCATTAGCAGTATGCAAAATGCCCTATAAAAAAGTTTTTATGCTACAATAAAAACAAAGGAGATATAATGAATACAACTATTACTTCGCGGCATTTTGAATTAACCGATTCGATTAAAAACTACATTTTTCGCCTTAGTGAAAGCTTAGAAAAATATAATCTCAATATTTTAAGCACACGCATTGTTATTTCCTATCAAGAAAAAAAGGGGAAAGAAAAGAAAAAGCGTTCTTATACAATCGATATTACTCTATCTATCGCCAAAACAAATACTATTGTCATTAGTCAAAAAGATAAAGATCTCTACACAGCTGCTGATCTAGCATTTTCGCGTATGCACAAAGTTTTGCGTCGCTACCACGATAAAATCAATCATAAACAAGCTACACCAAGTGAAGAGATCACAGCAATAGAAATCCTAAGAAACGAAGCCAAAGCTTCAAATCAAGAAGATGAAATTGTGCCAATGGATTTAGATTTACACAAACCTTTAGACATTGAAGATGCCTTAGAAAGGCTCAAAAGTAGCTCACAGCAATTCTTTGTTTTTAATGATAAAGATTCTAAAATGCGTGTGATTTACAAACGAATTGATGGAAAATACGGGCTTTACTAAAAAAATTTATCTTGTAGGTGGTGCGATTAGAGATTATCTCTTAGGGCTTCCCACCAAGGACAAAGATTATGTAGCAGTTGGATTTAGCGAAAATGATTTTCAACGCTACCAAAAAGTAGGCAAAAATTTTCCCGTTTTCCTTATTGATTCTCACACGCAAATTGCTCTTGCTAGAAAAGAAACCAAGACTACAAAAGGTTACAATGGTTTTAGTTATAAAACCGATAATGTCACATTGCTAGAAGATTTAAAAAGGCGTGATTTAAGCATTAATGCTATGGCATTAGACTTAAATTCAAACACTCTTATTGATCCCTTTAATGGCAAAAAAGATTTACAAAATAAGATTTTACGCCACACTTCACCTGCTTTTTGCGAAGATCCATTAAGAATCTTAAGACTTGCAAGATTTAAAGCAAAACTTGGCATTCACTGGAAGATTCACCCAAGCACCAAAGTTTTAGTCCATTCAATGAAAGAAGAATTAAAAACGCTAGAACCCAATCGTGTATTTGAAGAAATCAAACAAGTTTTAAGCCAGAAAAATAGCCATTTATTTTTTGAAACTCTCTTTGAGCTTGGTGTTTTAAAGGAAATCTTTCCCTCCATCTATGCACTCACCATACTAAAAGAATACAATCCCAATCACTTAGAATCCTCTGTTTTTGTCCATACAATGGAAGTTTTAAAACGCCTTGATAATGATTCTTTACTTCTTAAATTGACAGCTCTTTATCACAATATTGCAAAACCATACACTTATAGAAACTCTAAAAACCCTAATGAATATGATAATCCAAAAAAAGTAGAATCTCTTATTGATATGCAAATCCCAAAAACAATCCAAAAAAAAATGCTGATTTTAATTGGCAATCATATTAAAATTACTCATCTCTTTGCTATGCACCCTTCTAAAATACTTGATTTTTTTCATAGTTTCAAAGGCGATAAAACCCTCTTGCTTGATCAAATTAGATTCTTTGAAGCCGATTACAAAAGATGCATTAGTCAAGCTCAATATACCACACTTGAGAGTAAAAAGATCATTGAACTCTTTAGTCAAATCAACTCTTACTCTCCCAAAGAATGGATACAATCTCAAAAATCAAAACCCAATGGGAATCAAATCAAAGATCATATCCAAAAAGCCAAAATTAACCTTATTTCAAGCTTTTTAAGCACTCTTAGCGATAAGCAATCTCTCCGTGCAAAGCCTGATCCAAACCATTAATCTCTTGAGATTCTTCTACCCTAAGAGGATTAAAAAGGGCAATAATTTTTAAGATTACATAACTCACAACTCCTGATAACACAAAACAAGCCAAAACCGCTACAATCTGCACAACTAGCAAACTAACATCACCACTATAAAACAACCCTTCTCCAGCAGCATCTTCCTTGATGATTCCATTCACAGAACTTGTCGCAAAAAGCCCAGTTGCGATTCCGCCCCATATTCCACCAACTCCATGCAAACCAAAAGCATCTAAAGTATCATCATATCCAAATTTGGATTTTAAATAACTAATAGCAAAAAAACAAATAGGCGATGCTATAAATCCTATCAAAACTGCTGCAAAAGGCGTAACAAATCCAGCTGATGGTGTGATAGCTACAAGTCCTGCCACAATTCCTGTAATACTTCCCAATAAAGTAGGTTTGCCATATTTAATCCATTCTACCAACATCCACGAAAGCATTGCACCAACCACAGAAAAATTAGTTGTCAAAAATGCATTCACCGCAACAGAATTTACACTCAAAGCACTTCCTGTATTAAATCCAAGCCATCCCATCCAAAGAAAAACAGCTCCAATGAAAGAAAGAGGTAAATTATGAGGCATAATTCCTTGTGCATATTTTCTCTTACCAAGCATAATACAGCCCACAAGTCCAGCTACTCCAGCAGCGATATGCACTACTCCACCCCCTGCAAAGTCTAAAGAGCCAATCTCCATAAGCCAACCTCCGCCCCAAACCCAGTGTGCTAAAACATCATAAGCCAAAGTGCTCCAGCACAAAATAAAAATCAAAAGGGCACCAAAATGCATTCTTTCAGCCAAAGATCCTGTAATAATAGCCGCACCAATTACCGCAAAAAGCATTTGGAAGAACATAAATAAATTTTCACTAACATTGCCTACACTTTGCCCATCAATGCCCACTAAAAAAATATGATTCAAATTCCCAATCAACAATCCAATATCATCGCCAAAAGCTAAAGTATAACCTATAATAATCCACTGCAATGCAATTAAAGCATACAAAATAACACTATTAATTGTTGTGCTTAAAACATTATTACGATTAACCATTCCAGCATAAAACATACCCAAAGCAGGAGTCATTAACAAAACAAGCCCACTACAAGCAATCAAAAACAAAGTATCTACAGATAAAATCACATTCTCTGAAGCAAACCCAAAAACCGCTAACCCTAACATTAGTATAATTTTTTTCATCATCTAACACCCTTTTCTTTATTAAATTGCATCTGTCCCTTCTTGATTAGTGCGAATCCTAATTACATTACTCACAGGATAAATAATAATCTTTCCATCCCCAACATTACCTGTATTAAGACATTCTTTGGCTACTTGTATAATTTCATCAACCATACTTTCTTTACTCAAGATTTCAATCCGAATCTTTGGAAGCAAATCAATACGCATTTCATTCCCACGATACACTTCTGTTTTTCCTTTTTGGTTCCCAGCACCCATTACATTACTCACTGTCATTCCTTTAATGCCCTTTGCAGACAAAGTATCTTTAAGCACATTGAGCTTTTCAGAACGCGTTATAATTTCAACTTTGTAAATTTTCTCCATTGACATTCCTTTTTTTGAAATTCAAGTCGGAATTATACTAACTTAAAACTTAACTTAATTTTAATAACTAAATTATATTTTTAAGAAAATAATTATAAATTTTTTCTGCTACAATACTTTTTAATTTTACCCAAGGAATAATTTGTGCAAAAAGATATTGAAATTCAAAATTTTTTAGATCAAAATCTTCCTTTGATTCTTGATGTCCGATCTCCTAGAGAATATGAACTTTCTCACATTCCAACTGCCATTAATTTTCCTGTTTTACAAAATGATGAATTTGAAAGAGTTGGCACACTTTATAGGCAAGATGCCTTTGGAGCTAAGATTCTTGGAGCAAGTTTGATTTGTCAAAATATCTCCACTCATCTCTTAAAGCTTAAAGAAAAAATCACTCCTGCTATTCCTTTTGGAATCTATTGTGCTAGAGGTGGAATGCGTAGCCACTCTTTTGCCCTTATTTTGCAACACATTGGATATCGCGTTTTGGTGCTAGAGGGAGGCTATAAATCCTATCGTAAGTTCATAACTCAAAGCCTAGATCAAGCCCCCACACACCGATTCTTAACCCTCATTGGACCTACAGGCAGTGGTAAAAGTGAGATTATTAGTGCTTTTCATCACTCCTTAGATATTGAACAAATCGCTAAACACCTTGGCTCAAGTTTTGGTCAAATTTGCGGGAATCAACCTAGCGTTAAAATGTTTCAAAATCTAATTTTTACAAGATTAAGAGAATTACAAAATGCTCCTTTTGTGCTTGTTGAGGGAGAAAGCAAGAAGCTTGGCAATCTTATTTTGCCCACTCCACTCTATAATGCCTACCAAAAAGCACCCAAGATTCTTATCCTTTCACCCTTAGAGCAAAGAATCAAAAGAATCATCGCACAATATGGTAAAATTTCAGAAAAATTTTTCAAAGATTCGATGCAAAAAATTGCTCCCTTTATGAAAAAGCAATTTTGGCAAGAAGCCTATGATGCCTTTTTTGCCAATCAATTAGAAAAAGTTGCAGAAATTTTGCTGGTAGAATATTATGACAAAGTCTATAAAAAAGAATCTTTTCATCAAGTAGTGCATTATCAAAGCACTACCCAAGCCATTGCAGAAATCAAAGCTTTTGCAGAAGAATTTTATAAAATAAAGGAATAATTTTGGATAGTTATGAATATGGCGAATTACTTAAAGAGCTAGAAATCAAGCGACAAAATATTGAAAAAATTATGCAGCCTAGCCAATTACAATCAAGGATTGAAGAAATTGAATCTTTAGAGCAACAAAAAGAATTTTGGGAAGATTCTAAGAAAGCTGGAGAATACCAAAAAGAAAAAAAACGCTGCCTAAGACAGCTTGAAAAATACAAAGAGGCAAGTCTAGCCCTTAGTGATGCCAAAGAGCTTTTTGAACTCTCAAGCGATGATGAAGAAACACTTAATGAGCTTTTTAACGAAGCGCCAATGCTAGAAGAGCAAATCAAAAAAGCAGAAATTGAAGTTATGCTTAGCGGAGAACTTGATTCTAATAATGCAATCTTTACTATAACACCTGGAGCAGGTGGAACAGAATCGCAAGATTGGGCAAGTATGCTTTATCGAATGTATTTAAGGTGGGCGGAGAGATGCGGATTTAAAGTGGAACTTTTGGACTACCAAGAAGGCGATGAAGCAGGAATCAAAGATGCAAGTTTTATCATTAAAGGTGAAAATGCTTATGGTTACACGAAAGTTGAAAATGGGATTCACAGGCTTGTTCGAATCTCACCTTTTGATTCTAATGCCAAACGCCACACAAGCTTTGCCTCTGTGCAGGTAACGCCCGAAATTGATGATAACATTTCCATTGAAATTGAGGAAAAAGATTTACGAATTGATACTTATAGAGCAAGTGGAGCGGGCGGACAACATATCAATAAAACCGAATCTGCCATTCGTATTACCCATATTCCAACAGGAATTGTCGTGCAATGTCAAAATGATAGAAGTCAGCACAAAAATAAAGCCACTGCCCTAAAAATGCTAAAATCTAAACTCTATGAACTAGAACAGCAAAAACGCAATGAGCAAATTGCAAATGATGATAAAAGTGAGATTGGCTGGGGACATCAAATCCGATCTTATGTTTTAGCACCCTACCAACAAGTCAAAGATCTACGCTCCAATATCGCTTATAGTAATGTTGAAGCTATCTTAGATGGAGATATTGATTCTATCTTAGAAGGTGTGCTTATCCACATTAATTCCAAATAAGACACACCAATTATTTTGCAATCTAGAGATTAAGTTTTAGTCTCTAGATTAGATAAATTCTTTTGCGATAGAATCGCACCACTTCTCTATTCTTGCATCGGTTAAATCTTCTTGATTATCCTCATCTAAAATCAATCCTATAAATTCGCCCTCTATAGCCGAATTTGATTCTTCATATTCATAACCTTGTGTGCTAGTTTTACCAATTATTTTTGCAGTTTTAGAAACTTGATTATAAATCTCAAAAACTCCATTACTAAAAGTATCGCTATAAGTGTCTTGATCCCCAAGCCCTACAAGTGCAACTACTTTGCCTTCAAAATCTGATGGACTTAAAGCAGTTAAAAACTCTTCCCAATCACTTTGAATCTCACCGCTTCCATAAGTTGGTGTCGCTAAAATTAGATTTGTAAATCCTTTTAAATCTTCCTTAGAAGCTTTAGCTACATCAAAAACCTCTACCTCTTTAGAATGTTTTTCGCGTAAATTTGTAGCGATTTTTTCTGCAACTCTTTGAGTATTTCCGCCATCACTTCCATAAAATAATCCGATTTTACTCATAATTTTCTCCAAATTTTTAATTTAAATGCGGCGAGTCTAGAATAATTATTCTTAAAAGATAATTATAATAATGTTTCTTATTAATAAAAACTAGATTTTCTTTCAAATATCTTGTAACTTCCTGTAACTTTGTATATAATTCAAAAAAATTGTTTAATAAGGGATATTCCATAGATACTTTATTTGTAATCGTTTGTGTTTTTGCAATGGCAGTCATTTCGGGGATTATTTTAAACAAGCTCAAAATACCCACTATTATTGGTTATATTGTTACTGGGGTTTTAACCGCCTATATTTTTAACTTTAGAGTTGAAGATTCCACTGATTTAAGCGAAATAGCCGAAATGGGAATTGTCTTTTTGATGTTTATGATCGGACTTGATTTTAGCTTCAAAAAAATGTCTTCAATTAAGCAAGAAGTTTTTTTGTTTGGCGGTTTGCAAATTGGACTTTCCATTCTAACTTTCTTTTTTATTTGCTATTCTCTTTTTGGATTTAACTTTGATACTTCTATTATTGTTGCTAGTGCGATTAGCCTTTCTTCAACCGCGATTGTTCTCAAACACCTTAATGAAGTTAATCAAACCAAAACTTCTTATGGAATCGCATCTGTAGGGATTCTAATCTTTCAAGACTTAGCGGTAATTCCTATCCTTTTGATGATTAAGCTCCTAAGTAGCAAAGATCTAGCAATGAGTGATCTTTTGCTAACCACAGGCATTTCAGCCTTTATTGTTGTGCTTTTACTTTTATTGCCCGGTAGATTCTTAGCCAAAATCATCTTACGCTCTTCAGCTAAAATGAAAACCGATGAGATCTTTGTAGGAACGGTGTTTTTGATTGTTTTAGGTTCTGCTTTTTTAAGCCAATCTTTTGGTTTTTCAATGACACTTGGAGCGTTTTTATCAGGTATGATTATTTCAAGCACTTCTTATAAATACCAAGTTGCTGCCGTTTTAGTTTATTTCCGCGATCTTTTGCTTGGAATCTTTTTTATCACCATAGGAATGCAAGTTGATGTCATATTTTTAGCAAAATATTTCATTATTATTATTCTTTTAGTTTTCCTCACACTTTTAGCAAAAACTCTTATTATGTTTGCTTTTTTGAGTTTCTTTAGGGGGACTAAAATCGCAATGAAAATTGCCCTCTCCCTTTCTCAAATTGGGGAATTCTCTTTTGCAATTTTCCTCCTTGCAAGCCAACACAAGATTCTAAACTTACAACTAGATGGTGGAATCTTAAAATATGTTTTTGGAACAGAATTTTTTGCTTCCATTACTCCGACTGAAATTCATCAATTCCTTACGCTAATGGTTATTTTCTCAATGATTGCCACTCCTTTTATTCTTGATAATCTTGATAAATGCACCGCTTTTGCCCTAAAAACTATCAAGATTCCACAAAAAACTTCAACTACATACACGCAAGAACAACAAGAAGAGGAAAAAGAATCTAAAAAACGCATTCTTATTTGCGGCTATGGACTTGTAGGACAAAAAATATTTGACTTCTTAAAAGACTACGATATAGAGGTTTTTGGGATTGATTCAAATTATGAGAGGGTAGAGAAAGGAATCATACGAGGCGATAAAATCATTTATGGGAACATCACTGATAAAATGATTTTTAGAGAAGTTGAGATTCAAAAGGTTACTGCAGTGATTTTATGCATTGAATCACCAGTAGAGATTGAAAAAGCTTGCAGACATATCCTAGCATTATCCAAATACACCAAAATCATTGTCCAAACACGCGATAATGCACTTGAATCAGAACTCAAAGCAATGGGGCTTTATGGTGTCATCAACTCCACAATGGAAATTGCAACAATCCTTTCAAATCTTGCCATTGAAGCCATTAAAGAAGAGGAAGAAAAACAAGGTGAATCCACTAAAGAAATTTAAAAATATCTTAAATTCCTTAAGGTATTTTTTTTAATTAAGCAGAATTTCAAATCAAACTTAAATTTACATTACATAACTAGAAACACATTAATCATAAAATACACTAAAAGCTTTAAGGAGGGAGTAAAATGAGTAGCATTATACAAAATAATTATTCTCATTTAGATTATCTTGAATCTGAATCAATCTATATTATGCGCGAAGTTATTGCCGAGTTTGAAAAACCTGCAATGCTTTATAGCATAGGCAAAGATAGCTCTGTTATGCTCCATCTTCTACAAAAAGCTTTCTATCCAGCTCCCCTGCCAATTCCATTAGTGCATGTGGATACCACTTGGAAATTTAAAGAAATGATAGAATTTCGCGACAAAACTGCTAAAGAGCTTGGTGCCAAACTCATCGTCTATCAAAATCCAAAAATCAAGGAATTAAATCTTTCGCCCTTTACCCATGGTTCATCTATGCACACTGACATTTCAAAAACCCAAGGCTTAAAGCAAATGCTTGATTTATATCAATTTGATGCCGTATTTGGTGGTGCAAGACGCGATGAAGAAAAATCAAGAGCCAAAGAGAGAATCTATTCTTTCCGTGATGCCAATCACACATGGGATCCCAAAAACCAACGCCCAGAACTTTGAAATCTCTATAATAGCCGACACAAAAAAGGTGAGTCTATCAGAGTTTTTCCACTGAGCAATTGGACAGAACTTGATATTTGGCAATATATCTATAAAGAAAATATTCCAATCCCTAGTCTATATTTTGCAAAAAAGCGTCCTGTTGTAGAATATATGGGAGCTAAAATCCTAGTAGATGATGAAAGAATGCCAAAAGAATTAGCAAAAAATGCTAAAGAAGAACTAGTGCGCTTTAGAACTCTTGGCTGCTACCCGCTAACAGGGGCGATTAATTCTAGTGCTAGTAATGTTTTAGAGATTATTCAAGAACTTTTACTTTCAAAAAGTAGCGAAAGGCAAGGCAGACTAATCGATACAGATGAAGAAGCCAGTATGGAGAAAAAGAAAAAAGAGGGATATTTTTAATGAATTTAAATGAAATAAAAGAATATTTAAAACAACACGAAAACAAGGAACTCTGTAGATTTATTACTTGTGGTAGTGTAGATGATGGAAAATCTACTTTAATAGGCAGAATGCTTTATGATTCTAAAACACTTTTTGAAGATCAAATCAAAACTCTAGAAAAAGATAGTCAAAAAAATAAAAACTCAAAGGAAGGGCAAAATTTAGACTTTGCTCTTTTGGTGGATGGATTAGCAAGTGAGCGAGAACAAGGCATTACTATTGATGTAGCCTATCGCTTTTTTACCACTCAAAAAAGAAAATTTATCATAGCAGATACTCCAGGGCATGAGCAATATACGAGAAATATGGCTACAGGTGCTAGTAATGCTGATATTGCTATCCTTTTAATTGATGCTAGAAAAGGTGTCTTAACCCAAACCAAACGGCATTCTTATATCGTAAGCTTATTAGGCATTAAACAATTTATCATAGCAATCAACAAAATGGATTTAGTTGATTTCAAACAAGAAGTCTTTGATCAAATCACCAAAGACTATAAAGCAATTCTCCCTAGTTTGCAAAATTATGAAGATATTAAAATCCATTTTGTCCCCATTTGCGCAATAGATGGCGATAACATCACCTCTAAAAGTGCCAATATGCCTTGGTATAGCGGAGAAACTCTATCTACACTATTAGACACTTTACCAATTACCACAAATATCAATCAAGACTTTATTATGAGTGTGCAGTATGTCAATCGCCCACATTTAAACTTTAGGGGATTTTGTGGCAATATTGCAAGTGGAAGTGTGCGTGTAGGTGATGAGATTGTCATTCTCCCTAGCCTTAAAACTAGCAAAATTAAAGAAATTATCACTCCCAATATCAAAGAATTAAGACCTAGCAAAGATCAAAAAATACAAAGCTCAAAAAGTGCAAGTTTTCCAAGTGCCATTACGCTAACTCTAGAAGATGAAATTGACATTTCAAGAGGTGATATAATCACTGCTAAAAATGTAGAAATTCCTATTTCTAATGCCTTTAAAGCTATGATTATATGGATGAGTGAGATTCCACTCAATCTCCATGAAAACTATTTAATCAAAATAGCAAATCTCACAACTAATGTTATTTTTAGCCAAATTGATTTTAAAAAAGACATTAATACTTTTGAAGAATATCCTGCAAAAACTTTAGAGCTTAATGACATTGCAAAATGCACTTTAAATTTAAACAAAAAGACTGCCTTAGAAATCTACAAAAAGAACAAAACCTTAGGCAGCTTTATTATTATTGATAAATATTCTAATGAAACCTTGGCAGCAGGAATGATAGAAGAGATTCTAGACACTAAAAGCGAAAATAGAATCTACACTCAAGCCGAAAGAGAATTGAATGCATACATAAGAAAAAACTATCCTGAGTGGGAATGTAAAAAAAATATGAAAGTTATTGTTGCCCTAAGTATTTTAACCTTACTTCTTTTGCTTGTTAGTGGGAAATTTAGAGCTTCTTTGCCTTTTGGAGGAGTTGCTTTATTATACTATCTCTTGGGATATTTAGATCTAAAAACTTTTCTTGGATCATACACTAGTGATTCTTTAGTTGTTTTAGTGCTTTTATTGCTTGTTTCTATCGCGGTAGAAAAAAGTGCAGTTATGAGCTATGCATCAAAATTTATTATCGGCAAGAGCTATTATTTTTCTCTCTTTAAACTAGGTGTTATTGTAAGTGCAATTTCTGCATTTTTAAACAACACTGCTGTTGTAGCTAGTTTTATGGGATTAATCAAAAATAACAAATTTCAAAATCCCTCTAAATTGCTAATCCCACTTTCTTACTTTTCAATCGCAGGGGGAACTATGACTCTTATAGGCACTTCTACGAATTTAATAGTCAATTCCTTTGTAGTGCAAAATGGCTTAGAGAGTTTAAAGATTTTTGATTTTTTTGCAGTTGGCTTTTGCATTAGCTTAGGTGTGATGATTATTTTAATGCTTTTTAGCAAACTTCTACCAAACTATACTGACAAAGAACAAGAAATTTCTGAATACCTTATTAGCGCAAAAGTTTTACCCAATAGCCCTTTGATTGGTAAGAGTATCGAGAAAAATGGCTTAAGAAAATTAGAATTTCTCTTTTTGATAGAAATCCTAAGAGAAGGCAGAAGTCTCTCCCCTGTAAGCCCAGATGAGATTATTTGCAAGGAAGATCAATTAGTTTTTAGCGGAGATGTGGCACATTTAGAGACACTAAAAGAATTTAAAGGCTTAGAAATCGGCAAACAAAATCCCAAAATCAAAGATTTAGAGCTAGTAGATGCCATCATCACGCCTAATTCTAACTTGATTGGCAAAAGCGTCAAGGAAGCAAACTTTAGAACTAAATTTGATGCAGGAATCATTGCACTAAAAAAAGGCTCACAAAATATCTCTAAAATTGGTTCAAGCATCTTAAGTGCTGGAGATAGACTTATTCTAAGCGTGGGAAAGGATTTTAAAACGCGAGATAATATTCTTAAAAATTTCTACATTATCTCCAATATTAATAAACTTCAAAAATTAAATAAAGCACAAAGTCTTTTCATTGTTTTTGGCTTTTTATCAGTCATTACCCTCTCGGCCTTAGGCATCTTTTCTTTACTTAAAGCTTTAATTGTTTTTCTCTTTGTGTTACTAGTTTTTAAATTTCTCAAATTTGATGAAATTAAAAGGCGATTCCCGCTTGACATTTTTATTATTGTAGGCTCTTCACTTGCTATCACCAAAGTCCTAGTAGAGAGTGGTCTAGCCCAAGATTTTGCTAATCTCATCATTAGCATTTTTGGGCAATATGGAGTTTATGGTAGCTTTATTGGAATCTACCTTTTAACCTTGCTTTTAACAGAGATGATTACCAATAATGCCGCTGCAGCCCTTGCCTTTCCTATTGCTCTTGCGACTGCACAAAGTCTAGGTGTTAGCCCTATACCTTTTATTTTCGCAGTTGCCTATGGAGCAAGTTGTGGATTTATGATGCCTCATGGCTATCAAACACATTTGATGGTTACTTCTATGTGTGGGTATAAAACAATGGATTTTGTAAAAATAGGCTTTGTTGTTTCTTTAACTTACTCTATCATAGCTTTAAGCTTAATACCAATCTTTTTTAGTTTTTAAGGAAAAAAATGGAAAACAATCTCACATGGCATGACACAAAAATCACCAAAGAGCAAAGATCAAAACTCAAAACTCAAAAACCCTGTGTCTTATGGCTAACAGGACTAAGCGGTAGTGGTAAATCCACTCTAGCTAATGCGTTAGAGCAAAGACTTTTTACTATGGGTTACCACACTTATCTTCTAGATGGAGACAATGTAAGGCATGGCTTAAACAAAGACTTAGGTTTTGATGAAAACTCAAGAGTGGAAAATATAAGACGCATAGGAAAAGTTTGCAAATTATTTGTTGATAGCGGCTTAATAGTGCTTTGTGCTTTTATCTCCCCTTTTTGCAAAGAAAGACAAATCATAAGGGAATTGCTTGACAAGGGAGAATACATAGAAATCTTTGTAGATACGCCTATAGAAGTTTGCAAAAAAAGAGATCCCAAAGGGCTTTATAAAAAAGCAAGAAATGGAGAGATTAAAAATTTTACCGGTATAGATAGCCCCTATGAAGCACCAGAAAATCCGGAGATTCATATAAAAAGCGAGAATCTTGATGAAAATATTGAAACGATTTTAAAATATTTATTAAAAAAAGGAAAAATTCATGCTTAATTCCATCAAACTAGAAACAATCCAAGAAATTGCCCTAAAAGCCGGTAAGGCAGCAATGGGCATTTATAAAAAGGATTTTGTAATTTATGAAAAAGAAGATAAAAGCCCTTTAAGCGAAGCTGATTTGCTTTGCAATGAAATTATTTGCAATGCTCTATCTCCATTTAATCTACCCCTATTAAGCGAAGAAAACAAAATCATTCCTTATAAAGAAAGAAAAAAATGGGAATATTTTTGGTGCGTTGATCCCATAGATGGCACTAAGGAATTTATCAAGAAAAATGGAGAATTTACAATCAACATTGCCCTAATCCACAAGGATACGCCAATTCTAGGAGTTGTTTATGCACCTGCTTTAGAGCTTATGTATAGCGCAAAACAAGGAGAAGGTGCGTTTAAAAATGATAAAAAACTGCCACTCAATGCCCAAAGAGAAACCTATAAAATCGTAGCTAGCAAATCTCATATGAGCAAGGAAACTAATGACTTCATAGAAAGCCTAGAAACCAATAAGCCAAAAGAACTCATTTCTATGGGAAGCTCTCTAAAACTATGCTTAGTAGCTAGCAATGAAGCGGACATCTACCCAAGGCTTGGACCAACAATGGAATGGGATACAGCAGCTGCCGATGCGATAGTTAGAGAATCAGGCAAAATGACTTATGATTTTAGCAGCCTAAAGCCCTTAATCTATAATAAGGAAGATTTAAGAAATCCATATTTTATCGTAAAATAAAATCAATTTTAGAAAGGAGATAATAATGACGGCTTATGTGCATAGAAAATATATCCAAGAAAGTCTTACAAAGAAATACTTAGCCAAGTATAAATATAAGACAAAAAAGTATATATATGTTTAAAGAATTTCATAAAAAATATGGTTGCATTTTTATTCATATACCAAAAGTAGCTGGAACAAGTATAGAGCGAGTTGTGTTTGAATCTAGTAAATGGTTGGTGGGGCATAAAAAAGCTATAGATTATATTAAAAAAGATAAAGATAAATTTGAAAGTCTTTTTTCTTTTGCTTTTGTGAGAAATCCATTTGATAGGACTGTGTCCGCTTTTCATTATCTTAAAGGAAGGAGTTGTACCCTAGGAGATAAACGATGGGCGGATATACATTTAAAAGACTATGAAAATTTTAATGATTTTGCATTAGCTTTAGAAAATAAAACTGTTAGAGATAAAATATTATCATGGATGCACTTTGTTCCACAATATCGTTTTGTTTGCGATGAAAATCGGTCCATATTGGTTAATTTTATAGGGAAATTTGAAAATATAGAAAAAGATTTTGAAGTAGTAAAAAAACAACTGAAAATAAATAGAGATTTGGTGCATGCTAATAGCAGTAGCCACGAAAGCTATAAAAAGTATTACAATGAGCAAACTTATCAAATAATTTCAGAAATTTATCGCAATGATTTTGAATTATTTGATTATGATTTGGAATATGCAAATTTATTTAATCAGTCTTTAAATGATCTCCAAAAAAATAAAATTAATGATAAAAAATTAGAAATTAGGGCAATGAGGCTGCGGAATTACAAAAAAAAACATTCTTTTTTTATGTTGAAATGTGAAAATGAGAGCCTAAAAAATGAGAATGATTTATATCTTAATAAAGCTCATTCTTTAGAGACTGAACTCATCCAAACCAAAAATCAATTAGATTCTCAAATCAAGATTTTAGAATCTAATCAAAATCAATCTAATTTAAAAATTCAAAGATTAACAGAAGCTAATCAGCAATTAGATTTAAAGAATCAACAACTCACCCAAACCAATAGCCAATTAAATTTAAAAACTAAAGAACTAGACTTCACTCTCCATTATGGAACTGCTAAAGACAGAATCCACAATCATCTATCATATAAACTAGGACAAGCTATGATAGAAAATTCTAAATCTTTATTAGGCTATATTAGAATGCCTTATGTTTTATCTTATATCAAAGATAAACACAAACAAGAGCAACAACAATACCAAGAAGCTATTAAAAAGAATCCTAATCTTAAACTCCCTAATTTAGAATCTTATCCTGATTACAAAGAATCCTTAAAAGAAAAAGAATGTTTTACTTATAAACTAGGAGAAGCTTTTATAAAAGCAAACACTGCGGGGGGGGGGGGCACAATTATTCAAATTACCCCTTGCTTACTTCAACTTTGCAAAAGAAGTGCGTAAGTTAAGAAGAGAATTGAAAGAGAAAAGAAAGTATTAATTGATAAAACTCAATGGAAGTGAAGATAAAAGTTGGATTATGGTAATGGAATTTGATATTTGAGAGTCGAAGGTTTTGAAGTTAGGAGGTTGAGGGGGGAGAGGAAGTAGATTTCATCACCCAAAGAGCATTTTTTCAAACATAATAGCTAAAATAAACAAATACATCGCTAAAAGTGCGTATTTGTGCTTTTTAGAATCTACCTTGCTTAAAGTCCAAATCCCAATCCTAACCCCAATCAAAGAGGCAATACCAACAATGCAGCCTTGGGCATAATCCACATAACCATGCAACGCTAAAGAAGTAAAGCCTGATACTGATGAGAAAATCACAAAAAATAGCGAAATAGGGACAATTTGCTTTGAGCTATATCCAAGATAATACGCCAAAAGTGGTGCTAACATCATTCCCCCGCCAATTCCTAGCGAAATCGCAAAAACTCCAACCACACACCCACAACCTATTAAAAACAAAATCGACTTCCAACCTTCGCCCACTTTGCGTTCGCCACCATAAGCATTGGTAAAGAAAAATCGCATAATACTATAAACAATAAAAAGGCTAAATATAATCTCCAAAATGCTAGAAGGCATACTAGAGACAACCACTCCACTAAAAGAAGCCCCTATAAGTCCGCCAATCCCAACATAAACACCATCTCTAAAGTCTAAATTTTTCTTTTTGTAATTCACATAAGAGCCATAAACAGAAGAAAAAATCATTTGCATAATAGAGATTCCAATGGCAATTTTAATATCATTTCCAAGTAAAATCATCATTGGCACAATAATCGCTCCACCGCCAATCCCAAAAAGCCCTGCTAGAATCCCAGCTAAAAGCCCCACTGCAAGCAATCCACCTGCACTCCAAAAGTCCAATGCCAAAACTTCCATACTCAAACCTTTAATTAAAAACATTATTTTATTACAAAAATAAGCTAAAAACTGCTAAAATGGCGAAAAATTTGGAGAACTTAAAATCAAAGACGATATTAAAATTACACATTTCGTTCAGTCTGCTGGTTGAGCTGCAAAAGTGGGTCTGGAAGATCTCTCACATCTCTCTTGCAATCTCAAAAATAACAAGGATCCAAATATCCTTGTGGGTTTTAGCGGAAACGAAGATGCCGGAATCTATAAAATTAGCGATGAACTTGCACTTGTGCAGAGTGCGGATTTTATCACGCCACTTGTCAATGATCCTTATTCTTATGGGCAAATTGCAGCGGCAAATTCGCTTAGTGATATTTATGCCATGGGTGGAGAGGTGAAAACTGCGCTAAATCTACTAATGTGGGATAGTTGCCACCTTGATTCGCAAATGATTAGCGAAGTGCTTGAGGGTGGATTATCCAAAATCAAAGAAGCTGGAGGTGTGCTACTTGGCGGACATACAATAGGAGACAAGGAGCAAAAATATGGATTAAGCGTAACAGGAATCATCCATCCACAAAAAATATGGCGTAACAATACCGGACAAATTGGGGATTGCTTAATCCTTACTAAGCCCATTGGAATGGGGATTTTAACAACAGCACTTAAAGCAGATATGCTTGATTCTAAAACGGAGCTAAAAATCTCTCAAATTATGGCAACACTTAACCAAAAAGCCGCCAAAATAGCTTCTAAATACACTATTCACGCCTGCACAGATATTACAGGCTATGGGCTTTTGGGGCATCTATATGAGATGACAAATCCAAAAATCTCGATTAAGCTTTATTCAAACCAAATTCCACTTTTGCAAGAGGCTATAGAATTTGCCAAAATGGGAATTATCCCTGGAGGTAGCCACTCTAATCAAAAGGCAATCAATCCTTATTGCCACTTTAATCTCCCTTTAGATTCCTTGTATTTAGGGGTAGAAATTTTACTTTTTGATGCACAAACTTCTGGTGGATTAGTCTTTGCCACCCCTTATAATCAAGCTCAAAGTTTGCTAAATGAATTAAAAAGCGAAGGGATAGATTCAGCTCAAATTATCGGAGAAATCATACCCACAAATGATTCCCCTATAAATATTGCTTAAAGCAGTTTTTTACATCACTGTTTTTACTTGCTCCCCACTTCAACTTCCCATTTAATGAAGTTATGAAAATTTTTTAAGGTATATTTTTATGTAATTTGTGAAATTCCATATTCTATAACACAAAGTCTTGTATAATCTAAAACTAGATTCCTCTCCCCTCATAAATTCATTGAATTTTTTTGTTTTTTAACATCGTGTGGGAGATAAATTTTATTCCGATTGCAAGATAACGCCACTTTTTCATCACGCTCCCAATAAAAACTTGAAGGGAAACTTTTGACTTTTTCCCTTTTAGCAATAATATTCCAAACACTCTGATCATGCCTATTTTCCCTAAATGTTGGCAAATTAGGTATTTTAGAAGGACTATCATCAACAAAATTATAATGCTCATAAAAAACATTTAACCATTCTTGTATTATATTGCAAACTCTAAAGGTCTTTTTACAAAATATCGCTCCACCAATCATTTGCGGAGAATCTAAAAATTCTTTATCATCCAATAAACCATAATGAGCTAGCAAATCCGCTTTATTCCAATATTTCTCAGCACAATGTTCTAGTCCTGCATCCAAACCCATAATTTCATTCTCTTCTACTTGTGCTACCATTTCTAATAATAAATCATGCTTGTTTGGATTAAACTCAAAACCAATATCTAAAAAAATCAAAATATCATTTTCTTGGATTTGCTCCAAGATCATCAAAATAACCTTTGGCTTCCAACACCAATACCCAAAACCTCTAGTTGGAATTAAATCCCCCCCCCCCCCACTAGCTTTTGCCTGTTGATAATTACTATAAAACTTATCATTAAAATCTTCTCTAAATTTCAAAGGCAAACTTGCCTCTGTAAAAATAAAAATCTCATCAAATACTTTCATTGCCTCTGCTTGTTGCTTAAATCTACAAGCAGAAATCCCAAGTCTTGTATCTGCAAAACTACAAAGATAAATTTTTCTATCCATTTTTACATTATCTCCTCATATCTTTTCAAAATTCCACCCAGCAATCCCTAAAACAACGCCTCATCCATCTCTTGTGGTATCTGCAAACCCATAAGCTTTAAAATACTTGGGGCAATATTATTTAATCCGCCATTTTTGACTTCTTTTACACTTGGAGCAGAGACAAAACACCAAACTTCTCCTGTGGTGTGGTTTGTTAGAATCTCACCCTTATCATTTTGCATTTCTTCGCAGTTCCCATGATCACTTGTCATCACAAAAGCATAATCTTTTTCTTTAGATTTTTCATAGATTCTGCCGATTTCTCTATCCACGGCTTCAACCGCCCTAACTGCCGCTTCAAAAACCCCAGTATGCCCTACCATATCGCCATTTGCAAAATTCACTACAATAAAATCATAATCCTCTTCCATCGCCTTTAATACCATATCGCCGACTTCCCTAGCGCTCATTTCAGGCTTTTGATCATAAGTTTTTACCTTAGGAGAAGGGACTAAAACTCTCATTTCATTAGGATATGGATCTTCTATTCCGCCATTAAAAAAGAAAGTTACATGAGCGTATTTTTCGGTTTCAGCTGTGTGAAATTGCCTTAAATTATGGTTTGAAATCACTTCAGCAAGAGTGTTTGGAATGCTTTCTTTGGGGAATAAAATAGGAAAATTAAAGTTTTTATCATACGGCGTCATAATTACAAGCGGAATTGGTGTCCATTTTTTGCGCTCAAACCCACTAAATTCTTCATTTCCAAGCGCACTAACAATCTCCCTTGCTCTATCGCTTCTGAAATTCACAAATATCAAGCCATCTCCCTTTTTGATTCCACTTGCATCAAAACTAGCAGGCTTGATAAACTCATCAAAAACCCCTTGATTATAATGCTCTTGAATATATTGCTTAGGCGATATTGTCTGCAAGTTCTCCGCACAGACAATCACATTATACGCCTCTTCCACACGCTCCCAGCGATTATCCCTATCCATAGCATAGAATCGACCACTAATGGAAGCGATTTTAATATTTTTATTTTGGATTCTACGCTCCACTTCTTCTAAAAATTTCAAAGCAGTTTGCGGCAAGACATCTCGCCCATCTGTGATTAGATGCAACAAAATCTCAAATCTCTCTTGCAATCCTTCAGCTAGGGCAAGAATATGCTCTAAATGCGAATGCACTCCACCATCACTCATTAATCCCACTAAATGAATCCGCTTACATTCCTTTAAAACTTCCAAAGCAGGATTACCTAAAAGGCGACCCTCTTTAATAGCTTGGTTAATTTTCACCAAATCTTGATACAAGATTCTCCCACTTCCCATACACATATGCCCCACTTCAGAGTTTCCCATTTGCCCCTCTGGCAATCCCACAGAAAGCCCATAAGTTTTTATCATTCCATAAGGAACTTCCTTAAATAAGCGATCATAGCTAGGCTTCTTAGCCTCCAAAAATGCATTAAACTTCTCTTGCTTACTATAACCAATCCCATCTGTAATGACTAAAATTGTTTTCATATTTATTCCATTCTTTTTAAAGTTTATTTAGATAGAATCCTATCCAATTTTTTTATAATTTTTAACTGAAGTTTGATGAATGTTGCATTATTTTTATGAATTTCTAAACATTAACCTGTTTCAATATATCACATTTCGTGCTGCCATTGCCTTTTTTGTTGCATTTTTAATGACTATTTTTTTAATGCCCTATTATATTTTATGGGCAAGTAGCAAAAAGGCTAATCAACCTATCTCGCAATTTGCACCCAAAAACCACCAAGAAAAAGTCAATATTCCAACAATGGGCGGAATCGTTTTTGTTTTTTCTACCTTAGCAGCAGCCCTGCTTTGTGCCAAACTCAATAACTCTTATGTGATTCTTGGAATCTTCAGTCTTGTTTTATTTTCCAGCATTGGGATTTATGATGATTTCTCCAAAGTAATGCAAAAGAAAAATGCAGGAATGAACGCACGGACAAAATTTGCATTACAAGGATTAAGCGGACTTTTTATTGCATTGGGGCTTTATTTTTATGGAATGGATAGCCACCTTTATCTTCCTTTTTTAAAAAATCCCATTTGGGATTGGGGGATATTAAGCCTTTTATTTTGGATGCTAGTTTTTATTGCTACTAGCAACGCAGTCAATCTCACCGATGGTTTAGATGGATTAGTGGCAATTCCCTCTATTTATGCACTTGTTTCTTTAGGAGTTTTTGTTTATGTTGCAGGTCATTCAGGGCTTAGTGCTTATCTTTTGTATCCCAAGATTCAAGAGAGTGGAGAAGTTGTGATTCTCTCTGCAGCACTCATCGGTGCTCTTATTGGTTTTTTGTGGTATAACTGCCACCCTGCTCAAGTTTTTATGGGCGATAGTGGAAGTCTAGCCATCGGCGGATTCATCGCTTATATGGCAATTATTTCAAAAAATGAAATTTTACTTTTTGTGATAGGATTTATCTTTGTTGTTGAAGCATTATCTGTGCTTTTGCAAATTGGTAGCTACAAAACAAGGGGTAAAAAGCTCTTTTTAATGGCACCACTTCACCACCATTTTGAAGAAAAAGGCTTAAAAGAGAGTAAAATTATCGTGCGTTTTTGGATTGTAGCTCTAATGAGTAACCTCATCGCACTTTTAACTCTCAAACTTCGCTAAAAAGGATATGAATGCTTTTTTTAATTGGATATGGCAAAACCAATCAAGCCATTGCTGATAAATTTAGCCCTTGCTACATTTTTGATGATAACTTTAAAGAAGTCTCTAAAGATTCTAAAGGCAACACGCTTTTGCCTTCAAATCAACTAAAAAATTATTTAGAAAAATACCCTAACGCACAAATTATCACAAGCCCAGGTATCCCTCCACAAAATCCGATGATAAAGCTTAGCCAACCCATTAGCGAATATGATTTTTTTGCCCCCACAATGCCCTTTAGCGTGTGGATT
Organism: Helicobacter canadensis MIT 98-5491; assembly: GCF_000162575.1. Classification (NCBI taxonomy): domain Bacteria; kingdom Pseudomonadati; phylum Campylobacterota; class Epsilonproteobacteria; order Campylobacterales; family Helicobacteraceae; genus Helicobacter; species Helicobacter canadensis. The sequence continues at coordinate 1,402,242 of NZ_CM000776.2, forward strand.
AGCGGAACTAATGGAAAAACCACTACTACACAAATGCTAACCCACCTCCTCCAAAATAAAGGCGCTCTTAGTGGTGGAAACATTGGCACTCCCTTGGCTAATCTTAACCCTAAAGCTCCCCTTTGGATTTTAGAAACTAGCTCCTTTACAATCCATTACACCAATATAGCCAAACCCAATCTATACCTACTTTTACCCATAACTCAAGATCACATTAGTTGGCATGGTGATTATGAATCTTATATCGCAGACAAACTCAAACCTCTTTTGTCGATGAAAGACAAAGAAATAGCCATTATCCCCCAATCTTTGCAGTCTCATCCTTTTTGTCAAAAAACCCTAGCCAAACTTTTTTTCTACTCTAATTCTCAATCTCTAGCCAAGCAATTTTTCCTAGATCTAAACAAAATCGCTTTTAAAGAACCTTTTTTACTCGATGCCATTCTTGCTCTTAGTGCCACGCAGATTCTCTTTAATGAAGTGGATTATGATTTGCTAAATAGCTTTAAAATCGGCGCTCATAAAATTGAAGAATTTTTTGATTCTCAAAATCGCCTTTGGGTTGATGATAGCAAAGGCACTAATCTTGATGCCACAATGGAAGCTATCAAACGCTATCAAAATCAAACTCTCCATTTGATTCTAGGCGGAGATGACAAAGGCGCAGATTTAACACCACTTTTTGCATTAATGGAAAAATGTCAAATCACCCTTTATGCCATTGGATCAAACACCCAAAAAATAGCTCTTTTAGCTAAAAATCACCATATCCCTTGTTTTCCTTGCCACACCCTAGAAATAGCGGTGCAAGAAATCCACAAACACCACACACAACAAAGCATCGCAATGCTTTCACCTGCTGCGGCAAGTTTAGATCAATTTAGCTCTTATAAAGAAAGGGGTGATAAATTTAAAGTCTATGTCCAATCTCTCTAAATTTTAATGTTTGTTTTGCAAACTTTCATTGATAAATTCCTCAAAACGCATTAAAATAATATTGATAGGATGACTTTTCCGCCTCAAACTATAAAAATGCCTCTCTAAATTAAGATTAACAATCTCAATAGAAAACAAAATGCCATTTTTAAGCTCCTGCTGTATGGCTACTTCAGAAAAAACCGCAATAGCCCCTTTATTTACCACCAAATCTTTAATAGCCGTTGTCCTATCTAATTCTAAAAAAATCGGAACTTCTTTTTTTAATTTTCCCAAAGCATTTAAAAAGCTATCTCTTAATCCCGAACCATATTCCCTAAAAATCCACTTTTTATCTAATAATTCATCAATATAACGCGGTTTTGAAGCCAAAATAAAATCATTACTCGCTACAATCAAACGATCTTCACACAAAACTTCACGAATTAGCCCCTCACTTTGTGCATATTCTAGCCCAATTTCACCCTCCACTAATGCCAATTCTACGCTACCACTTTTTAAGAGATTCAAGCATTCTTGAGTGTTATAAATCTTTGAATTAACCTTGACTTTTGGATATGCCTTTGCAAAGTCAAATAAGATTCTAGGTAAAAAATATTCCCCTATAGTGTGTGTGGCTACAAGATTGATTTCACCAATCAAAATGCCCTCTTCCCCTAAAGCTTCTAAACTTGAATAATAACTCTGCACTACTTCCACCCACAAACTCCCAAGATACAAAGCTTGTGTTGTTGGGACAAGTCTTTTCCCTAATCTCTCAAAAAGCGTGATTCCAAGCATTTTTTCTATATTTCTAATTAACACCGAAACATTTGGCTGTGTAATTTTAAAATTTTGTGCGGTTAAAGTTGGACTTTTGGTGTGCAATAAATCTAAGAAAATCTCCAAATCTCTAATTTTCAATTTCACCCCTTTTTTATTTAAAAAGCCTTAGAATCTCATATAAAAGATATTTTATTCTTTATCATCAAGTATTCCATATTTTTTATTAAATTAATATATTTTATATTTTTGATTAAAATAATATATTTTTATTATGATGCATTTGGTGCTATAATCCCACAAAAATTCTCAAATAGGGGGGAAAATGTTAAAAAATGAACATTTATTTAAAATGATTTCTTCAAATTTCAAAGGGCTTTTGTTAGTTGGCTTAATTGTTGCCTTTGCCTTTTATCTCTCTGGAATCCAAGCTATCCAAGACACCACCCATTTGGCTGCTACTGCTTTTGCAATTATCATTGGAGCAGCCCTATCACCTTGGTTTTTTAGATTCCAACACACACTCCAAGCAGGAGTGCATTTTAGCGCCAAAAAACTTTTGCGTTTAGGAATCGTGCTTTATGGATTTAATATTACTTTTAGTGAGTTATATAATGTTGGTTTTTATGGATTTTTGATTGCCTTTATTGTGATTGTGAGTATTTTTTTGATTGCTTTATTTGCAGGGACAAAAATCTTTAAGCTTGATAGGGAAACTTCTATGCTTGTGGGTGCTGGTAGTGCTATTTGCGGTGCTGCTGCGGTTTTAGCTCTTGAATCAAGTCTAAAGTCTGATTCCTTTAAAGGCGTTGTTGCCGTTGGTAGCGTGGTGGTTTTTGGCTTGATTGCAATGTTTTTATACCCCATTGCCTTTAGCACTGGAATCATTCCTTCCTTAGATAGTAATGGAATGGGGCTTTTTATGGGAGCTACCTTGCACGAAGTTGCCAATGTTGCTGGAGCTGCTGAAATGGCAAAAGAGATGACTAATGGAATCTTCACTCAAAGTGCCGCCAATCTTGCAGTCATCATTAAAATGATGCGTGTGATTTTACTAGTGCCTTTTTTATTAATTGTTGCTTATTTTATCGCTAGGGATAACAATGCACAAAACACCGCCCAAAGAACTAGCAAAAAAATTGACATTCCCTATTTTGCCTTTATGTTTTTAGGGGTTATTGTGCTTAATACTTTTTTAAGTGCCCATAAAGACACGCTTATTTTAAATACCTTTAGCATTCAATCTATTATTGAAAGCGGTCGATTCCTTTGCACCCTTTGCATTGTTTTTGCTATGGCTGCTTTAGGGCTTCAAATTGACTTTAAAAAATTTATCAAATTAGGCGGAAAAGCCTTTGGTTTAGCCTTTTTACTCTTTATTATCTTAATCTTTGGAGGATATTTGCTAACTCTCTGTTTCCAAGGAATCCTTTGGTAATTTTGCCTACTTTAGAGGCAATTTGCCACTGCCTCATCTAAATAATAGATATTTAAATACCCTGCTTCTACCAAATCAGTTCCGAGTAAAGACGCAGAATGCCCCAAATAGCAATTAATTAAAATCTTTTTATCTTGATTTAAAACTTCTTGTAACTCTTCTTGGGTGGTAATATTTCTAGCACCCCTTAAATGCCCTCTTCTAAAATCCTCTGGCATTCGGATATCCACACAAATCCACTCTTCATTTTCTAAAATATCTTTTAAATCTTCTTTATAAACTGCCTTTGCAAGACTTTTATAATTCTTTCCATAATACTGCATTATTCATCCTTTTACAAAATAACTTAAAGCACTTTTGCCAAATTTTCTTGTTTTTACACACTCAAAATCACCTAAATTTTGGGGGATTCTAAGGCTAGAAATATGCTCTAACACCACAATGCCAAAAACATTAGAATCCAAGCTCTTAATTATCTTAAAACATTTCTCATAGATTCCCTCCATTCCCTCACGCATATCAAAAGGTGGATCAAAATACCCAATGCTAAAATCCTTAATTCCCTTTAGTGTTTCTTTATAATTTTCAAAAGTATCACCAAAAATAATCTGGCAATCACAATCTTTGCAAACCTTTTGAATATTACTTTTTAAAACTTCATAAGATTCTCTATTCTGTTCAAAAAATATAGCACTTTTAGCTCCCCTACTTAATGCCTCAATGCCAATACTCCCACTCCCTGCAAAAAATTCCACAAAATTAGATCCTACTACATCGCAATTTAATGTATTAAAAAGCGATTCTTTTAAGATTGCTTTAGAAGAACGAGTAATCTCCAAAGGAGCCATTTGAAGATTTCTTCCTTTAAAAATTCCACCAATAACCTTTAAAGTAGCTTTTTTTGAATTATCTATCTGCATAGCTTTCCTTCCAATGCTCTAAAATAATGCCCTCAATCTCCCTTGCATATCTCTCCAAGACATCTCGAATCTTCTCATGCAAAACATCATCTCTTTTTTCTTGTTTTTGAAATTCCAAATCACTTAGCATTTCACGCCAATTTGCACTCTCAACATTAGCTTGTTTAATCTCCTCTTCTTCTTTATTTTCTTCTTGTTTTTGAATCCTTTCAAAAAATCTTTGCAATCTATCAATCAAAACCTCTTTAGTAAAAGGCTTATTTAAACTAGCATTTTCATATTCACCAATCAAAAAAACAGGTTTTTGAGAATCTATAGGCTGGGTAGCAACCACAAAATCACAAAATTTATAACTCGTCAAATAATCTTTTAAATACATTTCCAAAGTTTTACCCAATAAAAGAGAATCACTAATAAGAGCTATTTTCATACTTTTTCCTTAAATTCTACAAAGAAAAATTTTAAAACATTATATTAAAAAAAATACAAAAAAGTAAGAGGAAAGGTTTAAGTAAGAAAAAAAGTCAAAAACAAGGATAAATCCTTGTTTTCAGTTTATAGATATTATTTAATCACTCCACACACCATTCTAGCGCCTCCACCGCCTAAAGCCTGCGGATGATCGTGATAATTATCACCACCTACATGAATCATTAAGGAATGATTTTTCAATTCTTGCAAAGTTTTGATTTTAGGTGCCAAAACGGGGGTTTTAACTTCCTGTTTAGAATCTGAATACAATGCTGGTAAATCTCCTTTATGTCCATTATCAAACCAAGGAAAAGAATGTGCTTTAGTCTCTTGTGGATCCCAATGCCCACCTGCTTTCATTCCTAAGCCCTTTTCAGTAGCACCACAATCAGGATTAGTATGCACATGGAATCCATGGATACCACTCTCAATGCCCTTTAAATTTGGATAAAAGGCTACTCCATATTGAGTTTCCACAGCAATAATCTCTCCTGCCTCAACATTACCATTATTGCCTAAAATTTCCATTTTAATAGCAAGATGATTCTTCTCAGATTTAGGATTATAAAGTTTTGTTTCATCTTGAGCTATTAAAAAGCTAGAAACCATACCCAAAGCAAATGCACCCATTACAATTTTTTTAACCATTATTTCACTCCTTATATCAATATTTTTAAAGGCAAAAAACATTTTACCATATTGATTTAAAAATAAGAATATTTTCAAAAAAACATCTTTCATTTTAAAACTCAATTTCGCTAAAATCTTTAGTTTTAATAAGCTTTATATGTTTTTTTGCTATAATCCTTGCAATTTATTTCAAGGAGTTTTTTATGAAAGTGATTGTTATCCAAGGTCCAAATCTTAATATGCTAGGCATTAGAGATCCTAGAATCTATGGACCTGCCAAACTTGAAACAATTCACCAAAATATTCAAAAACACGCCGAACAAATCGGCTTAGAAGTGGATTTTTTCCAAAGCAATTTTGAAGGAGAAATTGTTGATAAAATCCAAGAAGCACTTGGACAATATGATGGAATTGTCATCAATCCTGCTGCTTATTCTCACACTTCTATTGCTATTCGTGATGCCATTAGTGCTGTCAATCTTCCTACTATTGAAGTGCATATTAGTAATATCCATGCAAGAGAAGAATTTCGCCACAAAAGCATAACCGCAGGAGTTTGTGCTGGAGTTGTTGCGGGATTTGGTCCTATGGGCTACCATTTAGCCTTACAAGGTCTTTCGCAAATTCTCAATGAAATTCAAGCTATCAAACAAGCTAGAGAACAACAAGCTCAAGCTAACGCAAATTCATAACAAGCTTATCAAATATGGAAAATTTCATTATCAAAGACGAAAATGCCCTTTATTTTGAAACACATTATAGTTGTGATAATGCAATTTTTTTAGCCATTGATCAAAAGGGATACTTTATCACCGATGGTCGCTATGAGACAGAAGCAAAAGAACATATTAAAAGCACCCAATATGAGATTGAAATTCTCATCAGTCACGATCTCATACGCACTGCAAGAAATATTCTTAAAAAACACGAAAAGGCTACCTTTATTTTTAATCCACAAGAGTTTTCACTCTATTTTTATGAAAAACTCACTAGTGGTTTAAAAATTAATTTCCTACCCAAGCCCAATTTCCACCAAGAAAAACGAATCTGTAAAACCAAAGAAGAAATTGCACTCATTGAGCATTCTCAAAAGCTAAATATTAAAGCCTTTGACAAGTTTGCAGCGTGGATTTCTAAAAATGCCAAAGACAGAAGTGAGGCTTTTTTACATTTTAAATCCCAAGCCTTTTTAACCAAAAAAGGCAAATACGATTTAAGTTTTAATCCCATCGTTGGAATCAATGCAAATGCTGCAAAACCACACGCCCTACCTTCTAATGATCTACTTTTAAAAGGCGATTTATTGCTTTTTGATGCCGGAATAAAATACCAAAGGTATTGCTCAGATAGGACAAGGACAGGGTATTTTAGCAAAAACGGCTTTAACTTCAAAAAAGAGCAACACTTCAAAGATTCAACACTTCAAAAAATCTATGATATTGTTTTAAAAGCTCAAAAAAATGCTATTAAACACGCTAAAGCTGGAATGTTAGCCTGTGAAATTGATGCTTTAGCACGCGATGTCATTGAAAAAGCAGGTTATGGTAAATATTTCGTGCATTCTACAGGTCATGGCATAGGCTTAGACATTCACGAACTTCCTATTATTTCAGCACGCTCAAAAACCCGCATAGAAGAGGGAATGGTTTTTTCTATTGAACCTGGCATTTATATTCCAAATAAATACGGAGTTAGAATCGAAGATTTAGTGGTTATAGAAAGCAATGGAGCAAGAATTCTTGGAGAATAAACCCCACTTGATTTCTTATTTTGGAAACAAATCTTACAAAATCATTCCACTTAAAAAAGATTTTTTGCTTTACATCCCCAAACACTTCCCCAAAAACAATACCTTTTCTCTTGCAAGAAAAATCCCAAAATTCCGATTCATACGCCAACCAAGTCCTTATGATTTATTTAAAAATAAACAAAAATTACAATCCTATGCCCTCTTAGGCATTGGTAGCAATCAAGGTGATTCTTTGGCAATTTTTTGGAAACTTTTTTTAAGGCTCAAAAAGAAAAATGCTATAATTGCTTATTCGCCTTTTTTAAAAAATCCAGCCTTTGGATACACCAAACAAGCTGATTTTTTTAATGGTATAATTTGGATTAAAACAAAACTTTGTTACGCCGATTTTTTTAGTTTTTGTTTTTACTTAGAGAGAATTTTTGGGCGTAAAAGAAAAAGAGAATTTAAAAACGCACCAAGGACTTTAGATCTTGACATTTTGGGATTTAAAAACAAAACTATTTGCTTCAAACATTTGTGCATTCCACACAAAGAATGGGCAAATAGACCGAGTGTAACTATCCCTCTTAAAGGATTTTTATGAAATTATTTACTTATAATGCTGAAACTTCTGCCCTTGCTTTAGCAGAAGCCAAAAAGGAACTCGGCGATGAATTTTCCATCATCTCGCAAAAAAAACTTGCCGATGGTAACTATGAAATCTCTGTTGCCATTAGCGAAGAAGATTTAAAACAACTCAAAACTAAACAAGAACAAACCAAGCAAGAACAAACACCTCCCATTAAAAATAACAATATTGCAGAACGCCTAGAACTTATTGCCCAAAAAGAATTAGAAAGAAAACGCGCAGCACAAAGTCTGCAGAATCTACCTGAAGATGTTTCCTTGCAACTCTCTGATGCAGTGCGTCAAATCTCTCAAATTGCTGGAGTTAATACCAAGATTCCACCAAAATCCACTTACCCAAAAGAATCTCCATCGCCTCAAATCAAAGATGATTCCACTCCCAAAAAGCCTAAAGAAACCACCAAGGCAAAAAAACAAGAAGAAGCTCAAGATCTATCAAATTTACGCATTATTCGTGGTGAAATCGATAAACTTAATGACAAAATCAAACTCATACAAAATATGTTTTGGGAAGAGAAAGGACCCAAAAAAGAAGGATTGATTATCCCTCATGAATTTGCAGAAATCTATCGTATTGCCAAAGCTAGTGGAATGGCTAGGGAGCATTTAGAAAAAATTATGCAGCTTACTTTAGAATTAATGCCTATTAAAATGCGTGAAAATTCCGTGCTAATTAAGCGTTATTTTCGTGAAGTTTTACGCAAAATGGTCTATGCAAGAACAGAAAATCTAAATAGCAATGTTAAAAATATTATGATGCTTGTAGGTCCAACTGGAGTAGGCAAAACCACAACTTTAGCCAAACTTGCTGCGCGTTACTCTAGAATGCTTAATAAAAACTATAAAGTTGGAATCATCACTCTTGATACCTACCGAATTGGTGCGGTAGATCAACTTATGTTTTATGCCAAAAAAATGAAACTAAGCATTGACACCGTTGTAGATACAGAAGAATTTATTAATGCCCTTGATTCGCTAAAATATTGTGATTACATCTTAATTGACACGGTAGGAAGCTCCCAACACGATAGATCCAAACTTGAATCGCTCAAAAGCTTTGTCAATGCCGATCCCAATACAAAAATTGATGTAAGCCTTGTAATGAGTGCGACTACAAAATATGAGGATTTAAAAGACATTTATCACACCTTTTCCACACTAGGCATCGATACACTCATTTTTACTAAGTTAGATGAAACCCATAGCTATGGGAATATTTTCTCGCTTATCTATGAAACCAAAAAGGCAACTAGCTATTTCTCAATTGGGCAAGAAGTGCCTAATGATTTAATGGTTGCTACCAGCGATTTTTTAATTGATTGCTTGTTAGATGGATTAGTTCGATCATGAAAAATCAAGCTGCAAATTTAGAACTTCTCCTTGACACAACAAAAAAAATAAACACCAAATTCATCACTATTACAAGCGGAAAAGGTGGAGTTGGAAAATCCACCTTTAGTGCAAATCTTGCCTATAAACTTTGGCAATTGGGTTTCAAAGTTGGGATTTTTGATGCTGATATTGGACTTGCAAACTTAGATATTCTCTTTGGAGTTCGATGCGAAAAAAACCTCTTACATGTGCTAAAAAATCAAGCCAAGCTAAAAGATATTATTATCCCCATAGAACATAATCTTTATTTGATTCCAGGTGATTCAGGCACAGATATTTTTCGCTATAAAAGTGAGTTTATGTTTGAAACTCTTATTGAAGATTCTAGCCTTTTAGATTCTTTAGATTTTATCTTGATTGATACAGGAGCAGGGATTGGCGAATACACCCAAACTTTTTTAAAAAATAGCGATGATTCCATTGTTATTACAATCCCCGATCCAGCAGCTATCACCGATGCTTATGCCACGATCAAACTTGCTGCTAATTTCAAAGACAGAATCTTTATGCTTATTAATATGGCAAAAAATCAAGAAGAAGCCGAAATGATTTTTAATAAAATCCAAAAAATTGCACAAAGCAATATTGAAAATATTCGCTTAGAATATCTCGGCAAACTCACCAAAACACCGCTTATTAATCGCTATAGCAAAAATCGTGCTCTTTTTGTCAAAGAAGAACCAAACTGCAACGCTTCAATGGAAATAGAAAAAATCGCAAGATCCTTAGCTGCAAAATTGGAACAAAATGTGCTAGTGCAAGAAGATAAAAAGTTTGGGAAATTTCTCAAGAAAATTTTAGGACATTTTTAAACATTTAAGGATAAATTTATGGCATTAAAAATGGATAATTTCTTAAGTTTTGCGATTGTAAATGGATTTTTTATCGGACTTTTATTATCCTTTTTAAAATTCGATGAACCAGAAATGATTGTCGCTTGGACTCTTATTTCAACCATAGGATTTTATTTAATCACTTTAGTAAGCGTTTCTCTTTTTGTGCGTTTTGTTAATGATCAAGAAACTCACGATAAACGCACTTCTTATAATGCAACATTAGAAGAATATATTCAAGAATTTGACAAACGAGAAAAAGTCGCAAACAAAATTCGTGGCTTCTTACGTGCTATGGAAAAAACTATGCGAGAGGAAGAACAAGAAGATCAAGCCACTCAAATAAGTAAATCAAAGAAAGAAAAAACTAATGCTGAAAACTTCTAAGGGATATGAAAATATCATCAAACAAAATCAAGATAATCTAGCATTAGACTATTTACCAGCACTCAAAGCACTTGCAGCTCGACTAAAGGAGAGATTACCTGCTAATGTGGAATTTGCTGATTTAGTGTCCATAGGCACAGAAGAGCTTATCAAGCTTGCACGCAAATACGATCAAAATCTTAATGACTCTTTTTGGGGCTATGCAAAATCAAGGGTTTATGGAGCTATGCTTGACTATTTAAGGGGGCTTGATTGTATGAGTCGCCACACAAGAACGCTGATAAAAAGCATCAACAAAGAAATTTCAAAATATTACAATGAATACCAAGAAGAACCCGATAATGCTTATCTTAGTAAAGTCTTAAATGAAGATATTGAAAAAATAAAAGAAGCAAGGAATGCTAGTGAAATCTATGGAATCTTGCCCCTAGATGAAGAATTAAGTGCAGCACAAGAAGATAAAACTTACAATAAAATAGAAAAACAAGAATTAATTGGAATCATTCAAAATATCTTAGAATCTGCATCAAAAAATGAACAACTTGTGATACAACTTTATTATTATGAAGAATTAAGCTTTAAAGAAATTTCAGAAATTCTAGAAATTAGTGAATCAAGGATTTCACAAATTCATAAATCTGTGATTCGCAAAATTAGAGCATACCTTGAAGAAAGGGGGATAGATGGCTGATATATTAAGTCAAGAAGAAATTGATGCACTACTAGAAGTCGTGGATGATGAAGGGACAGAGCCAGAAAGCTTTGAGAAACCTGCTACCATTCATCAAAGACAAATTACCCTCTATGATTTTAAGCGTCCCAATCGCGTTAGCAAGGAACAATTAAGAGCTTTTAGAGGGATTCACGATAAAATGGCTCGTTCTCTCTCTAGCCAAATTTCGGCTATTATGCGATCTATCGTTGAGATTCAACTCCATAGCGTAGATCAAATGACTTATGGAGAATTCTTAATGAGTTTACCAAGCCCAACAAGCTTCAATGTCTTCTCTATGAAACCCCTTGATGGAACGGGCGTTTTAGAAATTAACCCAAGTATCGCTTTCCCTATGATTGATAGACTTTTAGGGGGCAAAGGCGATCCTTATGAATCAACGCGTGAATTTAGTGACATTGAACTTAATTTATTAGATACTATTTTACGCCAAATGATGCAAAACTTAAAAGAAGCGTGGGCGCCTATTACAGAAATTTTTCCTAATGTGGATGTTAAAGAATCAAGCCCCAATGTTGTGCAAATCGTTGCGCAAAATGAAATTGTTATTATGGTGGTTATGGAAATCATCATAGGGCATAGCAGCGGAATGATGAATCTTTGCTATCCTGTTATTTCTCTAGAATCCGTTCTTTCTCGCCTTGCTAGTCGCGATATTATGTTAAGCGAAACTAGCTCCAAAAAATCTCGCAATAAAGAACTTCAAGCCCTTTTAGGTGGAGCTAAAGTTAATGTTGCTGCAATCCTTGGAGAAACAAAACTCACATTAAGAGAAATTTTGGATTTGGAAGTGGGCGATATTATGAGACTTGATCGACCTGCTGATGACACCGTGATTATTAATGTAGATGGCAGGGAAAAATTCTTAGCAAGTATTGGGCTACACCGATACCGCAAAACCATTGAAATCAAAGAAATGATAAAAACCGAAAAAGATCAAGTCAAAGAAATCTTAGAAATGCTTGAATCACAACGTAAATCAAGAGCAAATGAAATCGAAGATGAATAGGAGAAAATATGCTTAATAATTTTTTAAATCTCATCACGCAAGAAAGTATCTCTACTATTGAAGGTTTATTAGGTCAAGCTCCAGATGTTAGCCACTTACAAGAAAAAGATGGCGATAAATCTGCACTCCAAGCTCCTATGGCTAGAGTGGATATTGAAGCAGACAATGGTGCTAAACTTGCTTTTTTCATTTCTCCAAAAGTCGCGACTGCCCTTGCTGATATGATGCTAGGAGGAGAAGGTAGCACGAAAGAAACAATGGATGATGATGATTTAGATGCAACCAAAGAAATTGTGTCTAATATTTTTGGGGCAGTTTCTACTTCACTTGGTGCACAAAAGGAACTTCCAAAACTTAGTTTTAGCCTTAAAGACATTCATTTTATTAGCGAAACTGCGGACTTAGAAACCGATCGCTTCACAAATTTTTATACTTTCTCTTTTAATCTAGGAACTATTCAAGACTCCCTATTTTTAGCCTTTTCAGAAGAGTTTGAAAATCTCTTTAAAGAAAATTCCCAAGAAACCAACCAAGAAACACCACAACCTTCGATTCAAAATACAAATCACCAAGACAATGCTGCTTTAGAACTCAATAACGCAGAAATGAAAAATATGGCAATGTTGCTTGATGTGCGTTTGCAAGTCAAAGTGCGAATCGGGCAGAAAAAAATGCTTTTAAAAGATGTCATTGCTATGGATATAGGAAGCGTTGTTGAATTAAATCAACTTGCAAATGATCCATTAGAGGTTTTAGTGGATGATAAAGTGATTGCTAAAGGAGAAGTGGTCATTGTTGATGGAAACTTTGGAATCCAAATTACAGAAATAGCTCCTAAAAAAGATAGAATCGAACAACTTATGTAAAGCCTTAAAATAATATCAAATCCTTTAAGGCGTTTATAGCAAATCACATCCAATCAATAATTTTTGTAACTTCTTGGACTTCAAAGCATTTAATACCTAAATTTTGCGGAGGTTTTTTGGGTAAAATTGCCTTGTCAATCCCTAGAGATAATGCTTCTTTAAGTCTTTGTTCTACATTAGAAACTTCTCTAATATCTCCCACTAAACTTACTTCACCAATAAACACGCTTTGTGATGATAACACACGATTGCGAAAGCTTGAAAGAATCGCTGCAACAATGGCTAAATCCGCAGCTGTTTCTAAAATTTTAATCCCGCCTGTTACATTAATAAAAACATCGTAGCGATTAAGCGGTATCTCAAGCTTTCTCTCCAATAAAGCTAAAATCATATTTAAACGATTTGTATCAAAACCTGTGCTAGCTCGCTTTGGCATACCATAAGCACAATCACTCACTAAGGCTTGAACCTCCAAAACCAATGCCCTACTACCCTCCAAAACTACACTTAAGGCACTTCCAGGACTTGAAGTTCTTTGGGAAAAAAATATTTTTGATGCTTCTTTAGCTCCTACAAGCCCATTGCTCCTCATCTCAAAAATCCCAACCTCACTAGTATTTCCAAAGCGATTCTTAAAACCCCTTAGGAATCTTAATTCGCGACTAGAATCTCCCTCAAAATATAGCACACAATCTACCATATGCTCTAAGATTCTAGGACCTGCAATAGATCCTTCTTTTGTAATGTGCCCAATAATAAAAACACAAATTCCCCATTCTTTAGCCAATCGCATTAATTCAAAAGTTACTTCACGCACCTGCGAAACACTTCCAGGGCTTGAAGCAATTTTCTCACTATAAAGAGTCTGAATACTATCAATTACAAGCATCGTATAATTGCGATCTTTGTTTTTAATAGCTGCGATAATTTCTTCTAATTGAATCGCATTTAAAAGATATAGATTCGGATTCATCGCTTCTAATCGCTCCGCACGCAAGGCAATTTGCGAACTACTTTCCTCACCACTTACATAAAGGACATTTTTACCTATTTTTGCAAGATTACTAGAAATCTTAAGCAATAAAGTTGATTTTCCAACCCCAGGACTTCCACCCACAAGATACATTCCGCCAAGCACGATTCCACCGCCAAGCACAATATCAAGCTCACTCTCTCCAGAACTAAAGCGAATAAATTCCTCTTCTTTAACTTCTGTAATGGGCGTAACTTTTGAAGTTTGCTTTAAAGAACTAAAAGCTTCTATGTGTTCTTCTTTTAATTCTAAAAAACTCTCCCAAGCACCACAATTAGAGCATTTTCCAAGCCATTTTGAGCTTTGAAATCCACAATGTTGGCATTCAAAGATTTGTGCTTTTTTCTTTGCCATTTTAATCCTCTTATGCACCCACTCTCAAAGATAAATCTTGTTTAAAACTTGCAAACATCCAAAAACTAGTGGCAAAATCTATCACTTGGTATTTTAAGAATCAAAAATAGAATCTAAAATTGTCTGAATATATTTGCTTTCATCAAACTCTACCAAGTCTTCTGCACCCTCTCCTACCCCAATATAAAGAATAGGCACACGCAAAGTATAAATGATACTAAAAATAGCCCCACCCTTACTCGTCCCATCAAGTTTGGTAATAATCACTCCATCAATACCGCCCAAAGTTTGGCTAAAAACCTTGGCTTGATCTAGGCTAGAAGTGCCCTGTGTGCCATCTAAAATTAAAATTTTTCTATGGGGCGCACCCTCTTTTGCTTTATTACAGATTCGCAAGATTTTTTGTAATTCATTTTGCAAATTACTTTGATTATGCAATCTCCCTGCAGTATCAATAATCACACAATCAATCCCTTTTGCCACCGCTGAAGTAATAGTATCAAAGGCTACTGCAGATGGATCGTGTCCTTGCTTAGAAGCAATCACAGGGATGCCAAGACGATTCCCCCAAAGGGTTAATTGTTCAATAGCTGCTGCCCTAAAAGTATCCCCTGCCCCTAAAATGACACTTTTACCTTGTTTTTTGTAGCGATTAGCTAACTTTGCAATTGTTGTAGTTTTGCCCGCTCCATTCACTCCAACAATCAAATCCACACAAGGCTTAGCCTCCACTTGCTTAGCTTGCACTTTATCATAATAACTCTCTCCCCTAAAAAGCCTAAGCAATGCAACTTCAAGTTCATTTTTACTAATCTCATCACCTAATGGAGAAAGGATTAATTCAATTAAATCATAATCCATATCCGTAGCAATTAACACTTCTTCTAATTCTTCTTTAGTAAGTTTTTTATGGGCTTTTGGCAATATTTCTTTAATGCTTTGTGTTGTTTTCTGTAAAGTTCTTTTTAAAATATCAAACATTATTTTGTCCTCATTTTTGCTACACTCTGCGATAAATCAAACTCCATCATTTCCTCTGGAATTGCCCCTAAATAATGAATAATATATTCCCCTTTTTCATCATATAATACAATAAGAGGGATTCCATCAATTCCTCCTAAAGCTGAAAAAAGCTCTTCTCTATTTTTTCCATACGCCAAAGGCAAAAAATATTGATTCTCTTGAATAAAAACCTCAACACTTTCTTGAAAATTTTCCGTTTCCCCAACCAAATCATCAATAGCAATTCCATAAATACCAATTTCATCGCCAAATTGCTTTTGTAGATTCTCTAAATGAGACAAAATAGCCACACAAGGCTCACACCAAGTCGTGAAAAAAAACAATAACTTTATATTCTTTTTATCTGAAGTAACAAGCAAATCCTGCAAAACATTTGCTTTTTTAGGTTCAATATTTTTAAAATTATGATTTTTGTCTTGTGTGTTTCTTTGATTAATAATAAGCTTCTCTCCATTATTCATCAAAATATTTAAATTTTCTAAAGTTGCTTGCTCTTGAGTGGTTTCCAAAGTCTCTTTTGGCTTCTCACAAGCATTAAAAAACAATCCAATTCCTAAAATCATCAATGCTAAGATTACTTTTTTCAAATCTACTCTCCTAAAATAAAGAAAAAATTATACACTCCCAAAAAGAAAAACCACATTAAAAAGCTTATTTTGTAAATAAATACCCCAAAGCAGAATGACTAAAATCACCAAATTTCTCAATGACTTCCAAAGGCAATTTAAGCTCCACAATACCATAAGCATAAGGCATAATCTCATAAGGCTGATAAATAAAAATCATTCCATCATAACCAAACAAAATAGCATCAGATACCTTAAAATTTTCAAAATCAATATAATCTTGCACTGCATCATCAACTTTTGCAAGATACTTTTGATATTCCTCCCAAAGAAGCCTTTTTAACTCCAAATTGTTTAAATCAATCATTTCATTAAGCGGAATAATTCCTTCCTTTTTTGAGACTACAACACCCCATTTTCCATAATTTCCGTGAGCTCCTCCCGTATAGAGATAACTCATTTTTTCAAACACTAAAATCTCATCATCAAAATAATAAAGTCTATCTTTAATCGTTTCTTCCAAAGGAAACTTCTTAAGATATTCCAAAGCTTCCATTCCTTCGGTATTTTTCAAATATTCCTGCATTGATTCTTTCAAAGAAGGCAAAAAAGTTTCTCTAATGTTTGTGCAATTAAATTCTTTTTGATACATTAATTCTAAAAGGTTTTGAATCTTAGAATCATTAGAGCATAACACCAAAACGCTAACTTGGCTTGGGCTATCTTCAGAATATTGATAGACAATCTCTTGACTTTTGAGATTAAAAGAATCTTCAAGCACAACTTCATCTTGAATCTTTCCATTTTCAATCATAAAACTCTCTTCTCCACACTCTAGCTTTCCATTTTCCAAAACCTTATTGGGCGATATTTCACAGCTTTGAAACTTTTGATTCTTCACTCCAGCAAACAAAATTCCTTGTGCATTTTGTGCAAGATATAATTTCCCTTTGTCAAAACGATAAATCGTATAAGTAATATCCTCACCCTGCATTCCAAAACCATTTGTAAATGCCAACATTACGCCTACAAACACTTTTAATAAAATCGCCCTAGTTTGCATTATCCGCCCTTTGAATTCAAAAAATCTTTAAAAGATTCTAACATTATTTTTGATTTTTTGCACAAAACTATTGATTTTTTTTAAAAGCATTGCTATAATTTTACCCTTGCTTTTATGCGGGAGTAGCTCAGTGGTAGAGCATAACCTTGCCAAGGTTGGGGCCGCGGGTTCGATCCCCGTCTCCCGCTCCATTTTTAAATCATAAAAGTAATGACTTTTAATAATGTTTGCCCGGGTGGTGAAATGGTAGACACAAGGGACTTAAAATCCCTCGGACATTGCGTCCGTGCCGGTTCAAGTCCGGCCCCGGGCACCACTAAATGGTGATGAAATAATCAAAATGGTGGCGACATAGCCAAGCGGTAAGGCATGGGCCTGCAAAGCCTTGATTCCCCAGTTCGAATCTGGGTGTCGCCTCCACTTTATAATGCTTTATAAAATAAACTTTTAGTTTTTTAGTATTTTACATTTTTCGGGAGATGGCTGAGTGGTCGAAAGCGGCGGTCTTGAAAACCGTTGAGGGTAACACCTCCGGGGGTTCGAATCCCTCTCTCCCGGCCACACTTTTATAGTCTCTATAAACTCTTATAGTAAATAAAATACCACAAAATCTTAAAATCCCTAAAATAACAACGCTTCAAGCTTCAATACTCCACCTAAATACAACTAAAAATTTTTAAAAAGCATAAGGTGGTATATATAAAATCACTTATACTCCCTGCTTTAAAAGCAATTTAGCGTATGTAAATTTCAAATCTTTGTGTGTATTTGTGTTTCTAGCTCTCCCAAAAGTGTCATCACTTGATTTTGGGTATTGTGCAAAGATTCTAAAATCGCACCCACTTCACGCAAGGATTTTTCCTCTTTTGTATTGGGATTTTTGGCACTTAGATCATAATTCCTTGCTTTTAGTTCCTCCAAACTCACAAGATAAGAATGCGGTGTGATTTTTCGTTGTTTGTAGCACTCCAAAAATTCTTTAAAATGCACATATTCCAAAGGCTTATTTTTGGTGAGTTTATAAGGCGGGATAAGCTCATAATAATACACATTGCTATCTTGCTCATCTACAATGCCCCTTAACCCTTTGGAGAAAAATAGCACATTGGTTTTTACTGCACTATAGGGGAGAAACACGCCACTAGGTAGGCTTAGCACACATTCTAGGTTATAGTTTTCTATCAAATCTTGCTTGACTTTCACAAAGGCATTTGAATTTTGAAACAACACCCCTTCAGGCACGATAATCGCGCATCTACCATTGGTTTTGAGTGATTTTAGGATATGTTGCAAAAATAAAAGCTCTGTAGCGTTGGAAGGCACGATAAAATTGCCCTGAATCTGTTCTTTTTCTTTGCCACCAAAAGGAGGATTTGCAAGTATGACTTCGTATCTTTCACTCTCTGTTATGTCTGTTATTCTCTTGCTTAGTGTGTTTGTTTTGATAATATTTGGGGATTTTATCCCGTGAAGTATCATATTCATAACCCCCATAGCATAGCTAAGTGGCGTTTTTTCTTTGCCAAAGAGTGCATCTTTTTGCAAAAACTCTAGCTCCTCTACGCTTAGATTTGCTTTTTGTCCTTTTGCCCTATCTTCATACAAAATATGCAAAAAGCTCTCCACCAAAAATCCGCAACTCCCACACGCTGGATCATAGATTCTCTCTTTTGGCTTAGGGTTGATAACTTCTACCATTACTTTAACCAACGCCCTTGGCGTATAAAACTCCCCACTATTACCGCCATCGCTTCCCATATCTTTGAGCAGTTTCTCATACACATCACCTAGTGCAAATACATCACTTTCTTTGCTGAAGCTAAGCTCATCGATGAGGTTTATCACTTCTCTTAGCGTGTGTCCATTGGCGATTCTATTGTCGATAAATTCAAAGATTCCACCGATTTTATACGCGATACTTTTAAAGTCCTCATTGTTTTTGAAACTTTTGAGATAAGGGAAAAGCTCGTTATTGACAAACTCTAGCAAATCACTTCCACTTAGCGCATTTTTCACATCAAGTTTGCCATCTTTTTTGGGTGCTGCCCAACTCTGCCACGCATACTGAGAATCCAAAATACTTGCATAAGGCACATCATTCAAAAACGCTTCATCTTTTAATTCTCTTTCATAATCATCTAAAAACTTCAAAAACAATATCCAGCTAATCTGCTCGCTATAGTGCATCGCACCACTTATACCATCATCACGCCTTAGTATGTCTGTGATTCTATCGATTGTGTTTTGCATTATTATCCTTTAAAGCTTTTAAAATAGCTTTATCAAAATCTGATTTATAATTTTTGTCTTGAATAACTCTAAATTTATGAAATTCTTCTTTGGCAAAATCATCTGCTATTTTTTTACTGATTTTACCATTATCTTTTAGAATTTCTCTTTCATTAAATTCTAAAAAACTATCAAGCTTATCTTTCCAATCTTGCATAGTCATTGCTATATTTTTCTTTGCCCTATCTTCAGCATAGTCAAGATACATACCTACTATACGATTTAATTCTAAAAGCTCATCAAAATAGTTTTTATCTATTACGCTACCATTTTTCAAGCGTTCTTTATCCAGCACATATCCTTTGATGCTAAATTGCTTTAAAATTGTTGTAGCCCATTGTCTAAATTTTGTAGCTTTATAAGAATTTATCCTATATCCTACGCTTATAATAGCATCAAGATTATAGAATGTTATTTTTCTTTTAACCTCCCTTTTTCCTTCTTTTTGAACTACCGAGATTTCCTCGGAAGTTAAATTTTTATCAAGTTCGTTTTCTTTATAGATATTATTGATATGCAAATAAATATTATCACTAGAGCACTCAAATAATTTAGCCATTAAAGCAACACTAAGCCATATATCATCGTTTTTATAAACTACTTCTAAAAACTCTTCTTGATTTTCCAAACTAAAGCTTAAAAAATCCATAGTAAGATTTCGTTTTATGCTTTTTTGCATTGTTATCCTTTGATAATATGTTAAAAAAATCCAAAATTTTTAACATATCTTGCTGTTGTGTTAAAGTTTGGCAAATTTTTTAACATTTATAACTTTCCGCTAAAAGCTTGATTAAGCAGGGATTGCTTAAGCTCCTCATAGTCTTGTAGCTGTGCGTTATAAAGCTCTTTTAGCTTTTGTATCTTATCAAAGACAGAATCTAAGTGCATAGCGATTTGCTCTTGCTCTTTTATGTCTTTTGGGAGGGGGATTTCAAGCTTTGAAAATTCAGTTTTATTGATGATAGGCAAAGTAGTTTGCGAGGCATTTTTTTTAAGAATGGATTGAAAATATTTGCTATGACACACAAAAAATAAATACTTTGATAAGACATTAGGGCTTGGAATAATGGCATTAATTTGTTGATTACAACTTCCAATAATTCCACTTAAGCCAATTTTTCCAATAGAAGCCCCAATACACACAACAAGAAGTGTATTTTTGGGAAGCTTTCTTGCATTTTCAAAACCTAATTTTGAAAGATTATCACTCGCTTTAATAGTATTACCACTCCCTAAATCACTAGGTTTAAATAATGGATAGTCATTGCCATAAAACTTTGGATTATTTTTGCTAGGGGTGCTACCTGTAATAATTTCTCCGATCTCCCCCAAGGTTTTCCATTCCCAATGTTGCGGGAGGGGATAGGGAGATTGTGTATCGTGTGTGCTAGGATTCTGTGTAGATTCTGTAGAATCTATAGAATCTCCCAAAGGATTAAAGGCTCTATCAAGCACACTTTGGGCTAACTCATCGAGATTGGCAAGATTTGCCTTGAGCAACTCCACGCTTTTATCAATCTTTTCAAACGCAGAATCTAGAATCTTTACAATTCTCATCTGCTCTTCTAGCGGCGGAAGTGGAATCTGCTCTTTTTTATAATCTCTAAAATAAATATGTGGAATTGCCGAACCTAAAATATATTTTGAAAAATCTAGATTTTTAAGAAAGTAGAACAAATATTTGAGATTCGTAGTTTCATTGTTTTCTAAATAGCTTAAAGTGCCTATTATGATGATTGTTTAGGTAAAACAAAGACTCTTCCAACCCCTGCACCATCTTTAATTATGCCTAAACATTCTTGAGCTTTATGAAAAAAATCCACATAACCAACTATGCCACTTGCACCAAAAACAGGATAATCTCCACTTTTATCTTTTATATCTTTTAAGGCTAAATTCGAGTTTGAATTTTTACACACATCTTCTATTGTTTTTACTTCCCACCCTTGCGGTAAATGTGTCATTTTATTGCCCTAAACCTTCATAAAAATAATTTAATATATAATCTTCAAAATCATCGTAAAGATTTTTTTCTTTTAATTTATTGATTATAGCATCAGCTGTACATTCTTTAAATTTATCTAATACTTGTTCTATTGCTAAATCCTTATTTTCAAAATCAATGAATCCACATTTATGAAGTTTTTTAGAAACGATTCTAGGGAGTCCAAACTCTTCAAGGGTATAAACCACAGATGGCAAAAAGGCATTTGAAAGTTTTGTAACAAAACTTGAAATATCTATCGCTTTTTCGGGGTAGAGTATCTTTTGTAAAGTGTTGATATCAGAAAATATCGATGCGACCTTAAAAGCTACATGATTTTCAAGTTTAAAAAAATCATCCAAATCAATACCCATATATTCAATAAGTTCTGGTAGCGGCTTAGTCCAATTTTGTGATAATTTTTTTACCAACTCAACAGTATTTATATCGCCAATATTTTTACAATGAAATTCTCCTATAGACGCAATTTTAGATAAGATATACCATTTGTCAGGTTCGTCATTAAATAAATGCGTAAAAATGCCACAATCAAAATCTTTATACTGCAATATTTGAATTATTTTTTTAATAACTTTTAAATCATTTTTTAATGAAGCTTCTTTTTTGAGTAAATTGAATTTATCCACTCCTATTAAGTTTATTATCTCTCGTTGATTGTTTTTAACTTCTGCTTGTATATTATCGGGAATTTCATTATTTATCTCATCATTAATAGATAAAGATTCTGATTTGATTTCTACATCTAATATCTTTTCTTCATTGCTATCTTCATTTGGGGATTCAAATAAATATACTTCGCCTATAAAATATTTAAACATTCTTCCGCTTCTACCTATAATGTTTTTATAAGTAAAATAATTTATATTTTTTGTTCCATTTCTTTTATCCCATAAAATAAGATTTTTTGCTGGAATATTAACCCCTTCTATTAAAGAAGATGTAGAAACAATGGTTTTTAGTAAATCTTTTTCATCAAATAATCTTACTTGTAATTGTGATAGACACCTATGAAGTCTTCCATGATGTATTCCCACACCAATTTTTAATGTATCATTAAGGTAGTGTTCTCCATAATGTTTTGATAACCATTTTGCAAAATTTTCCAATAAAGCATTTGAATTTTCTATAATGGCATTTTCCACCAAGATTTTGCAAACTTTCTTTATATTGCTTTGACTTTGGGTATAAACTAGAGTTTTTTCATCTTTTTTTACTATTTCTATAATTTTTTCTTCCTTTTTAAAATCCTTATCCTCATAACATTTATTAATATGAATAAAAACAGTGTTGAAGTTAAGGCATTCAAATTCCATTCCTTTGGAAAGAATACTATTTTCATTTTTTATCTTATCTATATTGGGACAAATATAATATCTTTGATTAGAAATATTCATATATTTCAAAATAGCATTTTGCAGTGGAGCAAATCTTTCATTTTCGTATTCTTTTGATATTTTATAAAACTCATCAACGATAAAAAAATCAAGCCTTACGTTTTCTTTGCTCATAAATGAAAAATATTCAATTGCTCTTTCTGGAGAAAAGACAAAGATATTATTGCTTTCAAGATTAATTTGTTGTGTGGTTGTAATTATTTTATAGTTATGAAACTTCCTTATAAGTCTTCTTCTAGCTTCATCCAATAAAGAAATTGTAGGAACAATGATTAATATATTTTTTGGTTTTCTCATAGCTATTAGAGCATCGATAATAAAGCTTTTGCCAAAACTTGTTGGAGCAGAAAGAATAAGACTTTCATTACTTAAAAGTCTTTTTAAAACTCTTGATTGTTCTCTATGTAAAACTTTTGGTTCGTCTTCTCCGATATTTGCCTTAAAACATTCTAGTAAGAATTTGTCTTCTAAAATTGAAGTATCTTGATTCATATAGGGATATAACCCAAATTGTCTGATAAGATGATTTAGTATAGGTGGATATAAAGCTTTATCTTGAATTTCATCAAGCAAATACAAAAGCTTTTCTTTAGCTTCTGCTTCTTTATCATTATTTAGAATTTCATATATTTCTACACATTTATCAAAAATTTTTTCACCAATTTGTTCATTAGTCGGCATTTCTGTAACTCTCAAAGATTTTATTTATTTTGCTAATAATTTCCTCCTTATCAGGAACAGGAAATAAAATTATGTGAAATTTTATTCTATCGATATATGTAATTTTATTTGAAAGTTTTTTGATTTCCTCTGATATTTTATTCCCCTTTTCTTTATGAAAGTTTTTTATTGTTGTTTTATAATCGTCGGTAATTTCCTCAATGCTTTTTGTATAATCACAATTATAAATAATAGATATTGGCACATGTAAAATGCTTTTTAATTCATCAAGATTAATATTCTCATTAATAATTTGCTTGAAATTTGCCAATGTGCTTGCCTGAATGTTATGATGTTTTGCTAAATTATCTAATTCATATGGATTTGCAATTATTCTAGCTTCATTACGCATAATTTCGTCGTCACTTAGATGATCTTTTAGAGATTTTATAGCATTTCTTATAGCATCATCTAATTTATCATACAACTTTGATTCTCCTAGTCACAAATGGCATTCTTGATTTTCTATAGTTAAATGGGCACTGTCAAATCCTAATGCTTCTACATTGCGATTTTGTTTATAAAAAATTTTAGGAACAATAGGTAGAGCATTGTAATATTCCCTCATGATACCATGGAGGAAAATTTCTCCTATCTCTCCACTTCTTTCATTTATTCTTAGTTTTGAGATAGCTTTATCTAAAATTTCACCTTCATTGCCTGCTAAACTTTGCCTTTCTTGTTCTGTTAGAGTGCATTCTTTTAAATTAGTAATAATAAAATTTTTAAAATTTTTCATTTTCCACTTTTTACTTTCAAATTGATTTGAAATGGATAGTAAAAAATGATGATATTGATGACATAGAGTTTCATCTAAAATCATAATAAAATTATCATTAGCATGATTTTTTACATAAGTATTTATCATTTTATTTTCCATTTTTCACACCCCATATATCTCCCTTTGTAAATCCTCTATGCTCTCTTTTAGTGCAGAGATTCCGACAAAGTCATTAATGATTTCTTGTGTAGAGCCAAGTGAGCTAAGCTCTAGCAAAGTGCTAATGTTGTCAAAGGCGTTGATTCCGTGTTTTTCATAATATCCAAGCAAAAACTCTATAAGCCTTATAGCTCTCTCTTTATGGAATCTTTGCAAAAAGCCACTTTTTCTCACGCTTATCACTCGCTCACTGCGTGATACGATTTCGCTGCTAAAGCTAATGTGCGCCAAAATATCATAAATATCGCAATCTTTTCGCTCAAAAATCTCTTGTAGATTCTCTAACACTTCATCATCAATCCCATCATTTTGGAGACTTTTTAAGAATGCTTGTCTATTTTTTGGCTCACTCCACATCGCCTTTAGTTTCTTTTCATCATCATAATATGCACCAAGCTTACCGATGAGAAATTCCAAAAACTCCTTTGTGCCTAGCGGTTTGCCATCTCCTCCTACATAACGCGTTTGTATATCTAGCACTTTTAGTTTGGTGCTTTTTAGGTGAATCACCACCTTTTGGCTTGGCGTCTTATCTGTTTTGTTTGATTGCTCGTTGCTTTTGGTGCTTGCAGGGAAACTAGTATCAGAATCTGTGCTACTCTCTTCATCTATGGCATTGCTTTCTCCATCCCATTTTGGATCATAAAAAAGCTTGGTCGCACCAAAAAAATCGAGTATTGTAAAGAAGTCTTTGCCCTCATACACTCTTGTGCCTCGCCCTATGATTTGCTTAAACTCAATCATTGATCCGATATTTGCTAAAAGCACGATATTTCGGACATTTTTAGCATCGACACCTGTTGTTAGCATTTTGGAGCTTGTGAGAATCACAGGATAGCTTTTATCATTGTCTTGAAATTCTTTAAGATAGTTTAGTCCTATAGTCCCCTCATCGCTTGTAACTCTCACACAATAATCATCTCTTTGAATCTTTTTGTGTATATCAATGGCGATTTTTATAGCACTTGCGTGGGCTTGATTGACACAAAAGATAATCGTTTTATCCATAGGCTCGATAAGCTCTAGAATCTTTTTGGCGATAAATTCGTTGTATTTGGGTAGTGTGATCTCACGCTCAAACTTGATTGGCGCATAATGTCCGCTTTGTAGTTCGCCTTGCACAATGTCATCGGGGTTGTATGTATAGCCATCGCTTAGAGTGGTGATGATACGCTTGACTTTATAAGGTGTGAGAAAGCCATCTTCTATCCCAGTTTTTAGGCTGTATTCATACACAGC
Organism: Helicobacter canadensis MIT 98-5491; assembly: GCF_000162575.1. Taxonomy (NCBI): domain Bacteria; kingdom Pseudomonadati; phylum Campylobacterota; class Epsilonproteobacteria; order Campylobacterales; family Helicobacteraceae; genus Helicobacter; species Helicobacter canadensis. Next base: position 1,427,625 of record NZ_CM000776.2, read on the forward strand.
GTTGCCAAAATATTTGTAAGTATCCACATTATCGCTTCGCTTTGGTGTGGCAGTAAGCCCCAAATGCACCGCACTCGCAAAATAATCTAGCACTGCTCTCCAGCTCCCCTCTTGATTGGCTCCGCCTCTGTGGCATTCATCTATGATAATAAGATCAAAGAAATCTTTTGGGTATGCAAATACAACTTGCTTTCTTCTTTGTGTCTGTCTTGTTCGGCGTCTTCTTGAATATTCTCCTCGCTACTTAGGCTTTGGTAGATACCAAAAAACACATCAGCACTTGTAGGCACTTTGTCTTGATTTTTGCGTATCTCTCCTGCACTAATCTCTTTGCAATCCTCCTCTATGGGATTAAACTCGTTTAAAGCTTGATTTCGCAGGGTAATGCGATCACAAAGAAAGAGAATCTTTGGCTTTCTGTTGGCATTATCAAGATTCCATTTGGATTGCAAGAGGCGATAGCAAAGTGCAAAGGCGATAGTTGTCTTGCCTGTGCCAGTGGCTAGGGTGAGTAAGATTCGCTTTTTGTTATTGATAAGGGCTTGTATCACTCTATCTAGTGCTATTTTTTGATAATAACGCAATGGCTTTTGTGGGATATGAAGTTCTTTTTGGGTTAGGAGTTTGTGTTGCCATTCCAAAAGGTTGCCAAAAATCCTATCAAAGAGAATCTGTGGGCTTGGAAACTCATCTATATAGCGACCTTGTGAATCTAGTCTATCGTATTCATAAATGTCTATGCCATTTGTAGCATACACAAAACGCACACCAAGAATCTCGCCATATTCTATGGCTTGAGATAATCCATCTAGTGAATCTTTGCCAAGCCTTTTTGCTTCGATAATAGCTAGATTGTTGTTTTGGAAGCACAGCAAATAATCAGCAAATTTTCTAACACCCCTTTTGCCTCCAAGCAGTTTTCTACCATCGGTAAAATAATATTCACGCTTGATAAAATCCTCGCTCCAGCCAGAATCTTTGAGTTTGGTATCGATAAATTTGATTCTTGTATCCGTTTCCCCTAGTGGCATCCATACTCTCCATAATATTCTTATTGAGCTTTGATTGATTTAAATATTCAATTGTAAATAACCAAACCTTAAAAATATTTAACAAATAGCACACTTATTTTATAAATATCCAAAATAGAGTTATGACAATATCCATAAATAATAAAAACAAAAGCAAATTAATCTTTAAAAGACAACGATATTTTATATTATAGCAGTTTCACCACCGCCATAGATTCGCGGTGGTTTTGTGAAGTATAAAAGCAAATTTAAGCTATTTTTTAAGGCAAAGTAATTTTAAGCACTTTTCCTTCAACCATTCTTGGAATCCAAAGATTCTCTCCATCGCTTACCATATCTGCTGGTCCTTGCATAGCTGGTAAATCAAGCTTTTCTATCTTTCCATTTTTATCCAAGCGATAAATCACACCTTGCAAATTTTCTCCCCAATCACTTACCAATAAATCTCCATTTTTAGCCCATACCACACCATCTAAAGCACCCAAAGGCTCACTTAATGCACTTTGATTCTTACTTGTTAAATCAATACTTATAATGCTTCCTTTAGCCTTTCCATTTGGATCATAGCCTACGGCAATTAGGCGATTATTCTTTGAATCAAGCAAGATTCCATTCGGTCCGCCAAACTTTGAATCCACAACTACAAAAGTTTCATATTGCTTATTTTTAACATTCACTTGATGAATAATCCCTGTCCCTGTGTCGCTCACAAGCAAATTCTCATCATCTAAAGCCACAATGTCATTTAAAAAGATTGCATCTTTGATGGGCAGATTCAACACTTCTTTTTTACTTTTTAAATCAAACCCTTTAAGTGTATCAATATCCACCACATACAAAACGCCATTAATAATATTCATACCTTTTGGTGCATTGAGATTGGATAAAAATTTCTTTTCTATCATTTTTCCACTTTTATCAAGCTTTGAGATAAAGCCATCATTATCCTTGCTTAATGGCTCTAATTTTTCCCCCACATTCCCTACAAAAACATCTTCACCTACAATAAAAACACTTTCAGGATGAGAAAACCCTTCAATCTCTTGAGAAGAAGCACTTACAGCCAAAGCCCCTACCAAAGCAAGACTTACTGCGATTTTTTTAAGCATTGTCATTCCTTTATCTTAAAATTAAAAATATAATTATAGACAAAATTTTAAAAAATAAGAATAATTATCTAAAAATAAATTTTTAATTTTTAGAAGAAGTAACAAGTAACCCCTTAAATTAAAGATAGTATTATATTAAAATACAGCTAGAATTCTAGTTTTTAGCAAATTTTAGAATTCTACTTCTTATTATAACATTGTTCGTATGTTGTCAGATTCGTTGGAATGTTCAGATGAATCTTTAGATAATTTATGTTTGTGTTCCTCTATAAATCTCAAAGCCATTTTAGCTCTTTGTTGCATATAAGATTCTATGGGTTTTAGCCATTCCTCGCTTAAGTTATATTTTTCGTGTCTTTTAAAGTTAAAACTAGAGAGTTTTTGGAGGTTTTTAGCGTGGCGAGGCTCTATGAATATTTTAAGTTGCTCATCAAATTGTAATTCAAAATAACTTATATCTTTATCTAAACTATTTGCGATATTACAAAAATCATTTTTATCCAAAGTTGCCATAAAAGATAGTCCATTATCAAATATCGGTGCAGGACGCAGAATCTCTCCTGTATCATTATCTACAATCATTCCAAAATTACCTAAATGTCTATCAATGTTCATAATTAAAGCATCAAAAACCATAAGGTCATTAAAAGCATTTTCACCATAAATTTTTGGAATCTCTCTCATTAATCTTAATTTATTATAGTTTTTGATTGATTCATCTAAAAGTGTGTAAATTGGCAAATAACCCTCATTTTCACTTGTAAAGATTTCACAAGAACTCACTAATTGATTATGAAACATTTTTAAATCATAATTTATGTGTTCAAATTCCATAATTTCAGCAATTTGAGCCATATAATATTCACTATATGCTTCGCCTAAACCATTATACATTTCGCTAATACATTTATAAAGACAAACTTTATCATTTTCCCTATACCAACATTTTTTTAACATTCCATTGGTAGTGTATTCAGGAGAACTTGTAAAGCCATTTGCCTTTGTCGTTTTAAGCCCAAAAGCACTTAAGGCTAAAGCCTCGCTAAACTCATTCTCATAGAGATTATAATCTTTCCATTTGTAATCTTTATTTGTGGGAATTATCCAATAAGAATCATTTAGAGAAAGTGCAAAAGAAATATCTACATAAGCCATTAAATTATCTTCAATGTTTGTAGGAATTGAGGCAAGAACATTTTTTGCAAATTGTCTATTTTTAGGAATTTTTCTTTGCTTTATCCAAGATTCTAATGAGCTTAATAATTTTGTTTTATCAACCATTCTTGGAAGCAAATTTTCATTAAAAATTTTTGCATTTTTTAAAGAGATATAATGAATGGTTTGTCCTTTAAGAATTTCACTATCAATTTCTACTTCAAACTCTAAAACCACTTTGTCTTTGTTTTTAAGTAGGTATTTCATTATCTTTTCCTTTTGTGATTATTCACCCTTTTAAAGCAGTTGGGATTTCTGCCTAAAGGTTTTAAACAACAAACTAGGCATTGCAATGTTTTTATCTCTATTTTTTACTAAGGCGACTTCCAAAATAAGCTCTTTTCTAGCTTTTATCATTGTTTTTAGGAAATCCTTGTGTATATATTTTATATTTTTTTCACTTGATACTCTCTATAAATGCCTCTAAAATAATAGCCTATTATAAAAAATCCATTTATCATATCTACTCCTTCAACTTGGACATTATTCACTTCTTCTTCCACAGCTTCCCCAAAGGATAAATTTTAAAATCAATCACCAAGCAACACTCAAACAAAAAGTGAACTATTTTTCACAAATCACTTTGTATCTTACCCACTAATTTTATAAATCGCAAATCCACCACACACAGCCAAAAGACAAAGTCCAACATTACAAAGAATATTAAGCAATAATTGTCCATACAATCCATTTTGTAAAAGCAACCAATTCCCATACGAAAAAGTAGAAAAAGTCGTAAATGCTCCCAAAAGCCCAACACCAAAGAAACTCATTAAAACATCTTTGGATAATAGACTAAATTCTTCATTTTGGATATAAGCAAACAAGAATCCCAAAGCAAAAGAACCTACAATATTAACAAACAATGTAGCTAACAAAGAAATAAATTGCATATTAGTTACATTAGCTAAAAAGCTAGAAATTTTAAAAGACACTTCATAAACCAAAAAGCGTAACACAGCTCCTAAAAAGCCACCCAAACCCACCAATACAATTGTGTATAAATTCATTATCTACCTTTATGACAAAACCACTTAAAAGTTCAATCAAATAATTCAAAGCCATAAAAGCCTTATTGTCTAGATTAAATAACCTTTATTTCTAAGCTTTAATAAATTCCCACTTTTGCGCTTCTTGCAGAATCTCTTTTGCTCCCTTTTTAATAAATTCTAGCGCAAAATCTCTCCCTGCTTTTTTACAATCCTCCAAGCTAGAAACGGCACATACTTTAGCATCTTTAAGAATCCTAGATCCATCAGGAATCCCCAAAATTGCCCTAATAGTTAAATTATCTTTTTCAAGCGTTGCATTAATGCCTATAGGGACTTGGCAACCACCTTCCAAAGTTTTTACAAACTCTCTCTCAGCACTTGTCTCAAAAGAAGCTTTTGTGTCGTTTAAAAATTCAAGTAATTTTGCAACTTCGCTATCCACTCTACATTCAATCCCTAATGCCGCTTGTCCCATAGCAGGAATCATAAAATCAAGTGGCGCAATACAATCCACTTCCCCTTCAATCCCTAAGCGATTCACTCCCGCTTGTGCTAAAATAATAGCATCAAAATCCCCCTCTTTTAGCCTTTTAAGTCGCGTTTGCACATTCCCTCTTAAACTCATACAATCCAAATCTTTTCGTAAAGTATTAATTTGCATTACACGCCTTAGTGAAGTTGTCCCCACTTTTGCACCTTGTGGCAATTCTTGTAAGTTTTTGTATTTAAAACTCAAAAAACTATCTCGCACATCCTCGCGCTTAGTAATCGCAGCCAAACCAAGCCCCTCAACAAATTCCACAGGGACATCTTTTAGGCTATGCACCGCCACATCAATTTCACCCTTTAGCATTAACTCTTCTAATTCTTTAGTAAAAAGCCCTTTTCCGCCAATCTTAGCTAAAGGCACATCAAGAATCTTATCGCCCTTAGTTTTAACGATTTTTAATTCCACTTGCAAATTAGGATATTGCTTCTCTAAAGAATCTTTTACAAAATTTGCCTGCCAAAGTGCTAAAACGCTTCCCCTTGTGCCTATGATAATTTTTTGCATCTTTAATCCTTTATTTCTTTTTCTATAACTTCCACATCAATAATATCAGAATTTTGTTTTGCAGAATCCACTTTCACAAAAGGCTTAACAAGCATCAAGCCAAAAACGCTAAATTGCATTAATAAACCCAAAATATCAGTAAAAGCACCAGGTAAAATCAATAAAATCGCCCCCAAGATTCTAAAAATATTAGATCCCACAAAAGCCTCATAAGTCATCTCTTTTAAACGCAACTTCTCCAAAGCTTCCCCAAAGAACAATCGGAAATTCAATAAAATCCCAAATCCCAAAAAAGCACTCACAAGAATCTCTAGCACAAATCCTAAAACACCGATTATATAAATCACTTCATAACTTACAAATACTTCAATAATCAAATACATCACAAGCAAAACAAGTCGCATACAAAACCTTTCTTTTTGGGCAAATCTTAAAGTATTTTTATGAAGTTTATCTTCACATTTGCAAATTCTGCTTAATCTTCTCTATCAATGATTCAAAATCAGCAATTTCTAAATTTATTTTTTCTAGATTCTTCCTACACACAAGCTCAATCTTGCCCTCTTCTACACCTTTACCCACAATCAGCGCATAAGGAATCCCAATAAGCTCAAAATCAGCCATTTTAGCACCATAACGCTCTTTTCTATCATCTAGCAAACACTCTATTCCATTTGCACTTAAGGCGTGATAGATCTTTTCTGCTAACTCACTTTGATTTTCATCTTTAATATTTGAAACCACAATATCAAGCAAAAAAGGTGCGGTGGTGGCTGTCCATTTCATACCTTTTTCATCGTGATTTTGTTCAATAATGGCTGCTAGTAACCTTGAGATTCCAATTCCATAACAACCCATAACAAAAGGCTTTGCTTTGCCCTCTTCATCTAAAAAAGTCGCTTCCATTGCTTGAGAATATTTTTCTCCTAATTGAAAAATATGTCCCACTTCAATGCCTTTAGTAAAATAAAGCTTCCCTTTGTGGCATTCCTTGCAATAATCTCCCTCTTTAACTTCCAATAAATCCTTAAACTCCAAACCTTCAAAAAGCCCCAAATCCACGCCCACAAAGTGATAATCCTCTTCATTAGCCCCACAAATCAAATTCTTAGCATTTTGTAATTCCAAGTCAAAATAAATATAAGGACTTTGAGTGAGATTACGCAAAGCATAAGGACCAATAAATCTAGGAAATAAACCAAGCTTTCTTAACTCTTCCTCACTTGCATCAACTATTTCATTAGCCCCATTGATTGCATTAAGCGCCTTAGTTTCATTAAGGCTATCACAACCCCTTAAAAAGAAAAATACAAATTCACTCTTTCCGCCATCAAACAAAGCTTTCTTAACCACTGCTTTTAAAGTCCAATAAGAATCAACTTTAAAAAACTCCGCCAAAGATTCAATAGTCCTAATTTGTGGAGTATGAAATTTTGCAAAATTTGCTTCAGGAGGAGTTGTCAAAGGCATTTTAGGGAGGCGATTGGCTGCTTCTAAATTTGCTGCATAGGAACAAGAATCACACACGCAAATCGTATCTTCCCCACTCTCTGCTAATACCATAAATTCCTTACTACCACTTCCACCAATTGCACCACTATCTGCTTCTACTGCTCTAAAATCCAATCCAAGTTCTAAAAAAATCGCACTATAAGTTTTTTCCATTACATCAAATTCACGCTTTAAGTCTTCATAATTACTATGAAAACTATAGCCATCTTTCATAATAAATTCTCTTCCACGCATTAACCCAAATCTCGGTCGTATCTCATCGCGAAATTTAGTTTGAATCTGATAAAAATGCAAAGGTAATTGCTTATAACTCTTAATATATGTCTTTGCTAGTTCTGTGATTGTTTCTTCATGCGTAGGACCAAAGACAAATTCATTTTCTTTGCGATCTTTAAATCTCAAAAGCTCCTTTCCATAACGATCATAGCGACCACTTGCTTGCCATAAACTCGCTGGAGTTACACAGCCTAATAAAACTTCATTAGCTCCTGCTTCATCCATTTTATTTTTAACAATTCTAGAAATTTTATCCAACACCTTTTTACCCAAAGGCAAAAAATTATAGATTCCACTCCCAATTTGTTGAATAAAACCGCCTCTTAATAAATATTCGTGGCTTTTTAATATCACATCTTTTGGAACTTCTTTAAAAGTCGGAATAAAAAATTTAGAAAATCTCATTAGTCTTCCTTTAGCGGTTTATTATCAGAATATTCACACTTATATTTTTCAACCATCATTGTCTCTGTATTCTCTTCAAATAAAAAACGCAATGATTCGATAATACCATCACCTCTTGAAGTATTTGCCACAGATTTTAGATTGATAGTTAATTGATGCAAAAAGGTATTAAACGCATTGTGCAAAGTTTTTTCAATATTCTTTTCATACTCTTTAGGCAAATAACCTTTAGCAATCCCCTTTTGCAATTCTTTAAGGCTAGAATCCTTAGCTTGTTGGCGAATTGCTTTGATTAATGGCTCCACATTCAAAGTCTGCAACCAAGCAAAAAACTCTTGAGTGCATCGCCCAACGATTCCATAAGCAACTTTGGCTTGTTCTTCTCTTAGGGCAAGATTCTTTTTAACAATATCTTGCAAATCATCCACTGCAAAAATATGTATTTTTTCATCACACACTTGATCAATATCGCGTGGAACTGCCAAATCAAACCAATAACGCAACATTTCTTTTTTTTCTATCATATCTTGTGTGATAATAGTATGAGGCGCACCTGTAGCCGTAAAAACAAGTGGAAGTTGATTAATCAAAACCCCTAAATCCCTAAAGCTTGCCACTTCAATTTTTGCATTAGGACTGCTTTTTAAAATTTCTTCACGCAAATGTTCTGCATTCCCAATATCGCGATTAAGCAAAACAATTTGTGCTTCGTGATTGATTAAATGCTTAACACATAATGAACTCATCTCTCCAGCACCCACAACAAGGACTTTTTGCCCTTTTAATTCACCAAAAACTTCCTTTGCTTTTGCTACTGCTGTAGAAGCAACCGAAACAGAGTTTCGCGAAATATTTGTAGAGTTACGCACACTTGCTGCACAACGAAAGGCAAAATGAATAGCACGAGAGAGGCTAAGCGAACAACAACCCAAATCATAAGAAAATTTAAAAGCATTTTTAAGCTGCCCAGAAATCTGTGTTTCTCCTATAACAAGGCTATCAAGAGAACTTGCCACACTAAAGAGATGATGGATTGCAGCGATATTATCATATGAATCGGCGTGTTTTTTCAAAGAATCTTCGCTAATTCCTGAATAATCACATAATTTTGCAAACAAAAATTCTTCTGCCTTTTGCGGATTATGCACACTCAAAATAAATTCAATACGATTACAGGTTGAAAGAATAACTGCTTCTTCTATAAATTTATTTTCCACCAATTCTAACAATAATTGTTTAGTATTTTTATTTTTTGTATCTAGTGCTAATTTTTCACGCAATGCAATATCGGTATTCTTATGCGAATAACTTAAAATATAATAATCCATTTTTAGCCTTAAAAATCTCTATTAATCATTTCTTCCATTATTTTTACAAGTTTATCACAAGAATAATTGGAAATAGCTTCAATCCCAACTCTTCCTAAATGTTTTGCCAAATCAATACTCTTTTGTATCGCTCCACTTTCTTTTAGATTCTGCAAAATCCATTCTTGCTCTTCTTTAGATAGCTCCTTTTTAAAGGCATTTTCTAAACGCTTTTTCTCTAATCCATTTAAACTATGATACAAATAAATATAAGGCAAGGTAACTTTACCCTCCTTAAAATCGCTCAATATTGGTTTCCCTAGCATTTTTTCATTTGCAGTAATATCTAAAACATCATCAATAATCTGAAAAGCAATTCCCAAATTTCTACCATATACTCTAAAATCTTTTGCTTCTTCTTGATTCCTACCTGCCAAAAACGCCGCAGCATAAGCAGTTGATTCAATTAAAGAAGCCGTTTTGTGTTCAATCATTTTTAAATATTTGGCTTCATTAGCGTTAAATTGTTTGGCTAATTCCACATCCTCCATTTCTCCTATAGCCAATAGAGTTACTGCATTAGAAACGATACGCGGAATCATCGGAAAACTCTCTTGAAAATCGCTCAATTCGCAAAAGGCTTTAGAATATAAAACATCTCCTAGCATAATTGCATTTTTATCCCCTGCAATTGCATTAATAGAAGGCTGAGATCTTCGTGTTGTCGCATTATCAATCACATCATCATGCAATAAAGAAGCATTTTGTATCATTTCAATAATTGCACACAATAAAATGCACTCATCACTTTCACCAGCAATATTCAAAGCAAGCTTACTGCGTAACATCTTGCCACTTTGAATCTTTTGAGATAATCCTAGAACAATTGGAGATTCTAGCTCTTCTAAAAAATCTTGGATTTTTTGATTAATTTGTGCCAAAACTTCCATTAGCCACCTTCCTTTCATCGATAATATTAAAATCTCGATTACCCTCATAAATATAATATTTTAAAGTTGCAATTTTTTCTACGCGTTTATAATCCTTAAAACAAAGCATAAAATAAGGCTCTTCTTTGTAATAACCCTCAACAGGTTTCCACAAAGCTATCTTATAACAATTTCTTTGATAATCCTCATAAAGCACAAATTGATGCGGAAAAGAATCATAATTTAAATGCATCACTAATCCATCATTTTTAAGTAAAGTCCAACGAAAATACAAAGTTTTTTGTGCTTGATTGGCTTGCAACTTCATCACATAAAATTCATCTTTTTTTAGCTCTATTGTGTTTTGCGCTTTCCACTCTATAGGAGCAAAAAGCAATGAGATTCCACAAAGAAGCAAAAAAAGGATTTTACTCATTTTGCGTCAAAATATTCCCCATAGATTCGATAGCAAGATTCTGTGTATGCGTATGAATTTCTTCAGAAACTTCTTCACTACTTAAAAGATATTGCAATTCTTCCTCCCAAGTCTCACCTAATCGCTTCTCTAACAAAATTTCCATCGCCGCTAATCTCTCCAAAATCCTTCTAAGCTCAACACTGCTTGAAGAATGGGAGGCATTTAAAACAATCTCTGTCCATTTATCCTGTGGTAATCCTTCAAAAATATGATCCATCATACTTCCTTTATTTTTGATTTAATCGCACTAAAACCGAATTTTGGTGTGCATCCAAACCTTCTGTATGTGCTAATATACCGCAATCTTCACCCAATTCCTGAATGGCTTGTTGAGAAAATGCAATAATAGAACTCTTTTTCATAAAGTGATCCACACAAAGAGGAGAGAAAAATTTCGCACTTCCACCTGTTGGTAGCGTATGATTTGGTCCTGCAATGTAATCCCCAATCGGCTCTGGTGTATTCTCTCCAATAAAAATTGCTCCTGCGTGTTTGATTTTTGGCAAAATTTCGAGAGGATTTTCTACAATGAGCTCTAAATGTTCAGGTGCAATTTGATTCATTAAAAAAATCGCTTCATCAAGATCCTTTGTAACAATAACCGCCCCGCGTTGATTAATAGAATTTGTTGTAATTTCTTTGCGTGGTAACTGCTGCAAAAATTCATCTATTTTCAAAGCAACTTCTTTAGCAAGACTTTGACTAGGAGTGATTAGAATCGAACTTGCCATTTCATCGTGTTCAGCTTGTGAGAGCAAATCCCAAGCAAGATATTCCACCTTTGCCTTAGGTGTAGCAATAATTCCAATCTCACTTGGTCCTGCAATCATATCAATATTAACTTCGCCAAATACAAGTTTTTTAGCAGTTGCTACATAAATATTTCCCGGTCCGCTAATCACATCTACTTTTTGCAATTCTTCACAACCATATGCCATCACTCCAATAGCACTTGCACCACCTATTTTATAGGCTTCTTTAATCCCACAAAGATGCATTGCTGCCAAAAGAAGTGGATTGATTTCATTATTAGGAGTTGGTGTGCAAACTACAATTTCTTTCACCCCTGCAACAATAGCTGGAATCGCATTCATCAAAAGCGAACTTGGATAAGCCGCCTTGCCTCCTGGGATATATAGCCCCGCTCTATCCACAGCACTAACCTTTTGCCCTAAAATACTTCCATTTTCTTCAAAATCCAACCAAGTTTTAGGCAATTGCTTAGAATGAAAGGCATAGATTCTCTCATAAGCTTTTTGCAAAGCCTTTTTAAGCTTTGTATCTAGCTTTTCATAAGCTTCTTGCATTTGGGTTTGTGAAATTTTTAGATCCAAAAAATCTTTTGGTTCCCAATTATCAAATCTAGAAACTTGCTCTACAACTGCATTTTTGCCTTTTTGCTTGATAGATTCTAATAGTTCTTTCACACGCCCTTCAACACTTAAAATATCCATTGCTCCGCGTTTTAATAATTCTTCAAAGCGAATCTTAAAATCAACATCTTGTGTCTCTAATAAAGCAATCATTATTAATCCTTATTAAATCTATGCTTCTAATACTTCTTCTTTTAAAGCGACAAGCACCATAGAATAAAGCATTTTTTTTGTATATTCTGTAAAACCGCCTTTGGAATTCAAACAAACTTCAGTCCTCAAAAGATAATACTTTTGCCCAATCTGAATAATCTGCTCTGCATCTTTAATGTTTTTGAAATCTATTTTTTCATTCAACTCATATTTTTCAAAACTAAAATCAGGATTTGTACTTGCTAAAATATTCCTATGATTATCAAAAAGAACCACAAAAATCTCACTCTTATCTGAAATAATAGGCGAATCTTTAGGTATAATGTTTTGAATTAATTCTGTGATTTTTTGAATATCCAAAACAAAAGCTAAACCTCCAATAAAACGCATTCCTTCTTTAATGCCAACATAAAATATAATTGTCGAATTATCACCATACAATGGTGTTGGTTCATAATTTGAAGGCACAATTCCTGCATTCAAAGAACCATTTTCAATGCGTTCAACTAATTTTGCTTTTTGATTGCTATCAATCTTAACTTCATCAAGAGCATCAACAAGAATATTCCCCTCTCGATCAAACAATAAAATATTGTGATATTTTTTCAAGCTTTCACTAAGATTTTTCAAAAATAATTGCAAATTTTCTTTTGTGATACTAGAACGCTTATTATCATTTTTAGAAACAATAAAACTTGAAAATTCTGGGATATTTTTAATCCAACCAATTTCATCAATACTCTCTTTCATCCAATTATCCATTAAAGTTACGGCGTATTTAGAGTAATAATTCACAATATTAAAAAGTGCACCATAAATGCCCTTTTGTAATTCCTCTGTTGATTGAATACATAAGGTATTCATTTCTTCACTCAAGATTCTAATATTATTTAAAATAGGATTAAGTGTATAAGAATGGCTTTTGGAGGCGATAATTTCTCCATTAATCACTGCATCGCCTAACTCTTCATTGATATTTTCTCCCTCGGCAATCACAGAATCTAGCTCATCTGTAATTAAAAGTGAATCTTTTAGCATTTCAGTGTCTATCTTTTGTTTGTTTTGCTGTTTAATATCAAAAGCTACATACAAAGGTAAAATCCGACACACTTTCCAATTCTCTACAAGACTTCCCACCTGCATAGGTTCAATTCCATCTTGCGACAACATACATACTTTTGAACGAAACTCTGTAAAGCTATAATCCCCAAAAACATTAACCTTTAGAGGCTGTCCTATGCTAAAATTTTTGGGATTATCTGAAAATAAAATCGTATTTCTTTGATTGATGATAACAAGATTTGCTTGTGGGAATCGGTAAGCAAAATGGCGATTCAACCACTCAAAAATACCCTGAAAATCCAACACAAAAACCGCTACCAATTTCATTGGGCGACCTTCATCTTCACGCAAAGGCAACACAAAGAAAAACTCTTGTTTTTCTTCTTGTATACCATTTTGCATATAAAAATCAACTTTACTATAAAAATCCCCAAAGGCTTCAAGATTATTTGCCTCTAAAATAACCGATAAGCTCGTTTTATTTTGCACTTTTGATGAAAGAGACTTCAATAAATTCCCTTTATCATCAAACAAAAGTATGTCTTTATAAGCATTACTATGATTAGCAAATTCTTTTAGATATTCAAAAATCGTTTCTTGAGCCTGTGCATTAGCGCATTGCTCCAAAATATAACGACTCTTTGAAAAGGCTAGAATCTCTCCATAACGACTTTGCAAAAAAGCACTCAACATTTCTGAAAAAATCTTTGAGGAAGTTTTCGCCTCTTCATAAAGATTCAAAAAACTTTGCTCTATGATAGTATTAATTAATTTTTCTTGGAGATTTTCAAATTTTTCTTGAGTTTGCTCCATATAGTCAAATAGATTAGCTGCAATATCTAAAGAACTAATTTTTCCAGTCAATGTAGTTTTACTAAGCAAGGTATTAAGCGATGAAAATTGAGATTTATAGCGTTGTGCCATTGGCATATATGCACTTAAAAGATTGAGTGTTGATTGCTCCATTGTTTATTTTCCTTGAAATAAAATAATTTAGACTATTATAACAAGTTATTTTTAAACAAAAGACATAAAGTATAACAAGCTTTAGAGATTATTACTAATTTTTTAAAATATTTTAATTAATGCTTATATATTTTTAAGAATCCCAACTTAACAATAAATCTTTTTGGGAGAGAAAATGATCAAAATGATGCGAACCACCCTCTTGTATCACTAATTTAGAATCTTTAAACTTCTGTGCAGCCACCCTATAATCCAAAATCCTATCGCCTTTTTGCAACAATACACAATACAAACTAGGATTAATAGCTTCAACATAATATTTTTTAAGGCTCCAAACCAAATCAAGCGTCCAAATAAAATTCTCTCCATTATAAGGGACAGATACTTTGCCAATCGCTGGAAGTAAAGTTTGATACGCATTTATAACAGGATTGATTAACACTGCTTTAAGCTGATATTTTTCTGCTAAAAAAGTTGCATAATAGCCACCAAGAGAGCTGCCTACAAGGCAAATTTTTTGCGTCTTTTGGTATTTTTCAATAAGATTTTCTATCAATTCTATAGCTAAATCTGGCACATAAGGCAAGTTAGGAGTTAGTGCATTAGGGGCAAAACTAGCTATTAAACTACCTTTGTAACAAAGCCCAACACTCCTAAATCCATGCAAATACAAAAGCATTTTCTCGCCTTATTAATACTTTAATTGATCGCTTTACAAATCACAAAAGCCTAATTATTTAACAGCCGCTAAAGCTGCTTCATAATCTGGTTCGCTTGTTACTTCACTAACAATTTCTTTATACACAATTTTACCTTCTGGATTCACTACAAACACTGCGCGTGTAAGAAGTCCTTCAAGTGGAGAACCTGCCAAAACCACACCATAAGCTTCACCAAATGCTTTGTTTCTAAAATCGCTTAATGCAACAACATTTTTAATGCCTTCTGTTGAGCAAAATCTCCCTTGTGCAAAAGGCAAATCAAGAGATACTACAAACACTTCAGCATTAGAAAGACTTGCAGCTTTTTTATTAAATTTTCGTGTTTGAGTGGCACATACACCTGTATCTAATGAAGGCACAACATTGATAATTTGAAATTTACCACTAGCACCACCCACGCTTTTCACACTCAAATCTCCCGCTACAAGCTCAACTTTAGGAGCACTATCACCAACATTTAGAGTTTTACCACTTAAACTAACTGAATTTCCTTTAAAAGTAACCATTTTATTATCCTTTCTATTTTTTAAAGTAGGTTGTTATTTTATAGTAGCTACTCTAAACTAAAAATAAATTTTCAAAAAATTAAGATTTTTATGAAACTAAAATACACACTCACTTCCCCACCCCCTTCAATCTTCTCACTTCAAACCACAACTTAACATACCCACCCTTATACCAAGTTTTACTTGCTTTTATAAAAGCTTCTCCTAGTTTATAAGTAAGACATTCTTTTTCTTTTAAAGATTCTTCGCTAAATTAGGATATTTTATATAAAAATAAAAATCATTGCAGCAGAGCTTATCTTAGCTTCTATCATATTTCAATCCTCTCAAGAATTTTCAAATCAAATCCACTTAGCATACTGCAATCATTTTCATCAAATTTAGAAGTGGTAAGCAGTTTAAAATCTCGAATCTCCAAGGCTTTTAGAATCTGAGCCCCAATCCCAAGCCCTTTAATGTCCTTGTTTGCCTCTGTAGCAAGGAATATCAAATATCCGCCCTCACTCTTTAGCTTATCTATAGCATTCATCAACCCATTAAACTTTTCTGTATCTTCTAGCAACATTAAATCTTGCGTGATGGTGTGGAATTTTACCAAAGGGTTTTGTAATGGATTGCCAAATTTAAAAATCGTATGGATTCGATTTAGGTGATCTTTAATTTTGATTTTTTCTGTTTTGGCTTGCAAAAATTGACAACTCTCTTTTGAAAGAATTGCAATAAGATTTTCAAAGCTTAAACGATATTGAATCAAATCCGAAACATACAAAATTTTTAGGTTATGCTTAGCAGAAAATTCACTCAAAAACTTATCACCCCTCCTTGCCATCAAGCCATCTTCTCTCATAATCTCACAAATTACGCTAATAGGCTTCAATCCTGCTAATTTACAAATATCCACACTCGCTTCTGTATGCCCTGTCCGCTCTAGCACTCCACCTTCTTTAGCAATCAAAGGAAAAATATGCCCCGGACGCACAAAATCATCAGGCTTTGCATTTGCCCTGCACATAAGATTTATAGTCAAATCACGCTCATAAGCAGAAATACCTGTTTTAGCTTCTTTGGCGTCAATAGAAATGGTAAAAGCAGTCTCGTGATTAGAGCTATTATAGCTAACCATTGGTGGCAAATCTAGTGCATTGGCAATTTCTTTTGTGATAGAAACACAAATAAGCCCTCGTGCTTCTTGAGCCATAAAATTAATTTTTTCTGGCGTGCTAAAGATTCCTGCCATAACCAAATCGCCCTCATTTTCTCTATCTTCATCATCCATTATAATAATCATTTCACCATTTTTAATGGCTTTAATTGCTTCTTCTACTCTTAAAATCGCTTCCATAACTACCTAACAAATAAAAAATAATCGCACATTATAATGCAACTAAACTTAAATACTCTAAAATAGCGGTTTCAAAAAAGCCCAATCAATGAGCTACAAAAGCTATTTTAAACAAAAACTTAATAACTTTATTGATAAATTCTAGAAAAATCTTGACAAAATAATAAATTTCAAATATAATTTCATTTCACTTTTTGTTGGGGTATCGCCAAGCGGTAAGGCAGCTGGTTTTGGTCCAGCCATTCCGAGGTTCGAATCCTTGTACCCCAGCCACTTCATAAACTTTCTAAAAATTTTACATTTATTTATCGCGGGGTAGAGCAGTCCGGTAGCTCGTTGGGCTCATAACCCAAAGGTCGGTGGTTCAAATCCGCCCCCCGCTACCAAATCCTTTAAAAATCCAATTCGTGAGTTAGGTTTCTAAATTTAATATCTTCTAATTGTTTCTTAATCTGTTTATTTTCTTCAGTTAGCGAATCAAGTTGAGTTTGCAATTGGGTAATATTGCGACTAGTGTAATAAATATTGTTTCGAATATAAATTTTTGGAATAAAAAGCAAAAGCACAAAGAGCATTATTCCAATGGAGATACAAACCATTTTAAAAGAAATTTCTCTTTTTTCTAAATCAATTTGCAAAATTTCTTCTTTTTCCTGCGGATTTAAGCTTGTTTGATCCATTAAAGTTGATAGCTCTTTGCTAGAAGTTTCATTAATAGGAGAATTTCCACGATAAGGGTCTTCTTCTAGTGTATTTTGAGTATTTTGTGATGATTCTTTAAAGCCCTCTTTAGTGCCTAATTCTTGATTATTTTCTTTTTTAAACCGATCCCAAAAGTTTGTTTTTTGGATTTTATCAGACTCTTTTAGTCGTAAGGATTCATAAGATTCCATTATATCTCTTAATGCAAAAATTCAAAAACACGCATCTTAGAACTACGCGCACGAGGATTATCCTTAATCTCCTCTTCTTTGGGAATAATTGGCTTCTTATAAAGACTTCTACCCTTTTGATGATTTCTACCGCATTCACATTTTAAAGCTTGTGGAGGACAAATACAGGGATTTTCCCATTGTTTAAATTTATTTTTGATAATCCTATCTTCCAAAGAATGAAAGGAAATAAGACAAAGTCGGCTACAATCCTGCATTGTTTGAGAATCAAAAATTTTTAACATCGATTCTAATTCGCCTAATTCATTATTTACTTCAATCCTCAAAGCCTGAAAAGCAAGTGTGGCGGGGTGAATTTTTGGGTGTTTAAAATGCTTAGCTATAAATTGGCTAAGCATTTTTGCACTTGTGATTTTTTCTTTTTTACGCAATTCCACAATGCAATAAGCGAGTTTCTTATACTCCCTAATCTCGCCAAAATCCCTAAAGATTCGCTCCAATTCAGTTAGTGGATATGAATTAACAATATCCTTTGCGGTGAAATTTTGACTTTGATCCATTCGCATATCAAGAAATTCCGAATCAAAGCAAAATCCTCGCTCCTTGCTATCAAACTGCATTGAAGAAACCCCAATATCTGCTAGGATTCCAACGATATTATTTTCTCTTTGTAAAATCTGTTTTAAAACTCCACTAAAGCATCCATATTCAATGCTAAAACGATCACAAAAAGGCTCTAAGCGTTTCTTTGCAAGAGCGATTGCTTCATCGTCTTGATCAATACCTATAACTTTTAACTTGGGATATTTTTCTAAAAGTGCTAAACTATGCCCCCCAAATCCCAAAGTGCAGTCAATTAAGATTCCACCTTTTTGATTAATGATTTCTGTGTTAAAAGCCTCTAAAACTTCTTGCTTTAAAACCGAAATATGTGGAATTTTCATTCTTTTTCTCTTGAAATTTTAGCACCAAGCCCAGCGAGTTTGGCTTCAAGATCCTCATAACCTCTATCAAGATGATAGATTCGATGAATATGACTCTCCCCTTTTGCCACAAGAGCAGCCAAAACTAATGCACTTGAAGCACGCAAATCTGTTGCCATAACATCCGCACCAAAAAGCTCACTTTTACCTTGAATCGTTGCTGTGTTACCTTTTAGTTTGATATTTGCACCCATTCTTTGAAGCTCACTTACATGCATAAAGCGATTCTCAAAAAGTCTCTCTTGGATAATGCTACTCCCCTCACACTGCGTAGCTAGAGCCATAAATTGCGCTTGCATATCGGTAGGAAACCCAGGGTATTCTGTTGTAGAAATCTCAAAACTTTGCCGATTCTTTGCAGGGTAAATTGTAACTGAATCGCCATCAATCTTCATTGTAAAACCAATCTCCTCAAGCTTAGAAAGGACTGCGGTTAGATGAGTGGGATTAAGGCGGTGTAATGTAATTTGCGAATTAGTAATGGCACCTGCACAAAGATATGTCCCCGCTTCAATCCTATCTGGAATCACCTCAATATTGGTAGGAAATTTTAAAGGCTCCCTATTTGTGCCATAAATCTCAATTTCATCGCTTCCAATGCCATTAATCTCTACTCCACTTGCTTTTAAAACTTCACAAAGTTGAATCACTTCTGGCTCTTTTGCGGCATTAATGATTTGCGTTTTACCCTTTGCCATAGCAGCTGCCATTAAAATATTCTCGGTGCCTGTCACGGTGATTTTATCAAAATTTATCACGCTCCCTTTTAAGCCCTCTTTTGCTTCTGCAATGATATATCCACCTTGCAGTCGAATCTCAGCGCCCATTTTCTGAAGTGCTTTAATATGCAAATCTACAGGTCTTGCACCAATAGCACAACCTCCCGGTAAGCTCACTTCACAACAACCAAATCGCCCCAAAAGTGGTCCTAAAACAAGAATTGAAGCACGCATTTTACGCACAATATCATAATTTGCTTTTGTATTATTAAGTGTTTTTACAATAATACTTGTTGTGTGTTTATCTAGCGGAATGATTTCACAACCAAGCATATTTAATAAAGAAAAAAATGTCTTAATATCCACAACATTAGGAAGATTGCTTAAAGTTACCTTTTCTTTAGAGAGCAAACTTAAGGCTATAAGGGGGAGTGCCGAATTTTTTGCTCCTGAAATTTGGATAGAACCTTGCAAATTTACTTGACCTTCAATGCGTAAAAAATCCATTTTTTTCCTTTATTTTTTTTTCTCGCTACTTTCTCGATTCTTAAGTGCCGCACCAATGAGCGTTTCAATCTCTTTTTTAAAATTTGGATTTGCCTTTACAAACTCTTCTCTATATCTTGCCACACTATCAATATCAACCGCAGAACACCACGCCAAGGCAGAAATAAAATCCATTCTATCTTTATAATCTTTGCTTTCTTTTTTTAAACTATCAAAATTTAAAAAATTTTTCCTAAAAGCATCTAAGACTTCATCCAACTCTTCTTTGCTAGGATTATTTTGTAAAGTTGAAATAAGATATTGAATGTTTTTTAATAAATTATCCCTACTTTTTTGCGATTCAAGATAAGCTTGAATCTTGCCCAGTATCAAAAAAGCACTTGAAAGCAAAACAAAAGGCAATATTGCAAATAATAATGCCACCCAAATAAAAAGATAAAATTGGAAGCTATACACTATTTGCCTTGATATTTTTCATAAAACACATTAGTCGCCCTAACAAATCCATCAACACTTCCACAATCATAACGCACACCTTGAAATTTATAGGCAAGCACCATTCCCTTTTTGCATTGCTCCATTAAAGCATCTGTGATTTGAATCTCACCATTTTTACCAGGTTTTGTGTGTTTTAAAATCTCAAAAATATCAGGAGTTAAAATATAGCGCCCAATGATAGCTAGATTACTTGGAGCCTCTTCTATGCTTGGTTTTTCAATCATATTATCCACCATAAAAACACCCTTATCCACTTCCCTACCAGAAATTACACCATATTTACTCACCTCTTCTTTAGCCACTTCTTCAACTGCGACAATAGAACATTTGTATTTTTTATAAATTTCACACATTTGAGATAGCACCCCAATACCACCCTCATTATCGCACAAATCATCGCTTAAAATCACCCCAAAAGGCTCCTTACCAATAAGATTTTCACCTACTAAAATCGCGTGCCCCAATCCTTTCATTTCCATTTGCCTTGTATAAGAAAAAGTGCAAGTGTTTAAAAGGTGGCGAATGTCTTTTAAATAGCCCTCTTTGCTAGTCCCTTGTATTTGGTGTTCTAGCTCATAACTAATATCAAAATGATCTTCAAGGGATCGTTTGCCTCTTCCTGTTACAATTGCCATATTTGTAATCCCAGCTTCAATTGCTTCCTCTACCCCATATTGTATTAAAGGCTTATTGAGAATTGGCAACATTTCCTTGGGTATTGCCTTTGTGGCGGGTAAAAATCTCGTTCCATATCCTGCAGCTGGAAATAGGCATTTTTTTATCATTATCTCTCCTTTTTAAATCAAATCTATCAAACCACTTTGATAAAGTTTAAAAAATTGTGCCGCAATTCTTGGATTTTTTGAACCCCTTTTAGTTGCAAAAATAAGAGCTTTTTGTCGAATCTTTTCCCAATTATCAGAATTTTGTAGATCCAATGGTAACTTTTCAAAATAACCTTGCAACACTTCTAAATATTCTTGATTACTATGTGTATAAAACCCAATACAAAGCGGAAATCTTTCAAATAAAGCAATCTTATCTTCATTGCCCTCAAATCCAAAAATTTCATTTTCATTATGGAATTCCGGCATCAAATGGCGGCGATTAGAGGTTACATAAAAACGAATATTTTGCGGGAATCTTTCAATGCTACCCTCTAGGATTGTTTTTAGATTCTTATATTCTTGATCACTCTCATTAAAACTCAAATCATCGCAAAAAATAATAAACTTATAAGTTTTAGTGCGTAAAAAATCTAAAATTTCAGGCAATATTTCTAAATCTTGCTTAAAAATTTGCAAAATTCTCAAGCCTTCCTTAGCGTATTTAGGTAAAAGTGCTTTAATTAATGAGGATTTTCCACAGCCCCTAGCACCCCAAAGCAAAACATTGACACCCCTTCCCTTAAACAAAAAAGATTCGGTATTAGCACACAAAAGCTCTATTTCTTTTTGTAAATTATAAAAATCACTCCATTCATAATTTTCTAATTCACAAACTTGATGCAAATATCCACTGCTACGATAAATGGCAGCATAATATCGCTCACAATCCCAATGAAATTGATTCATTAATGACTTCTTTTTGTTTTAATTTTATCATTTGAAGGGCTGTTTTGCTTAGTTTTATAACTAAAAGAATCACTTTTTTTATTGTAACTAAAAATGACTTCGCCACCTTTTTCTAATTCTCCAAAAAGCATTAAATCACTAAGAGGATTCTTAATTTTTTCTTGAATCACAAGCCCAAGAGGTCGTGCGCCAAGCTCTGGGTTATATCCAAGTTTAGCAAGTTGTTCTTTAGCACTCTTATCTAGCAAAATATGGATATTTTTGGGAGCGATTTGTTTATTTAAATCATTGATATTTTTCTCTACGATTTTTAAAATCTCAGTTTCACTCAAAGGATTAAAAGCCACAATGGCATCCAAACGATTTCGGAATTCAGGCGTGAAATTATCTTTAATAGCAGAGTTAAATTTTGCTACAGAATCCTGTGTAAAACCAAGCGTTGGAGCTTCTTTAGAACCAACATTAGAAGTCATAATCAAAATTACCGAAGAAAAATCCGCACTCTCACCATTATTGTCTGTTAATTTAGCATTATCCATCACTTGCAAGAAAATATTCAAAACATCAGGATGTGCCTTTTCTATCTCATCTAAGAGCAATAAGGTATGAGGATTTTTCTTAATCATTTCTGTAAGAATCCCACCCTTATCATAACCCACATAACCTGCAGGGGCACCAATAAGCCCAGAACTTGAATATTTTTCCATATATTCACTCATATCAATACGCTCAAAATTAATCCCCAAAGCCTTAGCAATTTCTTTGGCTAACTCTGTTTTCCCAACACCGCTTGGACCGCTAAACAGAAAAGAGCCAATAGGTTTATTAGGTGCTCCAAGTCCAGCTCTATTCCGCTTCAATGCTGTTACAATTTCTTTGATAGCCAAATCTTGCCCAAAGATTCTACTTTGCAAATGTTTTTGCAAATTTTTCAAGAGATTCTTATCATCTTTTGTAGCTTCAATCTCGGGAATCTTTGCCATTTTAGCCACCATTTGCTTGATACTAGAAAGACTTACTTTGCCACTCTTACTGGCTAATTTATAAGCTGCTCCAACTTCATCAATCACATCAATTGCTTTATCTGGCAAGAAACGATCGTGTAAATAGCGACTAGAGAGCTCCACTGCTAACCTAAGCGTTTCTAAAGGATAAATAACATTATGGTGTTTTTCATAGTATTTTTTGACACCCTGTAAAATTAAAACCGCTTCTTCTTGACTAGGTTCATCCACATCAATTTTGGCAAATCGCCTTGAAAAAGCTTTGTCTTTATCTAAGAAGTTTCGGTATTCTGCATAAGTGCTTGCACCAATACATCTAAGTTTTCCACTGCCAAGCATAGGTTTTAAAAGATTACTAGCATCCATGCTTCCACTATTTGTAGCCCCTGCACCAATAAGCATATGAATCTCATCAATAAATAAAATGACATTTTTGCGTTCTAAAACTTCTTCACTTAAAGCTTTAATCCGCTTTTCAAAATCCCCTCGGTATTTCGTTCCTGCGACAAGTGCGCCCATATTGAGCATAAAAATTTCATTTCCAAAAAGTGGATTATTTTCTTGATTTAAAACAATCGCTAATCCCTCTGCTATAGCAGTTTTCCCCACACCTGGCTCACCCACTAAGAGTGGATTATTTTTTTTTCGTCTTAGCAAAACCTCTAAGCATCTTTCAATCTCTTTATCTCTACCGATAATTGGATCTATTTTACCCTCTTTTGCTTCTTGCGTAAGATTGATACAATATTTTTCTAATATACTCTCTTGTTTATTCTCATCTTTTTCAAATTTTTGAGCTTGTTGCGTGTCTTGATTTTCTGTAATATATTCTAAAATATTAAGGCGTGTGATACCTTGTGCTTTGAGAAGCTGCGTGCAAAAAGCTTTGTCTTCTTCCAAAATCGCGGCTAACAAATCCCCAACTTGGGCTTCCTTGCGTTGAGCACCTTTTACATGGCTTACCATAATCTCAATAACACGCGTAACAGCTAGAGTTTCTATAGGCAATTCACTCGCATCAGGATGAGACTGCAAAAAATGCGTCAAATATCGTTCTATTTGCGACTTAAGTGCTTTAATATTACCCCCACATTCTTGGATAGCTTTTATGACGGTTTGACTATCTAAAAGAGAATGAAAAATATGTTCTAGCGTAAGATATTCATGCCCTAAATGCTTAGCACGACTCTGTGCAGCTTGTAAAATATAATTTAATTCTTTACTAATTTCAATCATTGCATTTCTTTATATTTTTTCCAAAATAGCTCTTAGGGGAAATTGCTTTTCTTTTGCCATTTTTCTAACTTGCATAGCCTTAGTTTCTGCAATATCATAGGGATAGATTCCGCACATTCCACGACCATTGTGATGAATTTGCAACATAAGATTAAGCGATTCTTCAAAACCTTTGTGAAAAACTTTTTGCAAAATCTCTATCACAAAATCCTGAGTAGTATAATCATCATTAAGTAAAATCACTTTGTAGCGAATAGGTTCTTGCAGCTTTTCAAGGGTTTCTGTTGCGTTTTCAATTTGATTTTGTTTGGGCAATTTTCCCTCCGAAGTTATATTAAAATAAAGTGATATTAAATTTATGCTTTTAGTATAACATTTTTTACTTAAAATTTTTACTTTTTTATTTATTCTTTAATAAGAGCACTAATGGCTTTAAAATCTTCCTCCCTAGAATGCAAAAGAAATGAAAATAGAATGCTTTCAGTGCTTGTAATTCTTACCCCTAAGTCTCTTAATTCTTGCATCGCTAAAATGTGATTATGAGAATCTCTAGCACTGCAAGCGTCTTCTGCAACAAATACTTCAAAATCCCTTTCTAAAGAATCTAAGGCTGTCTCTCTCACACAAATATGACTTTCAATCCCAAAAAGAATAAGCGTTTGTGCATTGTATCTTTCTAGCATTTGGCAAAAAGTCTCTTCACCAAAAGCACTAAAAGAATTTTTTTGGATAACCTGACTAGAATGATTTACAATCGCCTTACCTAAGCCTTTTGGATATTGCTCCAACACCAAAGCATTTTGATGAAAAATATCAGCACATTTTAAGAGATTGTTAGCGTTTTTTAGAAGTTTTTCTTGATTTTGCATGACCCCAAAAAGTCTCTCTTGAATATCAACACAAACAAAAACACATCCATCTTTAGCTAAACTCGCTTTTTGTTTTAAAGCATATGAAGGCATTTTTTCTCCTTTAGTATTCAATTCCAGCTGCTCTTAATGCATCTCGAATAGCACGCATTTGGATATTTTTATCAAAACACCATTTTGGAGCAATGAGCGTATCATTTCTTACTCCTGCACTTACGCGATGAATAACTACATTTTGTGGAATCATTTTAAGTGTTTCAACAATCAAATCAATGTATTCATTAAGCGTGATAGGCTTGTATTCACCCTTGGCATACATTTGAGCCAAAATAGTTTTTTCAATGATATAAAGCGGATGAACTTTAATTCCATCACTTCCCCAATCTAACACTTGTTTAAGGCTATTTAACATCATCTCTTTGGTTTCTTTAGGTAATCCATAAATAATATGAGAACAAACTTTTAAGCCCCTTTGTTTAGTTTCTTTGATCCAATATTCCATTCCCTCTGTAGTATGTCCGCGATTAATAAATTTTAGTGTTTCATCATAGACAGATTGAATACCATATTCAATCCAAATTTCTTGTTTCCTTGTTTCTTGTAAATGTGCCAAATAATCTAATAATTCTAAATTAACACTATCTGTCCTAGTGCCAATAGACATTCCAACCACATTAGGCAAATTAAGTGCTTCTGTATAAAGCTTTTGCAAAGTATCAAAAGGTGCGTAAGTGTTAGTAAAAGATTGAAAATAAATCAAGTATTTCCCAACACCAAATTTATTTTTATGAAAATCTGTTTGCCATTGATATTGGCTATGGAGTTGCTTAAGTTGCATTGGCAATAGTGGATTGTCTTGCATTTTAGGGTTAATTTTTAAGGGCACCTTTGGTTCATGCTCTAAAGTCGGCGAAAAACTTTCGTTTTTACAAAAAATACAACCTCCTCTAGCAACACTACCATCAATATTTGGGCATGTAAATCCAGCAAGAGCAATAGGGATTTTCCTTACTCTTTGCCCAAAACGACGCTTACAATAGCGTCCAAAAGTCAACATTTGCTTCATAGAAATTTACCTTACAATATAATTATTATCAAAACAGGCTTGGCAGAATTGATAATCTTTTGCCCCTATGCTTCGCTTTAAACCTTCAAGTGAAAGAAAAGAAAGAGAATCTGCTTTAATAAATTTACAAACTTCTTCATTACTCATTGTAGCACTAATAAGTTCGTCCTTATTTGGCGTATCCACCCCATAAAAACAAGGTGAAATAGTTGGTGGAGAAGAAATTTTCATATGAATCTCCTTAGCACCACAATCGCGTAATATTTTAACAATTTGCTTACTGGTAGTTCCTCTAACCACTGAATCATCAATCACAATAATGCGTTTATTTTCTATCAATTCCCTAATGGGATTTAATTTTAATTTAACTTTCAATTCCCTTATTTGTTGGGTTGGCTCTATGAAAGTTCGCCCAACATAGTGATTCCTAATAATTCCTAATTCAAAAGGGATTCCGCTTTCTTGTGAATACCCAAGTGCAGCTGCCACACCGCTATCAGGCACCGGTATCACAATATCAGCATCAATTGGATTTTCCCTAGCAAGCTCTACCCCCATAGCTTTTCTAATATTATAAACCAAACGCCCAAAGACATGACTATCTGGACGCGCGAAATACACATATTCAAATACACAAGGGTAAGGATTTTTTGGCATAATATGATGACTTTCAACACCCTTTTGGGATAGCACAAGCATTTCACCTGGCTCCACATCACGCAAATATTTAGCATTCACCAAATCAAAAGCACAAGTTTCACTTGCTACAATATACCCAATGCTACCATCATTGTTTTGAATCTGTCCTAAACTTAGGGGTCTAAAACCATTTCTATCGCGAATAACAAACATTTTTTTGCGACTTAAGATAATAAAACAAAAAGCACCTTCTAATTTTAAAACTGCTTCTTTAATACGATCCACTAGATTTTCTTCTTTGGCTTTTGCAATCAAATGAATAAGATTTTCTGTATCCATATGACTTTGAAAGATAGCACCCTCTTTAATAAGATCATTGCGAATTTTTTCCGCATTAGTCAAATTCCCATTATGAACAATGGCAACTTCACCCAAATCATAACGCGCAAAAATAGGTTGTGCATCACTTAGCGAATCAGCCCCTGCGGTCGCATAGCGATTATGCCCTACTGCACTAAAACCTTTTAATTTCTTTAAAGTCTCATCACAAAAAACATCGGTTACTAATCCGTGATCTTTGATAGTTGTAATCTTTTCTCCATTGCTTGAAGCAATCCCGGTCGCTTCTTGACCGCGATGCTGCATAGAAAAAAGAGAATAATAAGCAATACTCGCAGCATTAGGAGCATTATAAACCCCCACTACCGCACATTCTTCATTCCAACTTCTTTCTTCCACTTTATTTCCCTATAAACCCAAAGAATCTTCAATACTATAAAGACTATTAGGCTGATTTTTAAGCCAAAGAGCCGCTTTAATAGCACCTTTTGCAAAAGTCAATCGTGAAGTTGCAGTGTGTATAAATTCCAAATATTCACCTTCACCATAAAAACCTACATTATGGATTCCAGCAACATCTCCACCACGCAACGCCATTACACCAATCTCATCTTTTGTGCGTTCTCCAATATTGCCATTTCTACCACTAATACGCACTTTATCTAAATCAAGATTTCTTGCTTCTGCGCAGGATTTTGCAAGTCTCAATGCAGTTCCACTTGGAGAATCTTTTTTGAAGTGATGATGCGTTTCAACAATTTCAATATCAAAATCCCTTAATGCACTTGCAACAAGCCTAATAGCTTTATTAAGCATTGCTACCCCTAAAGACATATTGCTTGCATAAAGAATAGGCATTTTTTTGGCTGCTTCTTTTATTAAATTTTCATGGTGCGATTCTAAACCAGTTGTTCCTATCACAATAGGACGAGGATGTTTTAGGGCGACTTCTAATAATTGTTCTGTTCCTTGTGGAGTGGTAAAGTCAATTACAACTTCACAACTTTCCAAAAAGATTTTCAAATCGCTTGTAATGAGTGTTCCTGGCTCAATGGAAAAATCTAATTCTTTTCTCGCATATACGCTTTCTAATTTAATTACATCGCTTTCTTTAGCAAGCTCTACAATTAGCTTTCCAATGCGACCACCTGCTCCAAAAACTCCAATTTTCAGCATAAATGCTCCTTTATTTATGATGCTCGATATATTCTATAGCTCCAAGTGCAGCTGTAGCACCATCGGCTGCTGCACAAACAACTTGCTTAGATGCATCTTTTCTTAAATCTCCAGCTGCGAACAATCCCGGAATATTTGTTTCCATTTTAAGATTAACAACAGCTTGTCCATATTCATTAATTTCGCATAATGGGGTGCCATCTTCTTGCATAAACACAGAATTATTGACATTGTAGCCAATTAATACAAAGATTCCAGCGATATTAATTTCTTTTGCACTTCCATCTTGAAGATTTTTAAGTTTTAAACCTGTAACTCCAGAATCATCCCCACAAATTTCATCAATCCCATAAGGCGTTAAAAATTCAATCTTAGGCTCATTTTTTGCCCTTTCTAGTGTAATTGGAGAAGCCCTAAAAGCATCTCGTCTGTGAATAAGCGTAACTTTAGAACAAATTTTGGCTAGATAAATTGATTCTTCTACTGCAGTATCACCACCTCCTAAAACCGCTACCTCTTTGTCTTTATAAAAAAATCCATCACAAGTAGCACACGAACTTACTCCCTTACCCCAAAAAGTATCTTCTCCTTTAACGCCAGATCGCTTAGGGCTTCCACCTGTGGCAACAATAACTGCTTTTGCTTGTTCTTCACTACCATCGCTAAAAATAATACTAAAATGTTCTCCTATTTTTTTGACACGCAAAACTTCTTTCATTTCGTGTTTTAAACCAAAACGAAAACATTGCTCCTGCCAAGGCATCATAAAATCAAATCCACTTTTAACTTCAGAAACACCAGGATAATTTTCCATTTCACTACTTGAAGTAATCTGCCCTCCAGGCATTCCTTTTTCAAACATAACAACATTTTTTAATCCACCTCTAGTAGCATATAATCCAGCGCTAAGCCCTGCAGGTCCTCCACCAATAATTGCTAAATCTAACATAATTATTCTCCTTGGGTTTGTTTAAAATTTAATATTTTATAGATTCCATTCTTTTTTAAATATCTATAAAGTATTAAATTTTCTTTATCTTGTTTTATAATAAAACACTTAGGAATCGCCTTAAGTTCAAATTTATACACAAGGCTCAACATCACTTCACTTGAAACCTTTAAATTAATCACATTACTAGCATAACTCTCGCCTTGCTGATACAAATCCACAGCTAACACACCAAGTTTTGTCTTTTTACTCTCTAATTCTAAAGCTTCTTGCCACTTTGGAACATAGGAGCTAAAGAAGCACATTTTATACTCCTTATCTTTTGGCTCAAACAAAAACATTTTTTGATTGCTTGTTGCATAAAATGAATCTTTTTTGAAATCAATTTCAGCAACGGCACTAAAAGAATAGTAATAGTATAAAAACGCACCTACTACAAAAACAACAATAAAAGCAATGGGGAATCCTGGACAACACTTTTTCATTATCCTTTAGATTCTCCCAAATTTCATTTTAAAGTAATTTATCAAGCTTATCTTTAAAACCAGCTTCAGTAGCAGCCCCAATCATTTCATCAACTTTTTCACCATTTTTATAGAAAAAAATTGTTGGAATAGATCGGATTCCAAATTTTGAAGCCAATTCTTGTTGTTCATCAGTATTAACTTTACATATTTTTGCTTTCCCTTGATAGTCTGCTGCAAGTTTTTCAATTACGGGTGCAATCATTCTACAAGGACCACACCAAGGCGCCCAAAAATCTACCATTACAACGCCATCTTTGATAGTTTCATCAAAATTTTGCTCTGTTAATTCAATATAACCAGCCATATTTTTCTCCTTAAATAATAATTTTTATCCTTAGCATTATACGATAAATACCTTAAAAAAATTAAAATCTTATGTAAGAATTTTTAAATTTTATTTTACTTATGTAACTTTTTATTTCATAAGTTCAATAAGCTTTTTTGTGCTTTCTTGATAATCCCAAACTTCATCATAACTCTGCCGCAAATAATCCTCCATATCCTCCTTTTTAGCAATAGCCTCATCCATCTCCTTATCACTCCCTGCTTGATAAGCTCCAATTCTAATTAAAACTTCATTTTCTTTTAGAATTGAATATAAACGGCGGAATTTTCTTGCAGCTAGAATATGTTCTTTTTGTGCAATATCATTCATTAATCTTGAAGCAGAATTTAAAATATTAATAGGCGGATAAATACCAAAATCTGTCAAGCTTCTATCTAGCACAATATGCCCATCCAAAATACTTCGGCTTTGATCTGCAATAGGATCACTCATATCATCACCTTCAACCAAAACGGTAAAATATGCTGTAATAGATCCCTTACCCTCTTCTTTTCCAGCGCGTTCCATTAGTTGTGGCAAAAGTGTCAAAACAGAAGGGGGATAACCTTTGCTTGTAGGCGGTTCGCCTAATGCTAATCCAATCTCTCTTTGTGCCATTGCAAAACGCGTTACAGAATCCATCATAAAAAGCACATCTTCACCTTTAGCTTTGAAATATTCTGCCACACTCATTGCTGCAAATGCACCATATTTTCGCATAAGAGGGGAATCATCGCTTGTTGCAACAATTAAAACGGTGTTTGTTAAATCTCCACCAAGATTCTTCTCTACAAACTCTGGCACTTCTCTACCTCGCTCACCAATTAGGGCAATGACTTTTATTTTTGCTTGTGCACCTCTAACAATCATTCCCATTAGCGTAGATTTTCCCACTCCACTTCCTGCAAAGATTCCTAACTTTTGCCCCTTACCACAAGTCAAAAGCCCATCAATACTTTTCACTCCAACACTAAAAACCTCATCAATCATTCCACGCTTCATTGCTGCAATAGGCTGCCGAATAATTGGCATCACACCTTCAGCCCTAAGATCTCCCTTACCATCAATAGGTTCCCCTAAGGGATTAATCACTCTACCCAAAAGCTCCAAACCTACAGGAATCTGCAAGCCTTTTGTATTTAAATAAACTTTATCGCCAACTTTTGTCCCTTCCACAAAAGAAAAGGGCGTGATTTTAAAACTACCACCCTCTAAAGTCGTAACCATTCCTATAGTATTTGAGTTTTCACTGACAATACGAACAATATCACCAAGACTAGGAGAAAGCCCATTAGCCGATAAAAATCCTTGTTCTACTTTAGTAATTAGCCCAAAAGTGGGAGAAAGATTTAAATGATTAAGACGCTCTCTAAGATTTGCTAAAGACATAAAAACTCTCTGTGCAACAAAATAATAAGTTTGGGATTTTAATATAATTTTATTAAAATTATACTTTTAGATCTCAAGAATTTAAGGATAAAAATGGCTAAAATCAGCGTATTTGGAGGTGGTGCTTGGGGTAAGGCATTGCATTTTGCTTTTGGAGAAAAAAATGATTCTTATATTATTTCAAGAAAGAAGCTTAATTCCCCCTATCAAATCTCCCAAACACAAGCACAAAATAGTGATTTTTTTGTTGTGGCAATTTGCAGTTCAGCTTTAGAATTATGGCTAAAGGATTCTCCCCTTCCTCAAGAATCTAAGATTCTAGTAGCTTCTAAAGGTATTGCAAATGGGCTTTTTGTAAGTGATATTTTCTCTAAATTTTATCCCAAAGCACAGCTAAGCTTCCTTGCAGGACCTAGCTTTGCTAAAGAAGTCGCTCAATCTTTGCCTTGTGCGCTCAATGTGCATTCTAATAATCTCCAAATCGCTCAAGAATGGTTAGATTTATTTCCCAATTTTATCAAGCCTTATACCAATGATGATATTATAGGTGGGGAAATTGGTGGGGCATATAAAAATGTGATTGCCATTGCAAGTGGAATTTGTGAGGGAATGAGACTTGGAAATAATGCAAGAGCTTCTTTAATCGCTAGAGGGCTTGTTGAAATGACACGATTTGGAAAGTTTTTTGGTGCAAAAGAAGAAACTTTTTTAGGATTATCAGGAGCGGGCGATTTATTTTTGACAGCCAATTCCACACTTTCAAGAAATTTTAGAGTTGGTCTTGCATTAGCTCAAAATAAACAATTACAAGAAATTTTAGACAATCTAGGTGAAGTTGCCGAAGGAGTGCAAACTTCTAAAGAAATTTATGCACTAGCCCAAAAAAATGAAATTTATACGCCTATTGCTAAAGAAGTTGCACTAATTATGGAAGGAAAAGATCCAAAATCAAGTTTGATGGATTTAATGAAACGAATGAATTAAAATCTCTCAAAATATTCTGCTATTTTTCTAGAATCGCTAGTTTTTGTTAGGGAAAGTATCAAAAGAATCCTTGCTTTTTGGGGATTAAGATCACTAGCAGCAATGAAACCTTGAGCATTTTCTTCTTCACTTAACAATACCATTCCAGATCCTACTCTTGAGCTTTTTACAACTTTTAATTCTTTTTCTTTGAGAAGATCTATTAGATATTCTTTTTGATTCTTATGAATGCTCCCAGCACCACTCCCAGCAATCACCAACCCTTTGGATCCTGCTTTCAAAAATGCTTCAATAGCCACCTTAGAACCATCATTAGAATAAGTATAGACAATATCCACTTTAGGTAAAGAATCTAAATTTTCAATACTAAATGGAGTTTGCAAAGTGTGTGATTTAAGATTAATAGCTTTTAAAAAAACTTCACCATCAACAATATAACCCATTTCGCCACTATTAGGGGATTGAAAAGATTCTACATTTAAAGTATGCATTTTAGTAGCCTCTCTTGCAGAATGAATCTTATCATTCATCACTATCATTACACCCTTTCCTTTGGCATTTTTATCACTAGCAAGACTAATAGCATTATAGAGATTCTTGGGACCATCTGCACTCATTGCAGTTGCAGGACGCATAGCACCAGTTAAAACCACCGGCTTATCACTTTTAATAACAAGATTCAAAAAATATGCCGTCTCTTCCATCGTATCTGTTCCGTG
Source organism: Helicobacter canadensis MIT 98-5491 (assembly GCF_000162575.1). Lineage (NCBI taxonomy): Bacteria > Pseudomonadati > Campylobacterota > Epsilonproteobacteria > Campylobacterales > Helicobacteraceae > Helicobacter > Helicobacter canadensis. The sequence continues at coordinate 1,460,453 of NZ_CM000776.2, forward strand.
CGTAACAACAATACCATCAATCTTAGAATCTTCTAAAAGCGAATTAATGGATTTTGCAAGTTCAAGCCAAATTAGATCAGTCATATCAGCACTATCAATGTTTGCAATCTGTTTAGTGTGAATATTAGCAATACACTGCAATTGTGGAATAGCTTTAATTAATAACTCCACACTTAAACTGCCTGATTTATAATCCGTTGTTTGAAGTTTGGTTTTTGCTTCTCCAGCGATTGTCCCACCTGTTGCTAATATTATAATGTTTGGTTTAAATGTATTTAAACTCACCAAAATCCTTTTTTTAAAGCCCTTATGCTTTTATTTAATAATTCTTGGCTGTGATTCTAACACTTTTTATCATCAAATTGAGCAAAATTTCATTAATTTTGAGTAATTTAGTAACAAAAAAATATATTTTAATTATTTTATTATAAATACAATATGTATTTTTATTTTTTATGATAATATTCCATCAAAACAATTAATTTTTTTTAAAAAAAGAGGATAAAAAAATGCCAAATTTAACACACAATAATTTTTCGCAAGAAACTCTTGCACTACATGCGGGTTACACTTATGATTCCCAAAGAACTCTTAGTGTCCCCATCTATCAAAATACTGCTTATAGTTTTGAAAGTTTGCAACAAGCAGCAGCACGATTTGGGCTTCAAGAGCTTGGTAATATCTATTCACGCCTTACTAACCCAACCACAGATGTTTTAGGAGCCAGATTAGCCGCCATTGAAGGGGGAGCCTTTGGTGTCCCAACTGCAAGCGGAAGTGCAGCTATTTTTTACACTCTTGTTAATCTAGCGCAAAATGGAGATAATATCGCATTTTCAAATAAAATCTATGGAGGCACACAAACTTTATTAGTGCATACACTCAAAAGATTTGGGATTGAAGCAAGGATTTTTGATATTGATGATATTGATAACACTTTAGAAAAAGTCATTGATTCAAAAACAAAGGCTATCTTTTTTGAAAGTCTTTCCAATCCACAAATAGCCATTGCCGATACAGAAAAAATCACAAAAATTGCCAAAGCTCACGGAATTGTAAGCGTTTGTGATAACACCGTTGCTACTGCATTTTTACATAAGCCCTTTGATTTTGGTGTTGATGTTGCCGTTTATAGCCTTAGCAAATATGTCAATGGGCAAGGCAGTGCATTAGGTGGAGCGGTTATTGAACGCAATGGGCTTAATGAGCTTATCAAGGATAATCCACGCTACCCAGCATTTAATACTCCAGATGAAAGCTACCACGGACTTGTGTATGCTTCTCTCCCTTTGCCTATTTTCTCTATCCGCCTTATCACAGAATGGCTAAGAAATATCGGAGCGACACTCTCTCCACAAAATGCGTGGATTATATTGCAAGGGCTAGAAACTCTTGAATTAAGAATCCAAAAACATAGTGCTAATGCACTAGAAGTTGCAAAATTTCTAGAATCTCACCCCAAAGTCAAAAGTGTTAATTACCCTGCATTAAGCAGCAATCCTTATCATCATCTTGTAAGTAAATATTTTGCTAATAACCAATGTAGCGGACTTATTAGCTTTGAATCAGAAAGTTTTGAAGCAGCACAAAAAATCTGCAACGCCCTAGAACTTTTTGCTATTGTTGCTAATATCGGAGATTCTAAATCTCTCATTATCCATCCTGCTTCCACCACACATTCACAATTAAGCCAAAAAGAGCTTGATTTAGCGGGAATCACACCTGCTACAATCCGCTTAAGCATCGGATTAGAATCACCGCTTGATTTAATATCGGATTTAAAACAAGCTTTAGAAAAATAAAGGAATGTTTATGTTAAGTGGAATTATTGTAGGTTTATTGCTTGGCTTTGTTTTACAAAGAGGTCGTTTTTGCGTAGTAGGTGCATACAGAGATGTTTTTCTTAGCAAGAAATTCACTATCTTCATTGCACTCTTTATTGTTATAGTGGTGCAAAGTATAGGAGTTTGGGCTCTTAATTCTTTTGGTTATATTTCTATTAAACCACAAGAATTTTATTGGCTATCAACCATTATTGGAGGCGTTATTTTTGGATTTGGAATGGTGATTGCTGGAGGTTGTGCTACAGGAACTTGGTATAGAGCTGGGGAAGGCTTAATTGGATCCATTGCCGCTTTATTTTTTTATGCACTAAGTGCAAGTATTGTAAAATATGGGGCTCTTTTGCCTTTACAAAATAATTTACAAGCTTTTAAAATTTCTGATGGCACCATTTACCAAAGCTTAGGAATTTCTCCTTGGATTTTAGTGATTGCATTGGGAATAATTGTTAGTTTTTTTGTTTTTAAGGAGTTACGCAAACCACGCCTAAAAATCGCTCGTTTAAAACCTAAAAAAACAGGGATCTCTCACTTATTGTTTGAAAAATCTTGGCATCCTTTTGTTACAGCCTTATTGGTTGCAATCATTGCTATTTTAGCGTGGCCTCTTTCTTCTTTAAGTGGGAGAAATTACGGATTAGGCATCACAACCCCATCGGCTAATTTAATACAATACCTTACCACAGGGAATCTTGATTTCATTGATTGGGGAGCATTTCTCGTTCTTGGAATAGCATTAGGCTCTTTTTTGGCTGCTAAATTCTCAGGAGAATTTAAATTCCGTCTTCCCGATAAAAAAACTTTAGCTTACTCAAGTATTGGAGGAATCTTAATGGGAATTGGTGCTTCTTTGGCTGGAGGTTGCACAATAGGAAATGGTTTAGTAGAGACTGCACTTTTTTCTTATAAAGGATGGGTAGCTACTATTTTTTTCTTATTGGGTGCTTATATCGCTACTTTTTTTACTATTATTTTGCCATCACGCAGTGTGGCACAAAAATCATAAGGAGAACATATGGCAATTTTAGATACTAGAGGAAAGGTATGTCCTTTCCCACTTGTTGATGCAAAAAACTTTATTCAAACTTTACAAAGCGGAGAAGAATTAGAAATTCTCTTTGATTGCACACAGGCAACAGAAACAATTCCACAATGGGCTGCAGAAGAAGGACACGAAGTGATTAACTTTGAAGTCTTAGGGGATGCAGAATGGACTATTAAACTTATCAAAAAATAAAGGATAAATATGCCACTCATTATTCCTGAAGATATTCCTGCCTTTAGGGCTCTCAAAGAATACGCTTTTATTATGGGGCAAAAAAGGGCAAAATCGCAAGATATTCGCCCTTTAGAAGTTTTAATTATTAATCTTATGCCCATTAAAATAGAAACCGAGAATCAGATTCTCGCTCTCCTTGCAAATTCCCCTTTGCAAGTCAATATCACTCTGCTTTCCACTGCCACTTATATAGGCAAAAATACTCCAAAATCACATTTGGATAAATTCTATGTTAATTTTGATTCAATTAAACATAAAAACTTTGATGGAGCTATCGTTACAGGCGCTCCAATTGAACATTTAGAGTTTGAGCAAGTAAAATATTGGAGAGAATTAGTAGCGATTATGGATTATTTAAAGCATAATTGCACTAGCACTTTGTATTTGTGTTGGGGGGCGATGGCAGGGCTTTATCACTTTCATAAAATACAAAAAATACCTCTTAAAGAAAAACTTTTTGGTGTCTTTGAGCATTTTTGGGTAGAAAAAGATTTATTACTCAATGGTTTGGATGAAATAGTAAAAATCCCGCATTCTAGACATTCAGGAATCAATGAATCTCAAGTTGCAACAAACCCTAATCTAAAAATTTTGCTACAAGGAAAAGAAAGTGGAATCACAGCCCTTAAAGACAATAAAGATTTCTTTATCTTAGGACACCCAGAATACTCCAAAAACACTTTAGAATCTGAATACCAAAGGGATTTAAACAAGGGATTACCCATTCATAAACCTTTCAACTACTTTGATTCTCAAGAAAATCCCATACTCTCTTGGCGATCTAGCGCAAGTGTAATGTTTTCAAATTGGTTAAATTTTGCAGTTTATCAAGACACGCCTTTTATTTTGGAAAGCTAGGGCTTTGGCTTTTCATAATAGGCTATTTTTTTCTTTCTCTCTTCTAAAGTCTCTTTTCCATTTAATTGATCTTTTAAATAAAAAATATAAAATCTATTTTCATAAAGACTATACACTTTGCTTTCCACTCCATCAATTTTAATCACTTTATTGCTAGAGAGTATGATTTTCCCTATTTTATTTCCCAAAGTAGGCACAAACAAACTCAAACATAAAAATAATAAAACCACATAAAAAATCCGTGCAATACCCCCAAGCAAAGGAATAACAAAGGCAATTCCAAAACCCAAAACCATTAAAATAAATACAAAGGGATTAAAAACATTGCCAAAGAAAGGATTAAAAAACTCTCTAATCCCATAATAATTAATATAATTTACAAAAATTGCTGCCCAAAAAATACAAAACAATAAAAATACTAAACACGCACTCACTAACAAAGAAGCAATTAGGCTAGAAATTTTCATTTTACCTCACAATTCTTAGATTATTATTCCCTACTTTAAATATTCTTGAAGCCTTAGAAGGCATAAAACCTCGCTTATCCATTATCCAAACATCAGCACTCTTTAAAGCAAATTCTAAATTGAAATTTTGTTTATGAGGATTTGCAGAAGTGGAATACAAATAAGGAAAAAAGCGTAAAAATTCATTATGCAAAGAATCCCTTACCACTCTAATCCCCAAAGAATGATTTACCAAACTATTTTTACCCCTATAAATAAAGGTGGTTTTTTGACTATTGCGAATCATTTTTTTATATTTTTGTGGAATTCGCACTAATTCTCCAAGTTTTTGAAAACTCCCTAATGTTACAATCACTCTTTGATTGGATTGTCTTCCTTTTTTAAGATTTAATTTTTTAGAATCTAGACACAACAAACCAGTAGTTGTATCACTTTGTGCCAAAAAAACACTCTCTTCAAACACCACCTACTCACTTAAATAATCTTGAAGTGGCTTTGCAATATTTGGATTAATCCTCTTAATCTCACTAATGGCACTAATGGCTACTCTTGCTGCTTCAATGGTTGTAAAATAAGGGACATTGTTGCGTAAAACTTGGGTGCGAATCTTGTCAGTGTCATCTTTGCTTGAAGCTTCATCACTAGTATTAATCGCCAAAGCAATTTCGCCATTTGCAAGCATATCTCCAATATTAGGACGCCCTTCACTAATTTTTAGTGCTTCTTCACAAGCAATTCCTTTTTTACTAATCTCTTGAGAAGTTCCTTTTGTCGCACAAATTTCAAATCCAAGTCCCTCAAGCTCCCTTGCTAAATCCCCTGCTTGAGGCTTATCAAAACTCCTTAATGAAATAAACACTTTACCCTTAGTAGGAATAGGATTCTTACTAGCCATTTGACTTTTAGCAAAGCTCACTCCAAAGCTCTCGCTAATCCCCATAACCTCTCCTGTAGATCGCATTTCTGGACCCAAAACCATAACTGCTCCACTTAACTTACTAAAAGGAAACACCGATTCTTTAACTGCAATATGTTTTGATTTTTTGGGTTTATAAAGCCCATCTTTAAATTCCACTTTTTTATGCTCATCATAAAATTCTAAAGCCGCTTTCAAATCCTTATTAATCATTACATGAGTGGCGACTTTAGCTAATGGAATCCCTGTAGCTTTAGAGACAAAAGGCACGGTGCGTGAGGCTCTAGGATTCACCTCAATGAGATATAGCGTCTCTTCAAAAATGGCATATTGCGTATTCATCAGCCCAACTACACCAAGATTTCTTGCAATCTTTGCGGTTGTTTCTTCAATCTCTTTTATTTTTTCTTTAGAAATACTAATAGTTGGAATCGAACAAGCCGAATCACCACTATGAATCCCAGCTTCTTCAATATGTTGCATAATACCTGCAATATAAACATCTTTGCCATCACAAATCACATCTACATCAAGCTCTAAAGCATTATTTAAAAACTTATCAATTAGCACCGGTGAATCTTCACTAACACTCACTGCCTCACTCATATAATTTTGCAATTCCGCTACATTATAGACAATCCGCATTGCACGCCCACCAAGCACATAGCTTGGGCGGACAAGCACAGGGAATCCAATATTTTGTGCAATTTCTATTGCTTCTTCTTTGGTAAAAGCCGTACCATTTTTAGGTTGTAAAAGTCCATTTTCTTCTACAAATTTTGCAAATTTTTCCCTATCTTCTGCAATATCAATGGTTTTTGCACTCGTTCCAATGATTTTTGCCCCGATAGTTGTTAATTTTTTGGCGAGTTTGAGTGGTGTTTGTCCTCCAAAATGCACAATCACGCCATCGGGCTTTTCTCTCTCAATCACACTACGCACACATTCAAAGGTAATGGGTTCAAAATACAAGACATCACTTGTGTCATAGTCTGTGCTTACCGTCTCTGGATTGCAGTTATACATAATGCTTTGTATGCCCATATCTTTGAGAGCAAAACTTGCATGCACACAACAATAATCAAACTCAATGCCTTGACCGATTCGGTTTGGTCCACCACCGATGATTAAAACTTTTTTTTGTGCGTTTTGGTCTGGATTGTCTTGTGGGTTATAATCTACAAAGGATTGTGCGTTAAAAGGTGTTGTGCCATACAAATACGCTGTTTGTGTGCTAAATTCTGCCGCACAAGTATCTACTTCATTGTATTGTAGCTGCACATGTAGTTTTTGTCGCAATGCGTATATGTCCTCTTCTCGTAATTCTAAGCCCTCGTTTTTATTGATGAGAAATGCCAACATTTTATCGCTAAAGCCATATTGCTTGGTGAGTGTTAAAAACTCTGAATCTTGCAAGGATTCAAAAGAGATTTGCTTCTCTAATGCAATAATTTCTGCAATTTGGTGTAAGAAATATGGATCGATTTTGCACCATTCATGAATTTCTTCCACGCTTATATCATTGCGCAATGCCTCTGCAATATACAAAAGCCTATGAGCATTTGGGCGACGCACTTCCCTTTGAATCTCGCTTAGATCATTACTGATTGGATTAAATCCAAAGATTCCTGTTTCTAAGCTACAGAGGGCTTTTTGCAAGGATTCTTTGAAACTCACACCAATTGCCATAACTTCCCCAATGGATTTCATAGAGGTGGTGAGTGTTGAATCTGCTTGTGGGAATTTTTCAAAGGTAAAGCGTGGAATTTTTGTTACAATATAATCAATACTAGGTTCAAAACTTGCAGGTGTGCCTGTGATGTCGTTTTTGATTTCATCAAGCGTATAGCCTACCGCAAGCAATGTCGCAATTTTGGCAATTGGATAGCCTGTGGCTTTGGAGGCTAGAGCAGAGCTTCTAGAAACGCGTGGATTCATCTCAATAACCGTCATTCTACCGGTTTTTGGATTGATAGCAAATTGCACATTGCTTCCGCCTGTATCTACTCCAATTTCTCGCAAGATTTTAAAACTTGCATCGCGCATTCGTTGGTATTCTTTGTCTGTGAGTGTAAGAGCAGGGGCGATCGTGATAGAATCTCCCGTATGCACACCCATAGGATCTAAATTTTCTATGCTACACACGATAATGCAATTATCACTTTTATCGCGTATTACTTCCATTTCAAACTCTTTCCAACCAAGCAGTGATTCTTCAATCAAAATTTCACTAATTGGGCTTGTATCTAAGCCATTTTGCGCGAGTGTTTTAAATTCATCAATATTATATGCCACACCACTACCGCCACCAGCAAGGGTAAAACTTGCACGAATAATAAGTGGGAATCCTATTTCTTTGGCTGCTTCAAGTGCTTCTTCTATAGTGTAGGCATAGCGAGATTTTGGTAAATCCATACCGATTTTTAGCATTGCTTCTTTGAAAGCCTGTCTATCTTCACCCTTTTTAATCGCACTAGGATTTGCACCCAAAAACTTTACACCCTCTAGCATACCTTTTTCATACATACTCATCGCGACATTTAGCGCGGTTTGCCCACCCATAGTAGGCAAAATAGCATCAACTTTTTCTTGTTTGATAATATTGGCAATCACTTCTTCGGTAATAGGTTCGATATAGGTGCGATCAGCAAGATTTGGATCAGTCATAATGGTTGCAGGATTGGAGTTTATAAGCACCACGCGATAGCCAAGCTTTTTGAGTGTTTTGGCTGCTTGTGTGCCAGAATAATCAAACTCACACGCTTGTCCAATGACAATGGGTCCTGAACCGATGAGTAAAATAGTTTTAATATCATTTCGCTTTGGCATAAAAACTCCCTCCTACTTTTTTAAAATTAATCTTGTTTTTATATATTGCACCTTACACTTACTTAAAACTTCTAATAATTTCATTATTCCCACTTTTGCATCACTAGATCAATGGGATACAAACTTGCCTTACAAAAAGCAACTTTAGCGATACAAACCAAAGTTTTTGCTGATTCTTCTAAATTCTCATTAATAATCAAATAATCAAACTTATTAAGCTTTTTAACTTCGCCTACTGCATTTTCCAAGCGTTTTTTAATAATTTCATTTTCATCACTTCCTCTCCCACCCAAACGCTCCTCTAAAATTTTTTTATTATTGGTGGTAATAAAAACACTTGTTGTATGATTAGGAAAAGCTTTTTTAATATTTTCTTGCCCTTGCACATCCACATCAAAAACAACCAATTTACCCTGCTCCAAAGCCTCTAAAATAGGCATTTTAGAAGTCCCATAATAATTTCCATGTACTAAAGCCCATTCCAAAAAATTATCTTCTTGAATATTCTTTTGAAATTCATCTTTGGAAATAAAGTGATAATGCACACCCTCTTCTTCGCCTTTTCGCTTTTCTCTTGTTGTAGATGAAATTGAGAAATAATGCTTAGGAAATTCCTTTGCCAAAGCCTTATAAAGCGAACTTTTACCAGCTCCACTTGGTCCCGATAAAATCAAAATAGCCCCTTTTAACTTAATCCCTTCCATTTAATCTTCTTTTTTAGGAAACTGAATACTAATATTAATGGTAGCACCGCTTAAAAGCTCTTTTAAACTCTGTGTTTGCAAAGTCTGTAAAGCTCCAATTAATGATTCTAGAGAATTAATTTGCACATTACTTGGCAAACTAGCTTCTTTAACTTCTTCTTTTGGCACGATAGGAGCTATATTAGGCTCTTTTGCAATAGGCTCTCCTAAAGCCTCACTCATCGCTTCTAAACTTAAAGAATCAAATTCCCCTAAGTCTTCTGATGCTTTCAAATCTTCTACTTTAGAATCTTCTTGAATATCCGCGGGGGCTG
>NZ_CM000776.2:1469899-1623845 GCF_000162575.1 Helicobacter canadensis MIT 98-5491
CTATTTCAATAGAATCAACTTGCATTTGAGGCAATTCATTTTCTTCTAAAGATAGTGTTTCAAACTCTCCTTCTGCTTCTTTGCTAACTTCATTATTCACTAATTCTTTGTCTTCATCATTACTTTCTTGCATATCATTCAATAAAGCCTCAAAATCAATTTCTTGCTCATCTTGTGCAGTTTCAACAACTTCTGTATTTTTAGATTCATTATTTTTTTCTAATTCTTCTAATTCCTCATTTTGATCCTTATCAAACTCTAAATCTTCAAGACTTTTTTCTAGATCTTCTTGTGATAATTCCACCTCATCTTGTTGATTCTCTGCCTCTTCTAATTCTTTCTGAATTTCTTCTGCAGAAATATCCTGCTTTTGATCCAAACCAATTGCTTCTTCAAAATTCTTATTTTCATCATCAGATTCTTCGGTAAATAACTGCTTAACTTCTTCAATATCACTTTCATCTAGCACTTTTGGAGAGAGTGATTTTGATGGATCTACTTCCAATCCTAAATCCCCTAAATCTAGCAAATCGCTATCTTGCTTTTCTGCTTCATCAACTTTTTCTTCTTCCTTAGCCTCAACAAAAGTTTCTATTCCGCAAACTTCGGATAGAGTTTTCACAAGATCTGTAGGCAAAAAAGGCTTTTGAACATATGCATCAAACCCTTCCACCCTTTGTGTTGATTTTGCATAGAGTAAAATCGTTTTAACTTCTGTGTTTGCTTGTTTATATTGCTCTAATTCTTCTTGTTGGTAGCACTCATCATCCAATAAAAGCACATCAGCTTGCAAAGTCAAATCAATTCCTTGTGTCTCAACCATATCTAAACCAATCTTTGAAATACTAAGTGAGGCAAGCTTAGTAATCATTGGATTTTTATTGACTAAGTATATTTTCATTTTAAGAAGCGCTCCATTTTTTTTAATATTCTACAATAAAGAATTTGTTAAAATTTCAAAATTTTAACAACTTTTATCTTAAGATTCACAAGGAAATTTTAATGTTTAGCAAACTTTTCTATCTTTTTTGCTTTTGTTTTATGCTTTCACTTCCCTCTTTTGCGCAATCGCTTTATTTTATGCCAAAAGAACAAAATCAAGCCATCAAGCAGCTAATCAACACCATAAAGAGCGCCCAAAATACCCTTGATATTGCTATTTATAGTTTTACAAATCGTGAAATTAGCAAAGCCATCCGAGACACCACCAAAAAAGGCGTAAAGGTGCGAATTATTTATGACAAAAAGTCTAATCAAAAAAATAATCACTCTACCATTGGCTATCTTGCTAAACTTAAAAATATACAAACTTGCTTTTTAGAGGGCAAACGCTCACGCAATGGCAAATATAATGGATTAATGCATAGCAAAATGGCAATTATAGATGACAAACATTTAATTTTAGGATCGGCAAATTGGTCTAAAAGTGCATTTGAAACTAATTATGAAACATTGGTAATTTTAGATAATAAAGAATTTATCCAAAAAGCACAAAAAGAATTTGAAACAATGTTTGAAGAGTGTGAGAAATATTAATCTTATAAAATCATCTCGCCAAATAATGACATTTTAGTGCCCCCCAAGCACTAAAGTTGAATTAAAACTTAAATTCCAAAAAGCATTTTAGTATTTTGATTGATTAAGCCCACCAAGTTTTCTTTTGAAACATTTAAAATCTCACTCATTTTTTCCAACACAAGAGGAATATAAGAAGGTTCATTCCTCTTTCCTCTGTGTGGATGAGGCGTAAGATAGGGTGCATCCGTTTCTAAAAGCAGAGATTCTACTGGAATTTTAGGCAAAATTTCCACCAATTTTCTAGCATTTTTAAAAGTTAAAACCCCTCCAATCCCATAATAAAAGCCTTTTTTAGCAAGGCTAAGGAGCTGAAAATCTGCATTAAAACAATGCAAAACTCCTCCAACTAACTCATCACAATAAGTTTGCAAAATCTCCAAACTATCTGCTGAAGCATCTCTAATATGGACAATTAAAGGCTTTTTATAAGCAATAGCTAATTGAATTTGTGCAATAAAAACCTCTTTTTGAATTTGTTTTAACTTCTCAATGCTCTCTAGCTTTGATTGAGCCAATGCTTCTTCCAAGCAATAATAATCAAGCCCACACTCGCCCACTGCAATACATTTCTCATCTTCTAAAAACGGCTCCAAAAAAGCCTCATCATATAAATAGGCATAATTTGGATGCAACCCACTTGCAAAATAGATTTCTTCATATTTATGGGCTAACTCACGCGCTCTACTTAAATCCTCTGGATGCGCTGCAGGAATAATAAAACGAGTGATTCCAGCATTTCTAGCACGATCCAAAATGGCTTCAAAATCCTCTTCAAATCTTTTATCATCTAAATGGCAATGTGTATCACAAAGTTGCATAAAATATTCCTTAATTTTTTTTTGTTACAATTATGAAAATTTTAATAGAACTTGGCTTAAATTAAGGAATATAAATGTTTACAGGCTTAGTTAGAGAGTTTGGGAAAGTGCTTGGATTCCAACAAAACATTCTTACGCTCAAAGCAAAACACCGCCCAAAAGTCGGAGATAGCATAGCAGTTAATGGTGCTTGTTTAACGGCTATAGAAATTTTCAACAATGGTTTTAGCGTAGAATTAAGCGAAGAGACACAATCACATATTGCCTTAGAATCCTATCAAGACTTAGTGCATATTGAACCGGCTTTAAGATTACAAGATAGACTTGATGGGCATTTGGTGCAAGGCCATATAGATGGCATAGGAGAAATTATTAAAATCATTCCACACTCCATTGGTATTGATTTTTTTATCACCGCTAATCGCGATATTTTGAAACTTTGCATCCCTAAAGGCAGTATTGCAATTAATGGAATTAGTCTTACTATTAATGAAGTTTTAGATGATTCACTACGCCTTACGCTCATTCCACACACAATCCAAAACACACTCTTTGGGCAATACAAAGTTGGAACAAAAGTCAATATTGAAACAGATATGTTTGCAAGAATGGTGCAACATTTCTTATCTAACAAAAAAGATTCCAATCTCACTTGGGAAAAAGTTGATAGAATCCTAGGGAGCTATTAAAATGCCTTTGCCACTTTCTCAAAAAGCTGTCGCTCTAGCTTATGAACAAAACAAACACCGAGCTCCAAAAGTCTTAGCTAAAGGAGAAGGACTAATCGCCCAAAAAATCATTGAAAAGGCTAAGGAATACGACATTCCACTTTTTCAAAGCAAAGCTTTAGTGGATTCACTTATTCATTTAGAAATTGATGAAGAGATTCCACCTGATCTTTACAAAGCTGTTGTGGAAGTATTTATTTGGCTTTACAAAACCGAACAAAAAACCCAAATGAGTCATTCATAATTTATAAGCTATTTTAAAAGTTGCAGATTCTCCTTAAAACTCCACTAACTCTCTATCGCGTGCTGTATAAGTCGCACATTTTGTATAGCCCACTTCCCTTGCTAAAGCTTCTAAAGTCTCTCTTGCAAATCCAATCTGCTCTATGGCGTGCGCATCACTGCTAAAAACAATAGGAATATCAAGCCCATAGCACATTTCCAAAATTTCCCTAGAAGGGTATTGCTCCTTGACTTCTTTACGCAGTCCTGCAGCATTAATTTCCACTGCCATATTGGCTTTTTTAATTGCTTTGAGAGTTAATTCTATAGTTTTGCGTAAGTCTTTTGTAGGACGATAATTAAAAATCTTTAATAAATCCATATGTGCAACAATATCAAATTCACCACTCATCGCCATTTGCTTGGCAGCTTCAAAGTATTGCTCCCAACAAGCATTAATATCACGCTTTGCATATTCCCGAATAAATTCAGGATTATCAAATCCCCAATTTCCTAGAAAATGCACCGCTCCGATACGATAATCTAATGGCAAATTAAAGATTCTCTCATCCAAAAGATGGGGTAAAAAATCAATCTCCAAAGCCATTTTAATAGAAATTTGTGAAGCATATTTCGCCTTTAACTCTTCTATTTGTTGCAAATAAAAGGGTAATTCCGCAAAATCCATACGATATTGCTCATCAAACTCCATAGGATTATGGCAAGAAAATCCAAAAATATCTATTTTTTCTTCTATGGCTTTTTGAATATATTCTTCCATAGTTCCACTAGCGTGCTTACATAGACTAGTATGATTATGCAAATCCACTCGCATTTATTCCACCCTTTTTTCCATTTCTTTAGTAATATGAAGATTTAAAATATGCTTATCAAACACTGCAATAGAAAACATTGCATCAAAAATTTTAATATCAAGCACAAATCCCTCAACTTTCACTTCCCGCTTTTTAGTATCCTCTTGCAGACATTGCGCCTTAAAAAGTACTTCATTTCCAAGCTCAATGGGAGCTAAAAACTTCATCTCCACTCCAATAATAATAGCATTGGGATTATTCACTGCCAATAAAGCGCTATAAGCTGCACTAGAGTAAAGGTTTCCTGAATGCACTAGCCCACTTTTATCCAAAATCATTTTACTCGTTGTCTCTAGCATCACACTTGCTTGCCTATTTTTTAACTCTTTGATCACACCATTGCTTGAATCAATATTTTGACAAACCCTTTGAACAACGGATTCTTGATCGGCTTGATTTAAAAAATCTCCATCCTCATTTGCAAATTCATCTTCCACTTAGAACACCTTATCCAAAACTTAAAAATCAAAATTATAACACAACAAAAAACATAAAAAATAAAAATGGTATAATTTCAGCTATATTTCATTATTTTAATAAGGAATTTCTTGAAGATTCTTTTTCTCTCACACACCGATTCAAATCTCTATCGCTTTAGGCTTCCTGTAATGATTGCCCTAGTAAAAGCTGGACACGAAGTCTTAGCTCTTACTCCAAAAGGAGAATATTTCTCGCAATTTGCTAAACATCAAATTAAAGCGATAGATTATTCCATAGAGCGTGGCAGTCTTAATCCCTTTAAAGCTTTAAAAACTATTCAAAATATCGCAGAAATTCTCAAAAAGGAAAAACCTGATATTCTTCACACTTTTATGCTAAAGCCAAATATTTATGGATCTTTTGCCGCAAAAATCGCCAAGATTCCTTATGTAATTAACTCTCTAACAGGATTGGGAAGTTTTTATATTCAAAAATCTCCTAAAACTTTTTTACTTAAAATCTTAATTGAAAGACTTAATTTCTTTGCCTTTAAAATTGCTAAAAAGGTGCTTTTTCAAAATCAAGATGACTTAGATCTTTATGTCAAAAAAGGCTTAGTGCCACGCGAAAAAACCATCCTTATAAAAGGCTCTGGAATTGATACAGAATTTTTCTCTCCACTCCCCAAAAATCAAGCCTTACTTCAAAGTCTAAAAATTCCTCAAGATTCTCTTGTAGTCTTAATGATAGCAAGGGCAATTTTACACAAAGGCATAAAAGAATATTATGCAGCAGCAAACTTAGCAAAAGAGGCTAATTTAAAGCTACACTTTTTATATGTAGGAGGGATTGATACAGGAAATATCGCACCTATAGACAAAGAATTCCTAGAAAATCAAAAACAAGTGCATTATTTAGGCGAAAGGCAAGACATTAAAGAACTCATTGGAATCTGTGATATTTTCGTGCTTCCAAGTTATAGAGAAGGGATTCCACGCACACTTTTAGAAGCAGGCAGTATGGCAAAGCCTATCATCACCACTAATGCCGTTGGTTGCAAGGAAGTTGTTAGTGATGGATACAATGGATTTTTAGTCCCCATTGGAGATAGTCAAATTCTCTTTGAAAAACTTCTCCAACTCTCACAAAGCGAATCTTTAAGAAAAGAATTTGGAAAAAATAGCCGCAAAAAAATTTGCGAGGAATTTGGCGTGGAATCTATTGTAAAATCCTATCTTCAATTATATAAAGAGGTAAAAAATGTATCCACATTTCATTAAGCCTATCTTAGATTTCTCATTAGCTCTTATTTTGATTATTCTTTTTTCGCCAATTATTTTGATAGTTGCCTTGCTAATTAGACTAAAACTTGGTTCGCCTATTTTTTTCACACAAGAACGCCCAGGATTAAAGGGAAAGATCTTTAAAATCTATAAATTTCGCACAATGAGCGATCAAAGAGATTCTAATGGGCAATTGCTAAGCGATGAATTAAGACTAAAAGGATTTGGTAAATTCATTCGCAAAAGTAGCCTTGATGAACTCCCACAACTCTTTAATGTCTTAAAGGGAGAAATGAGCTTTGTAGGACCACGCCCACTCTTAGTTGAATATTTAAAACTCTATAATAAAGAACAAGCTAAACGCCACGAAGTTAAACCAGGCATCACAGGTTGGGCTCAAGTCAATGGACGCAATGCTATCTCTTGGGAAGAAAAATTCAAACTTGATGTATATTATGTGAAACATATTAGTTTTTGGTTAGATCTTAAAATTCTTTATCTTACTTTCTTTAAAGTATTAAAACGCAAAGACATTAATTCAAACACCAATGTCACAATGGAAAAATTCAAGGGGAATGAGTAATTGGCGACCCTTGGAAGATTTGAACTTCCGTTACTGCCGTGAAAGGGCATTATCCTTGGCCACTAGATGAAAGGGTCGGCGGAATTTTAACATATTTTAGTTATAGAAAAATAAATCTAGGCTCTAAAAGCTATCATTTAGGGATAAAAAAGTATAATAACCCAAATTTCCAAAGATTATTTGGTTTCTTAAAGGAGGCTTTATGTTTCCATTACAAAGCAAATTAAGACTTATTGGTAGTGTTTTAGGAATCGCTACTGATGAGGATTATATTATTTGTGCAGATAACTTCTATAATATCGTTACTTTCTCTATTCAAGATAAAGTCATCAATCAAACCCTGCAACTCTCAAAAGATACGGAACCTCTACACCCTTTTAGCAAATCTGTTGCTATTTCCCATAAAAACGGAAGAGTTGTAACTGGTTTTACTTCAACTTCCAAAGGCATTGTCTTAAAAACTAAGCCAAAAATTACACCTATTGCAGTGCTTACTTGGCAAAAGCTTGAAATTTCTAAAATTGCTTTCTCTTATGATGATAATTATCTTGCCACAGGCGGAGAAGATGGTAGAGTGCTTATTTACATGGGAGAAAATTATCATTTACTTCTCAGTTTGCCACCTTTCCCAGATTATATTTCATCTATTGCATTTAGCGAATGTGGAACACTTATTTTTAGTGCTTGTTTTGGCAAAACTGCTATGGTTTTTAGCATCTTAAAAAATACAAAAATCATAGATTTCAAAACCGATTTTGTTGTGGAAGATGCCTTTTTTTATGATAACAACACCAAATTATTCTGCATTACTAAAAATGGAATTTTTACTTATGATATCTACAAACAAGAATATCTTTGCCAAAATGCTTTACAAAACTCGTGGCTTACAACCTGCCAAAAACTTCCTGGGGAAGAATTTGCTGTTATTGGAGGAAAATATAATCCATTAAGATTGGCTCGTATTAGCGATAACGCAATCATTGACACTATCCCATCAGAATACACTGGTGCAACCTCGCTTTTTTTAGATAAAAATCTGTTATATATAGGTTACTCTAATGGCGCAATTGAGATTGCTCAAATTGATCTTGCAAAAGAAGAAATGTTAGAATATCTTGCCAATGATGATTTGCAATCCTGCCTTAAGCTTATTAAAGAAAAAAATATCTTTCTTCAAACTTTACCCCAATATAAAGAAAAACTTGATTCACTCTGGCAAGATAAATTACTTGAAGCCATCGATCTACTCGCTAAAGATAGATTACAAGAAGCACAAAGTCTAATAGAACCCTTTATGTATGATAACAGCAAAAAAGAAGAATTTGATTATTATTGGCGTCAAAAAGCTAGTGTTGCACGCTTTATGGATCTTATTGAGGAGAAAAACTACACTGAAGCTTATCAACTTATCAAACAATATCCTTATTTAGAAAACACAATGGCTTATACACAACTTGAAGAATTATGGGAAAAAACCTTTGAACTTGCCAAAAAATTATTAGCAGAAGATGCACAGCTTAATATCCATAAAGTCAAAGAATTACTAAATCCTTTTGCAAATGTTCCAATTAAAAAAGCAGTTATTACTACCCTTTTGAAAAATGTTGATAAATTCCTTCAAGCTGATAAGGAATTTAAAGCCAAAAATTTTGTGGAATATTTCAAAATTTGTGAAAAATTTCCCTTTTTGCAGGCTACAAGAAGCTACAAAAATGCTTTGCTTGTAGGCAACCAAATCATACAACACATTAGCACTTTAGAAAACCAAAATAATTACCAAAAAGCACTTGAAGTTTGTAAGCTTCTTAATGCAATGTTCCCTTTTAAAAGTATTGCCAATGAAAAATCAAAAAACATTCAACTCAAACAAGAATTTTCTCAATATTGTGCTTCTAAACAACTCTCAAAAGCTTTTGAAATGGCAGAAGAACATTTTGAACTCCATTCTACATTGGAATATAAAACACTCTATGAAGAATTTAGAGCTAAAGGCAGAATCGCCTTTGGCTTTGCTTCTAATGGAGATGGTAAAGGCGTGATAGATACCTTAAAAGAATACCTTAACATCAAATGTTGGCAAGATAAAATTGCCTCTATTTTAAAAATTGCTTATCTCAATGAATTCCTTCAAAATGCTCACCAAAATAGCCAAAATATTAATTGGAAAGAAAGCTTTCAATACTACATTGAACGCTATGGAAAAGATGAAGAGCTTAAAAAGGTAGCTACCGAAATGGGCTTAGAAAATACCCTAGAGAGTATTTCGCAAGAAGGTAATCCACAAGGCTATCTCAATGTAAGCTTAGTCGAATCCCTCCTTTGTATTGATGAACAACCACTAAACTAACAATAAAGGCTAAAAATGCAAATACAACGCTATCCTACTAAACAAATTCAAATCGGAGAAGTCAAGATTGGTGGTGATGCACCTATCTCTGTGCAAAGTATGACTTTTTCAAAAACAGCAGACTTACAAGCTACCAAAGATCAAATCGATCGATTGCAACTTGCTGGTTGCGATATTGTGCGTGTGGCTGTGAGCGATGAAGAAGATGCAAAAGCACTCAAAACACTTAAAAGTATGATTTCCTTGCCCTTAGTTGCAGACATTCACTTCCGTTATAAATTCGCTCTTATTGCTGCTCAATCTGTGGATTGTATCCGCATAAATCCTGGAAATATCGGGTCAAAAGAAAAAATCAAAGCCGTTGTAGAAGCCTGCAAAGAAAGAAATATTCCTATTCGCATTGGTGTTAATGCCGGCAGTTTAGAGAAACAATTTGAAGACAAATATGGTGCTACTCCAAAAGGAATGGTAGAATCAGCACTTTATAATATTAAACTTTTAGAAGATTTTGGCTTTACTCATCTAAAAGTTTCTCTCAAAGCAAGTGATGTTGAACGCACAATGGCAGCCTATCGAATGTTGCGTCCTTTAGTTTCTTATCCTTTTCATCTTGGCGTAACAGAAGCTGGGGATCTAGAATCATCAATGATAAAAAGCTCAATGGCATTAGGGGGACTTTTAATGGAAGGCATTGGAGATACAATGCGAGTCTCTATTACTGGTGAGCTAGAAAAAGAAATAGAAGTTGCACGCTCTATTTTACGCTATAGCGGAAGACAAAAAGAAGGAATCACTTATATCTCTTGTCCTACTTGTGGTAGATTACAAGCTGATTTGGTGCCTATTTTAAAGGAACTTAAAATAAGAATGCCAAAAATCAAAACTCCTATGCAGCTTTCTGTTATGGGCTGTGCTGTGAATGCACTCGGGGAAGCTAAACACGCAGATGTTGCCATTGCCTTTGGCAGTGGAGATGGGTTAATCATCAAAAAAGGTCAAATAGTAGGAAAATACAAAGAATCAGAACTTATTGATGTCTTTATCAAAGAAGTCTTACAAACCGAACAAGAAATGATACAAAACCAAGGTTTGTAATCTCTTATCTTATTTGCCCATTACCCCTAATCTTATATTTATAACTTGTAAGACATTCCACACCCATAGGACCTCTAGCGTGAAGCTTAGAAGTAGAAATCCCTACCTCTGCTCCATAACCAAACTCTCCTCCATCGCTAAACCTTGTTGAAGCATTCACATACACACAAGCACTATCTACTTGATTTAAAAAATTCTCTGCAATGCTATAATCCTCGCACAAAATTGCTTCACTATGCCCACTACTAAATTTACCAATATGTTCCAATGCACCTTGTAAGCCCCGCACTATTCTTATATTTAAAATATTTTCATTATATTCAGTATGATAGGCTTCTAGGGGAATCACTTCGCACTCTATCCCACTTTGAGCTAAAATTCTACAAGATTCCTTGCAACCTTTAAGAGTTGTCCCCTTTTGCTTCAAAGCCTTAGCCACTTGGGGCAAAAACTTTTCAGCAAAACTAGAATCTACAAGCAAAGTCTCACACGCATTACATACGCTAGGGCGAGAAGTTTTAGCATTGACTATCACAGCAATAGATTGCTCTATTTTGCAACTTGAATGGGCAAAAATATGACAAACTCCTTTATCTTGCTTAATAATAGGGATTTTTGAGTATTCACTCACAAATTTTATCAAGCCCTCTCCACCACGCGGAATCACCAGATCTATATATTCTTTAGCACTCAACAATACTTTTAAATCTTCTCTCTCGCAAGAAAGAAAGATAATCGCTTCTTTTGGGATCTTAAATTGCTCTAAAACCTTATGAAAAATCTCAACAATGGCTTTATTTGAGTTTTGTGCTTCCTTGCCTCCTTTTAATATACATACATTTCCACTTTTAAAACAAAGTCCTGCTGTATCACTTGTAACATTTGGACGCGATTCATAAATGATTCCAATCACACCAATTGGGACACTTACTTTTTCTATTTCTAAACCCTTTGCATTACTAAAACCACCTAGAATCCTACTAAGTGGATCAGGGAGATCCGCAATTTCTTTAAGAGATTTTGCCATTGCTAAAATCCGCTCTTGATTTAGCGTCAATCGCTCCAACATAGAAGCAGAAAGCCCAAACTCTTGTGCTTTAGATAAATCCTTTTGGTTAGCCTCCAAAATCATCTTACTTTGTGTTTCTAGCTCTTTAGCACACTCTCTTAAAAATTCCTGCCTTATAGGGTGAGGAATCTGCCTCATATAAACTTTTGCCTCTTTTGCTTTCCTTAAGGTTTCAAAAAACTCCATATAACTTCCTTAGCTTTCCCTAAACATACGCCTTGCAAGTCGCTTTGCTTTAATTTCCTCTTCTTCACGCTTTAAGGAGGTATAAGTGGCGTTAGTATAATCCTCTAAAATTTTTTGACTATTAATGCTTTTACCATTAGAAACTAGCTTTTTGTATTCTCCATCTTCTTGCAATTCGTGAGCATTTGTGTTATCTTCACTTTGTAAGCGAATAATCCCAAAGAGTTTTTCTGCTAGAGATTCTTCAAAAACAGGCGTCATAAGCTCCACTCTCCGCTCCAAATTTCTTGGCATTAAATCTGCACTTGCAAAATAAATTTGTGGTTTTGCATGTTTGAAATAATAGATTCGAGCGTGTTCTAAATATTTACCCACAATAGAAATAACGCGGATATTTTCACTCACTCCTGCCACTTTTGGCTTCAAACAGCAAATCCCTCGCACAATCAAATCAATCTTCACTCCTGCATTAGAAGCCTTATAAAGTGCCACAATCACATCGGTATCAACAATAGAATTTGCCTTTAAAATAATTCTTCCTTCACTTCCTTTTTTGGCTTCATTTTCAATTAATTCTATGATTTTGGGCTTAATTTGCAAAGGTGCTGCAAGTAGCGTATTAAGCCTTGATTTATGAGAGAAACCAGAAAGATTATGAAAAAATTTCGTCGCATCTTGCGTAAATTCTTTCTTAGAAGTCATATAGCTAATATCTGTGTAAATTTTTGCACTGCTCGTGTTGTAATTCCCCGTGCTTAAATGCACATATTCGCGCAACTCTTTGCCTATACTCTTTATCACCAAAGCAATCTTAGCATGCACTTTTAACCCAGGGACTCCATAAATCACATGCGCACCTGCCCCTTCTAATGCCTTAGCCCAATGCAAATTATTTTCTTCATCAAAACGAGCCTTTAGCTCCACCAATGCTGTTACTTGCTTGCCATTTTCAGCCGCTTCAATTAATGCCTTAACAATGGGCGAGTTTTTCCCTACACGATAAAGTGTCATACGAATCGAAAATACATCGGGATCTTTAGCAGCACTTTGGATAAAATTCACCACAGGATCAAAACTCTCATAAGGTTGAAATAACAACACATCTTGAGTGTCTAAAATTGAAAAAATATTTGCATTAGAATCAAGTGGGGGCAGAATCTTTGGTGTATAACTTGGAAAAGTGAGTTGTGCAAAATTCTTATTCCCTACAATCTCCCATAAAATACTAGAATTCATCGGCAATTCACATTCATAAATATCTTCACTAGAAACAGGGATATAATTTGTAATAAAGCGCTTTAGTTCTTCATCTTTTGTTTTGCCAATTTCTAAACGAATAATTTCCCCTTTGCGACGAGATTTCAGCCCTTCTGTCATTAACGCCATAAAGTCATCGCCTTCTTCTTCTTCAATCTCCATATCGGCATTTCTTGTAACCCTAAAAGCAGTCCAACTAAGCACCGAAAATCCAGGAAATAACTCACTTGTGAATTCTGCTACAACACTATCTGTTAGCACATAAGTGTCTCCTAGCTTAATAAATCCAGGAAGCATTCTTGAAATACGCGTCATTCCAAACTTAATTTCATTAGGATTATCAAGACTTTGAAGTTTGAGTGCTAACACATAGCTAAGATTATTTAAATGTGGAAAAGGGTGCGTAGCATCAACCGCAATAGGGACAACAATAGGATAAAGATGATTCATAAAATAATCTTGCAATTGTTTTTGTTGTTCTTTATTTGCTTCTTTATAAGTTTTAATGCAAAGTCCAAGTTTATTTAATGATTCTTTAATCTCAAAATAACACGCCTCTAAAAGCTTTTTTTCTTTTTTAAGATAGCCTCGAATCTCTTCTAATTGCTCTTTAGGGGTGAGCCTATCTGCCCCACTTTCTGTGATTCTAGCAGCATAAAGTCGCTTTAGCCCAGCCACTCTCACCATATAAAATTCATCTAAATTTGTGCCATAAATTGCGATAAATTTTAAACGCTCCAAAAGCGGATTATTAGAGTTTTGTGCTTCACTTAAAACGCGTGTATTAAACCGCAGCCAAGATAATTCACGATTAATAAAGTTGCTTGATTCTTTTAGCTGATTAGACATTGCCCACCCTTTGTGCTTTTCTACAATTATACCTTACTCAACCAAAAAACTTCTCGATTCTCAAATATTTAGCAGTTTTTATTAAACTTTTCTAATAAATCTACTCATTTAAAGAACAAAAACTAGAATCTTTTATAGAATCAAAATAATCTTACCATTTTATTTAAAAAGAGTGCTTCCAAGTCTCACGCAATTGCTTCCGCATCGAATCGCCAATTCAAAATCTCCACTCATTCCCATACTCAAGGTATTAGCACCAAAATTTTGCAGTTTTTCAAATAAAGCCCGTGTTGTCTCAAAGCTTTTTTGAATTAAATTACAATCCGTTGAATGCGCCCCAATACTCATTAGCCCACAAAGTTTAACATTTGGGCACTCTTCTAATATTTGGTAATAAATTTCTATCGCTTCTTCAGGCATAACTCCACTTTTGGTAGATTCTTTAGCGCTATTGATTTGCAAGAGCGTTTTAAGATAAATATGCTCTTGCTCCAATCTCTTTTGAAGTTGTTTGGCTAACTCCAAAGAGTGCAAACTATGAAACATAAAAGGTTTTAATTTTAAAAGTGCATTAATTTTATTGCTTTGGAGATTTCCAATAAAATGCCACTCTAGGGGCAGTGATTCTAGAGTATTAGCTTTTTGGGTTAAATCTTGCACTTTATTTTCCCCAAAAGCCCTTTGCCCACATTCATACAAAGCTTGTATTTCTTGAGTAGTAGAATATTTACTCACTGCAACAAGCCGCACAATCCTATGTCTATCAACTGCAATTCTAGCTTTTTCTATCTTTTCAATAGCATTAATTAAATTTTCTTTAAAATTTTGCATCACTTTCCTTTAAAAAGGCATTGTTCCATTCATAATACGCATAACATCATTATATAATCCAAGCCCCATAAGCCCAAATAAAACAACCCAACCTGCTAGTGTTAAACGATAGATAGCATTAAGGCTTGGAATCTTTTTGGTTATCATTTCATAAAGAGTAAAAACAATATGCCCCCCATCTAATGCAGGGATAGGCAAAAGATTTAAGATTCCCAAATTCACAGATATTAAAGCTGTAAAAGTCAAAAGAGTAACAATTCCTAATTCTGTTGCTTTTTTGGTAATAGAAACAATTGAAACGACTCCTCCCACCTCACTAAAAGGCACAACTCCCAAAATGATCTTCTCTAATCCCTGCAAAATAAGGGTGCTAGCTTGGAGAGTTTGAGAGAAAGCATAAGGAATACTCTCAAGTGGAGAATAAGAAATTTTGCGTATTTCATTAGCCGCAATAATTCCAATTAAAGGGCGAGAAATCTCTTCACCAAAAATATTTTTACTTTGCCCAAGTTTGGGAATCAAAATCGCAGTTTGCACTTGTGAATCACGCAAAAAAGTAACCTCCAATTCGCCAACAGAAGATTCCACTACCCTATTAAGCTTATCCCAAGTTTTAATGCTTTCTCCATTAATGGCAACAATTTCATCGCCTGCTTGCAAACCTGCCTTACTTGCAGGCATATCTTCCTGCACTTTTCCAATAACAGGAGCTAACTCATTTTGCCCCATTAAAGCAATAGCAATATAGAGCAAAAAAGCTAAAAAGAGATTAAAAAATGATCCAGCTGCAAGTATAACCAATCTTTTGTAAGTGGCAATCCCATAAAGGCTATCTTTTTCATAATTGCGATTTTTAGGATCAATGTCGCTTTGCCCTTTAAGCTGCACAAAACCACCAAGTGGAATAGGACGCAAAGAATATTCAGTCTCTCCAATTTGTTTTTTCCATAATTTTTGACTTCCAAAACCAATGCTAAAGGCTTCTACTTTTACGCCAAAAAGCTTTGCGGCTAAAAAATGCCCCAATTCATGAAAAAAGACCAAAAAAGCTAGAACAAGAATAGAACCAATAAAACCCATATTTTACCTTGTCTTTGTGTAAGCTTTAGCATAATCATAGCCCGAATAAAGGGTAATAATTACAGCAAGCCATAAAGTAGCATTTGCAAAAGAATAATCCATAAGCAAAAAAGCAATCGCCGTAATTTGTAATCCTGTTTTGTATTTTCCAAGATTTGACGCAGCCACTCTCAAACCTTTTGCAGCAGCAGCAACTCTAAGCCCAGTAATAAAAAATTCTCTCCCCAAAATCAAAAAAACAGCCCAAGCATTAACCCTATCAATCACCAAAAGCCCAATAAAAGCCGCAAGCATTAAAAGCTTATCGGCTAAGGGATCAAAAATCTCCCCAAAAAGACTCGTAACTTTAAAGTTTCTAGCAATAAAACCATCAAAAAAATCCGTAATGCTTGCAACACAAAAAAGTAAACAAGCAAGATAATTCACCCAAGTAGAATGAATTGAAGGTGGTAGCAACTCCCAACCATAAAGCAAAATAGCTAAAAGCAAGATTGCAAAACAGATTCTAAGAGCTGTTAAAAAATTTGGAAGACTTTTTAGATTCATTACTTAAAGCTTGTTCCTCCATCAATCACAATTGTTTGTCCTGTAAGCCAAGCACTTGAAGAATCATCGCATAAAAACAAACAAGCCCCTGCTATATCTTCAGGTTTCCCCATACGCCCAAGCGGACTTTGAGATTCTACTGCTGCTTTAATTTCCGCATAATCAGGGAAAGCTTTGAGCGCATCTGTATCAATAGGTCCTCCACTCACTGCATTCACGCGAATATTATATTCACCAAGCTCCATTGCCGCATATTTTACCATAGTTTCTACAGCATTTTTAGAATTCCCATGCCCTGCATAATTTGGCATATACACGAGATTTCCTGTGGAGCTAAGAGAAATAATGCTTCCACCGCCCACTTTTTGCATTCTCTTAGCCGCTTCTTGCGCACCCACAACAAAAGCAAGAACCGTTGCAGTATAAATATTATTCAAACCTTTTGGTTTAAGACGCATAAAAGGAGCAAAACCGCCCACCACACTTTTACCATAAATAATTGCATTACTGATAAAAAAATCCACTCTTTCAAAATCTTCATCAATTTTTGCAAATAAATCTTTATAAGTTTCTGGCTCTAAAACATTTAAAGGATAAGTTTTAATTTTGATTTGATATTTAGATTCTACATCAGCAATAATTTTCTGTGCTTCTTCTTCATTTTTATTATAAGTAAAAGCAATATTAACGCCATTTTGTGCAAAACGATATAGAATCGCCTTGCCAATGCCACGCGTTGCTCCGCTAATAACTAAGGTTTTGTTTTTCATATTTTCTATCATTTCACCACCTCATATTGCATTAAAATTTGCTCCAAATATTTAAGATTCTCTACACTCGGCGAGACAAGTGGCAAACGATATTCTAAAGTCTTTAACAATCCACTTAAATACATTGCAGCTTTAATGGGAATAGGATTACTTTCAACAAAAAGTGCTTTATTGATTCTATAGAGTTCATTACTTAAAATATAAGCTTTTTGATAATTCAAATCACTCAAAACACTATGCGTTAAGGCTGCAATTTTATCTGGCAAGAGATTAGAAGTTACCGAAATCACACCTTTTCCACCGCAACAAAGAATAGGATAATTAATCACATCATCACCACTTACAATGACTAAATCTTTTTGATTCACATTTAAATCCATCACTTTTTCAAGATTTCCACCTGCTTCTTTGACACCATAAATATTTTTAACATCCCTAAAAAGCCGCAATATTGTAGTGTTTTCAAGGCTTACACCCGTGCGACTTGGGACATTATAAAGCATTAAAGGAATAGAAATCGACTCAGCAACACTTTTATAATGTTGATAAAGTCCTTCTTGAGTAGGTTTATTATAATAAGGCGTAACGCACAAGATTCCATCAGCACCACTAGCTTGTGCAAATTTTGCCAATTCAATAGCCTCTTGCGTGGAGTTACTCCCTGCTCCCGCTAACACTTTAATATTTTTCCCATTCAGTCTATTTTTCTTGGCAACATTGAGAGTAACTTCAATGCATTCTCTATGTTCTTGATGACTTAGTGTAGCAGATTCCCCAGTCGTCCCAACAGGCACTATGACATCAATGCCATAATTAATTTGTCTTTGAATAAGATTTTCATAAGTCTCTAAATCGAGCTTTCCATTTTTAAAAGGTGTAACAAGTGCAGTCATTGCACCTATAATTGTTTCTTCTACTTGCATATTTCTCTCACTTTTGTAAAGTCATAATGGTGGCATTATTCAGAGTAAAATATTGATTTGCCACTCTAATAATATCTTCCAAATTTAAAGATTCAAAATTTTTCTCAAAATCAAGCAAAGTCTGCAAATCCCCCCTAGCTATGTAAGAACCAAAAAGATTAGCAACACCACTGCTTGATTCTAACTCATAAAGAAAACTTGCGCGCATATTAATTTTAACTTTATCTAGCTCACTTTGCTTAAGTTTGCCCTGCTTAATAAGCTCAATTTGAGCCAAGATTTCCTTTTGGATTTTATCCAAACTTACTTCAGAGTTAGCTAAAGCCATTATAATAAACACGCCCTCATCTACCAAATCCATATTGTAAGTATAAACTTCAGCTGCAAGTCGCTTTTTATCCACGATCACACTTGATAAAACACTGCTTTTCCCACCACTTAAAATCTCACTTAAAGCACTAAGGGCGATTTGATCTTTATGGTTAAAGGGTGGAATCTTATACGCAATAGAAAGGATTTCAACTTCAGTTTGCTTATGCACACTTGCTTGACGCAAACCTTCTTGTTTTGGTTCTATTGTATGAACTTTTGGTATTTCAAATCCAGTATTTGGAATTTTTTCAAAATATTTTCTAACCGCTTTTAAAGCTTCATTAACTTCAATATCTCCTGCAATCACAATGCTTGCATTTTTGGGTTGATAGTAAGTTTTATGAAAAGCTCTAATATCTTCAATACTCCAATTTCTAATATCATCCATAAAACCAATTGGCGTCCAATGATAAGGATGATAAACATAAGCAGTGTTAAAAAGCCTAAAATATAAATAACCCATAGGATTATTATCTGTCCGCCATAATCTTTCTTCGGCTACCACATTGCGTTCAGGTTGAAATTCCTCATCACTCAAATTAAGATTCTGCATCAATTCTGCAAAAAGTTCTAAGCTTTTATCTAAATTTTGAGTGCTTGATTTAATATAATAATGTGTGTAATCAAAGCCTGTAGAAGCATTTGTGCTACCACCAAAACTCTTGATAATTTTATCAAATTCACCTGCTTTTAGATTCTTAGTTGATTTAAAATTCAAATGCTCTAACATATGGGCAATTCCACTTTTTCCCATTGTTTCATTACGACTACCCACTTTATAAAAAATATCGGTTGTAATAACATTGCTTTGATTATTAAGTGGGATAATATACACCTCTAAACCATTTTCAAGCACTGCTTTATGGTATTTTGGAAGAACTGAATTTTGCGCCATTAAAACTCCTATAAAACAAACAAATAAAATCAAAAATCTAAATTTTCTCATAAATTAATACCTACTGCATCTTGGATATTTAAAAAGCCTTTTGATTCAAGGATTTGAACCAAATCTTCATTGATTTTTTTAACAAGCATAGGTCCCTCAAAAATCAAGGCAGAATAAATTTGCACAAGGTTTGCACCCAAAGCAATCCTCTCAAAAGCTTCTTGTGCATTTGAAATTCCCCCTACGCTAATAAGCGTTGTTTTTTTGGCATACACTTTAGCAATTTGCCTTAGAATCTCTTTGCTTTTTTGAGTGAGAACTCGACCACTCAAACCACCTTTTTCTTTAGGGTTTTGAACTAATGAATAATCCAAAGTGGTATTGGTTGCAATGATTCCTCTAGCTCCATTTTGGATAGCCACTTCCGTTAGCTTCAAAATAGAATCAATCTCTAAATCAGGCGCAATTTTTAGGTAAATAGGCTTAGAATAGATTTCACAAAGCTTTAAAAAAAGCTCCTTAATAAAAGCTTCATTTTGCAAATCTCGCAAATTTGGAGTATTGGGCGAACTAATATTCACGCTTAAATAATCCGTGCAATTTGCAAATTTTTTAGCCAACAAAAGATAATCATCGAGTGCTTTTTCTTGTGAAGTAATTTTATTTTTACCAATATTCATTCCAAGCGGAATGGCAAAGGGATAAAGTTTAGACAAACGATTGACAATTACCTCTGATCCATCATTATTAAAACCCATTGCATTTTGAATTGATTCTTCTTGAATATGTCGCCAAAGGCGAGGTTTTTCATTACCTTCTTGAGGATTAGGGGTAACTGCACCAAGCTCCAAATAAGAAAATCCAAGTGCACAAAGCATTGGAATCATTGTGGCATTTTTATCAAATCCTGCAGCTAAACCTATAGGATTATAAAAAGACATACCATCAATTTTTTGTGCCAAAATGGGATTTTGAATGCAAGTTTTTTGAGATAACAAAGGCAAAATTCCAGGAATCTTAGGAGCCAATTTAGCTATTTTTTCCACAAAAGAATGTGCCTTTTCAGGATCACTTTTAAATAAATAAGGACGAATGGAATGGTAGCTAAACATCATTACCTCTTGCAAAGTAAAATAATTTTAGAATTGTAGCATTTTTATTTAAATAATTTTTTAAACTTTTTTGGCAACTTATTTCAAATTAATTCCACAAAAAATACACACAAAGAATTTCTTTTAAATCTTTTAAATTATTGGGGGGGGGGGGGTAAGAATTTAAAAGATTTAAAATCGCCAAACATTCCTTATTTTCAATAACTTTTTAAGAAGAAGTTAAAACTTCTTCTTATTGACATCCTCTAAAATATCATTAGCTATTTTATTGACACCTTGAGTAATGGCATTAGTATCATTAGCAACAATCACATTATTATGGGTTATTGTCTCTAGTTGAGCCACAGCTTCATTAATCTGTCCCACACCGGTAGTTTGCTCTCGTATGGATTCACTCATATCATTCACCCCTTGAACTAGAACATTCACATTCGCTTCTATTTCATTAAGAGATTTACTTGTTCTCTCAGCCAACTTTCTTACTTCATCAGCAACCACAGCAAATCCTCTTCCGTGTTCTCCTGCTCTTGCTGCCTCAATTGCCGCATTCAAAGCAAGGAGATTGGTTTGATCTGCTATATCTTTAATCACGCCTACAATATTTTTAATATCTTCTGCTTGTCTTGTAACTTCCGAAGTCCTATCTGAAACATTTTGCATAGATGAACTTATCTCTTCTATCGCAACAACAGATTGCTGCAAAGAATTAGCCTGACTTTGAGAACCTTCTGTTAGCTTTTGCATCGATTCTCTTAAATCTTGAGATTGTTTAGCTAGATCTGATGCAAAATTAGCCGATGCCTTAAGCATTGCCTTTATCTCTTCACCCAATATGTTTGTGATAACCTCAACATCACCTTGAGCGTTTTTAACTTCGGTTGTAAAATCTAAACGCTTATAGCTATCAAATACTCGAGTTATTTCATTCATATTAGAACCAATCTTACTTTGCAAAACATCAAGCATTTTATTTAAAACATTTTTCAACTCTACCAATTGAGGATTAGCCGGATTTTCAACAATTCTTGCTGTTAAATCGCCACTCTCGATGGCTTTAGCTGTTTGTGCGCTTTGAGCGATTGCTTTTTCATCTTGAATCAATCCCGCTTTAGTTTTTTCTATGTTGGCATTAATCACTTTAGCCATTGATCCAAACTCATCATTTGAATTAACTTGAACTAATTGTATATCAGTCTTTTCGTGATTAATATAGGAGAAGAACAATAAAATACTCCTTTGAAGAGTATTAACGCTATTTATCAAATTCTTATAAAACATTAACAATAATGGCAAGAATATTAGTATTGCTACAATTATGGCTATGAGAATATAGCTATTAATTGCATACAAAATATCTTTCATTAAAGAATGCGATATTTCATTAGAATAATCGCCCAAAGTATCGATATACACCCCTGTTGAAATCCACATATTATTAGTATTAGGTATCATCTGTGCATACCCAATCTTTTGTGCTTGAATCAACTCTCCATTAGGCAATGGCTTTGAAAATTCAAAACGAATGAATTTTCCCTTCTCATCTTGATTTTTTGCACTCTCAAATAATTCTCTTACATAATAAACGCCCTTTGGATCCTTTGCATCATAAAGCGACTTTCCAATCAAATCTTTTCTTGTTGGATGCGCTACTGGAAAATGATCTTTATAGACAAAGAAATATCCTGATTTATCCCCTTCGAATCTAAAATTTTCAATGGCTTTTGCAATAATAGCTATTTGTGATTTTTCATCCAATCCATTCACAAGCTCACCAAGAGAATATGCCATACTATCTGTAGCTAACTTTATCTTTTGGGCAACTTCTTGCTCAATCACCGAATTTAAACTCAAAGAAGCTTCATTAGTCATTTTATTTTGATTGAAGAAAATAATACCAATCAATACGCCAAAACTAATGAAGAAACCGAATGCCAAAATAAGTAATTTAATTTTTAAAGAAAAATTATTAAACATAACTACTCCCTAAAAGCTAAAAATATTCAGCATTCTATATTACATAAACTTAAAAAATATTATTTAGTTGTAAATTAAAGTTTAATTTAATTAATTTTTGTCCTAATTTCTTCATTTTCTGCATAAAAAGTTACTTTACTACCCTCTTTAATCTCCCCTTGTAAAATCAAATCTGCTAATCTGTCTTCTACTTCCTCATACAAAGCTCTTTTGAGCGGTCTTGCACCAAAGGTTGGATCAAAGCCGACTTTAGCGATAAATTCCTTAGCACTTTGTTCTAATTCTATTTGGATATCTCTCTCAGCCACTTTCTTTTGAATATTTTTAAAAAGAATATCCACAATATGTGTGATTTGCTCGATTCCTAAAGGATTAAAAATCACAATATCATCCAGTCGATTGAGAAACTCAGGCTTAAAATAAGCTTTAAGTGCTTCCTTAACTGCTTTTTCTTTAGAATCTTCATCTTTTAATTCCATAATTTGGTTACTTGCAATATTGCTTGTGAGAATAATAATGGTATTTCTAAAATCAATAGTTACACCCTTATTGTCTGTCAAACGCCCATCATCAAGCACTTGTAAAAGCATATTAAACACATCAGGATGTGCTTTTTCAATCTCATCAAAAAGCACAACACTATAAGGCTTCCTACGCACCGCTTCTGTGAGTTGTCCGCCTTCTTCATAACCAACATATCCTGGAGGCGCACCCACTAAGCGACTTGCCGCGTGTTTTTCCATATATTCACTCATATCTATGCGAATAAGATTCTTCTCGCTATCAAAGAGGAATCTTGCCAAAGTTTTAGCCGATTCAGTCTTTCCAACCCCTGTTGGACCAAGGAATAAAAAGCTTCCAATAGGACGATTAAGCTCACTAAGCCCTGCTTTATTGCGTTTAATAGCTCTTGCAATGGCGTGAAGTGCTTTATCTTGTCCCACCACATCTTTTTTAAGTTCTTCTTCGATTCCTAGAATTTTATCTTTCTCATCTTGCAACATTTTCTTAATAGGAATTTGTGTCCATCGGCTAACAACAGCTGCAATTGATTCAGGCAAAACGGCGTTTCTAAGCAGTGTCCCTGCTTCTTGCATTTTTTCCCATTTTTGATTTTGTTCTTCTAATGCCCTTTGAAGTTCAGGAATCTTACCATAATCAATCTCAGCAGCCTTATTAAAATCGCTATTACGCTTTGCCAAAGCGCTTTCAGTCCGCAAAGAATCAATTTGCACCTTAATATTTGCAATCTCATTAAACACTTGTTTTTCGTTTTCAAATTGCACTTCTAGGGCTTTTTTCTTTTCATTTTTATCGCTTAATTCTTTTTCAATTTCTTGAATCCTTGCATTATTTTTCTCACTCTTTTCCATTAAAAGTGCTTCTTTTTCCACTTGCAAAGATTCAATTTCTCGCTTAATTTTTGCCAATTCTGTCGGTTCAGATTCAATTTGCATTTTAAGCTCCGCTGCAGCTTCATCAATTAAATCAATCGCCTTATCTGGCAAGAATCTATCTGTAATATAACGATTAGAAAGCTTAGCAGCAGCCACTAAAGCACTATCAGTAATGGTTACATTGTGATGTGCTTCAAGCCTTTCTTTAATACCCCGTAAAATTTGCAAGGCTTCATTCACACTAGGTTCATTAACTGGAACAGGCTGGAATCTTCTCTGCAAAGCCGCATCTTTTTCAAAATATTTGCGATATTCCTTAAGTGTTGTTGCACCAATGGTATGCAATTCGCCTCTTGCAAGAGCGGGTTTTAAGATATTAGCCGCATCCATACTCCCCTCACTTGCACCCGCACCAACAATGGTGTGAATCTCATCAATAAAAAGAATAATATTTTTTGCCTTAGTAACTTCATCAATAACTTTTTTTAGCCTATCTTCAAACTCTCCACGATATTTTGCTCCTGCGATTAATGCACTCATATCAAGTGCAATCACTTTTTTATTTTGCAAAGAAATTGGCACTTCTTTTTTAATAATTCTTTGTGCTAAACCCTCCACAACTGCGGTTTTACCAACTCCTGGCTCACCTAGTAAAATGGGATTATTTTTGGTTTTTCTAATCAAAATTTGCATCATATGATTGATTTCTTCATCTCTGCCAATTACAGGATCTAATTTTCCTTCTATTGCTTTTTGCGTTAAATCTATTCCGAATTTTTCCAAGGCTTCAAGATTCTCATCGCCACTTTGTGAATTAATTTTTGTCCCTCCCCTTATTACCTCAAAGGTTTTTTTCAATTCATTCAAATCTAAATATTTAGCAAACAAATTTTTTGCCATTTCTGTGTTGAGATTTGCCAAAATAAAAGTATCAATAGCAATATAAGAATCTCCATTTTTTGCTGCTAAGCCATCGGCTTGATTAAGTGCATCACTAAGATTACGAGAGATTTTTAGATTCTCCTTACTCACTGATGAGCTTTTAGGAAGATTATTTGCCAAACTTTTTGCCTCTAACTCAATGGCTGCTTTATCGATATTTAATCGGTTTAAAGCTTGATTTAAAAGCGAATTGGTATTAGTTAGCATCGCCCAAAAAAGATGAATGGGCTCAATTTCTTGGTTTTGATTGTGCAATGCCAAAGAAGCACCTTGTTCCAATGTTTCTTGCATAGTATTGGTGAGTTTCTCTAAAATATTCATTGAAATCTCCTAAAATTTATTTTGTTGGCATTATATAACTTTAGTCAATTATTGTCAAGTTTTATAATAATAAAATACTAAAAGTAGCTAACTACTAATAAAAATAGATTGCTTAATCATTTAATTTTAATCCGATATAATTACTTTAAAATTCATTTTTAAAGGTTTTTTTATGCGTGTTGTTATTTATCTAGCAGGAGGCTGTTTTTGGGGGATTCAAGGATATTTTGATTTACTAAAAGGAGTGGTTAGCTCTCAAGTGGGCTATGCAAACTCCAAGATAGAAGATCCTAGCTATGAGCTTGTATGCAGCGGAATCACAGGGGCAGTAGAAGCAGTAAAAGTAACTTATGAAGATGAAATTTTATCACTTAATGAGATTTTACAAAGATTCTTTGATATTATCAATCCTTTTGCACTCAATTATCAAGGCAATGACTTTGGCACACAATACCGCAGCGGAATCTACGCACAAGATTCTAAAATCCTAGAAGAAGTGCATTCATTTATCCAAAATCTACAAAAGAATTTTTCACAAGAAATTGTAACAGAAGTTATGGAATTAGAAAATTTCTATCCTGCTGAATCATATCATCAAAAATACCTTGCAAAAAATCCTAATGGCTACTGCCATATTGATTTAAGCAAGGCATTGCAAAATAATTATATCCCTTGAATTTCAAAGAAAATCGCTTTATCAAGAACATTATAATTCAACAAAATTCTCAAGAATGGCTTAACATTTTTAGTGTAGAATCACAACACAAATACAAAAAAGGAAATTTAAATGCGTTTTTTATTGGTTTTTATTTGTTTTTTTGGTGTGAATCTTTTAGGGAAAAACATAGAAGAAGGTTTAAAATATTTAGACATTCCAAATCCTAAAGGACAATTTTTAAAAGAAACTATAAGAGAATTTTATAAACAAAGGCAAAATTACCATAATAATAACGCAATTTTAGAGTATAAAATTTTGCAAGAAATCGCCAATAAGGGCTATGGCGAAGTTAATTTTCTAGAATACAGGCAAATGCTAGAAAAAAATAGTCAAAATTATGCACAAGCAAAAATCAATTTTTATAGAACAATTGGGCAGATTCTAAACAAAAAAGAAATCACTTCTTTAATGGAATTTATAGGGGAATAATAATGTATCAAATTTTAATCGTTGAAGATGATTTGGATATGCAAAAGTTATTGGTTGATTACCTAAAAAAAAGCGGTATGGAAGCAATAGCAACTGATAGTCCAAATGAAGCCTTAGAAATGCTAAAATCCAAAAGAAATTTTGATTTGGCAGTGCTTGATATTATGCTACCTGAAATGGATGGCTTAGAACTCTGCAAAAAAATAAGACAAATTAGCGATTTACCTATCATTATGTCCTCTGCAAGAGGAGATATAGGTAGCAAAATTTTAGGTTTTGAGAGGGGTGCTGATGATTATCTTGCAAAATCCTATGAACCCATAGAATTAGTTGCAAGAATCAATGCTTTATTGAAGCGATACTCTGCCAATCAAGTGATACACTATGGGGATTTAGAAGTTGATAACAATAAGCATAAAGTTACCTTAGAAGGATACTCTATTGATCTTACTCCAGCAGAATTTGAAATTTTAAATCTCCTAATTTCCAACAAAGGCAAACCTTACTCAAGAGAATCACTCTCTCAAGCCATCTCAAGTATCGCCCCTGATTCTTCACTAAGGAGTATTGACACGCACATTAGGAATCTACGAGCAAAACTTGGAGATGATGCAAAAGAACCAAAATATATACAATCTGTTTGGGGAATAGGATATAAATTCTGTGATTAAAAAGTGGCTTTATCCTTCTTTATTTGTTCAAATTTATTTACTTTTTTTTATTTCTATTGTTATTAGTGTCATTATTACTTATTCCCTAAACATTGCCAATTTACGCCAAAATGAAGAAAAAATTATCTCCCAGACAACCTTTTTAGCACAACAATCTATGTTAGAGCTTATTAATGGTAATGTTCGTAGAATCCACACTCTTATTAAAAGCTATGATTTTGTGCATATAGATAAAATCCCACAAGAATCAACTATTATCTACAAAAGTAGCGATACTCTAGCTAAAATGCAAATTTTTAAATTTCATCAAAATTATGGCTTTGGATTAGAATATTTAGGAGAATCCTACATAGCGCAAAAAGATTTCAATGAACAACTTTCTTTTAGGAATAATTCTATCTTTTGGATTCTTTTAGATTTTCTAGTCTTACTTCTCACTTTTGCAATTATCTTGGCTATTTTACACCCAATGAAAGTTTTACGCAATTCTTTAGAAGAATTCACCAAAGGTAACTACAAAGTCCGCATCAAAATACCAAAAGAGCCAGAACAAGCATTGCTTGCGCGTAGCTTCAATGAAATGGCGGCAAAAATTTCTAAATTAATGGAAATAAGAGAATTTATCTTGCGTAATATTGGGCACGAGCTAAAAACGCCCATCTCTAAAGCAAAATTAGCCCTAGAATTTATCCCACCAAGCCCCAATAAAGAAATTTTAAGTAAAGCAATCCAAAATTTAGATACCCTAACAAGCCAGATTCTAACCTTTGAAAAAGTTCAAGAAGGCAAAGATTTATTGGAGTTTAAAGATTTTTTTGTTGAATCACTCATCTTAGAAACGCTAAGCCATATGTTTATCAGCGAAGAAGAAGTAGAAATCAAAATCAATGAGAATTTTAAAATTTATGGGGACTTGAATTT
This sequence comes from Helicobacter canadensis MIT 98-5491, assembly GCF_000162575.1. Taxonomy (NCBI): domain Bacteria; kingdom Pseudomonadati; phylum Campylobacterota; class Epsilonproteobacteria; order Campylobacterales; family Helicobacteraceae; genus Helicobacter; species Helicobacter canadensis. The sequence goes on from NZ_CM000776.2 coordinate 1,497,103, forward strand.
TCTCTCCATTGCTCTAAAAAATCTTATTGAAAATGCAAAAAAATATAAAAGTGGTGGAAAAATAGAGATTTTTACCCAAAAGCAAGACAATTGCTTCTGTCTTAGAGTGGGTAATGAGGGCGAAAAATTACAAAAAGAAATTGGGGAATATTTTGAACCCTTTTATCGCGATAAAAAACACGAACTTATCCAAGGGCATGGTTTAGGGCTTGGAATCATTAAAGGAATTTTAGAAATGCATCATTTGGAATTAAAATATCAATACAAAGACAATCATCATTATTTTATGATTCTCTTTAAAGGAATATAATGCAAGAATTTATTGGAATTGATTTAGGAAGCAATTCTTTGCGTGGGGTTAGAATGAATACCCAATATGAAGTGCTTGGAGAGTATGAAGCAGTTGTAAGAAGTGCAGAGGGCTTAAATGAAAGTGGAAAAATTTGCAACGCAGCATTAGAGCGGATTGTTCTTGGATTGCAAAATCTCAAAAAAGCTTTAAAAATTAAACCCCAAGATAGAATCATCGCCCTAACCACACAAGCTATGCGTCAAGCAACAAACTCCAAAGAAGTCCTAGAAATTATCGCACAAAAAACACAAATTGAATTCCAAATCATTACAGGAGAAGAAGAAGCCTATATCACTTCTCTTGCACCGCAAAGATCAGTCAAAAAACTCGCACAAGTCAATCCAAAATACCAAAAAGATTGCTTTGTCATTGTGGATATGGGAGGAGCAAGCAGTGAATTTATTTTCTGCACAGAAAAAGGAATTACAGCAAAAAGCTTCAAAGTGGGTATTGTGCAAGCTAAAGATCAATACAAAACTCTAGAAAATTTTATTGCCCATAAAAAGGAAATTATAGCCCCCATTGTGGAATTTATTAATGAACAAAGTCATAATAAACCAGCTTTTTTAGTAGCCAATAGCGGAACTCCCACAATGGTTTGTGCCATCAAAATGGGTTTAAAATCTTATGATTCCAAAAAAGTTTTTGGGAAAGTGCTTAAAATAGAAGATTTTAAGGAAGAATTGCATAAATTTGAAACGCTCAATCAAGAAGAAAAAGAAAATTTAGTGGGTGTCTTTAAGGCTGATGTAGTGCCTTTTGGCATTATGCTCTTTTTGTTTTTTATGGAGATTTTAGAGTTTGAAGAATGCCTAATCATTGATGAAGGAGTGCGAGAAGGGGCAGCTATTTTGGGAATAGATAAAATCAACTTGCACCAAAAAAATAAATAAATAATGGATTGATTTTTAGCAAAAAATAAGTTAGAATTTTTAAAAATACATTAAAAGCTTAGGATAATTCGTGAAATGGGAGAAATTTGCTTTTTATTGCAAAAAAATTTATCAAAAATCAGATAAGTTTTTTCATTTATTAGTAGGAATGCCAAGCTATACTAAATATTTGGAACATATGCAAAAAAATCATCCAGATAAAATACCCAAAACACAAAGGGAATTTTTCAAAGAAGCAATGGAAGCCAAATATGGAGCGGGACGCAATAAATGCTGATAACCCCAAAGCCATAAGTTTATGGATACAACTTAGGGTTTAAGCAAGTCTAAATAAAACTCTATAATAATCTATTTAATTATTTTGACAATGTTCGCAGATTCCAAGCAACACAATGGAAGCATCTTTAATTTTATAATGCGTTTGCGTTTCGCAATCTTTTTTAAGCTGCTGTATAGAATTATCAAAATGCATATCAGTAATATTCCCACACTTCTCACATACTAAATGAATATGAGGCTTTTTAATAAGCTCATAGCGTTGTTTTTGATTGGGCAATTTTACTTCATCAATAATTTTTGCCTCTTGCATAGAAGTAAGATTTTTATAGATTGTAGCAAGAGAAATAGAAGGGTGAATCTCGCGAATATTTTCATAAATTTCTTCAATGCTAATATGCCCTCTTTTTTCTATCTCTTTAAGGATAGTAATTCTTTGAGGAGTAATTTTGAGATTATTTTGTTTTAAAAGTTGTTCTAACATCACTAAAGCCTCTCTTATTTTTAAAAAATTATATACTTTTAGGTAAAATTTTTATCATTTATAAAAGTTTATCCTACAATAAATATTCTTTTTTGTCAAATTTATATCCAATTTCTATAGAATATTTTATTAAAAATTAAGTCAAAATTAAAAATTTAAAATTTTAATTTGTCTTAAAATATTAGAATCTTCATTGATTTTATTTGCTTTAAAGTTAAATTTTTATAGGATAACGGCAATTTTTTCTAAAATTTTTATGGATACGATAAGGACAAAAATTGTTTGGCGCTATTACAGAAAGTTTTCAAAATGCAATCAATAAAATTCGTTTTCAAGATGATGAAAAAGCCTTAAAACGAGCCATTGATGAATTAAAAAAGACACTTTTAAAATCTGATGTCCATTATAAGGTATTAAAACATTTACTAGAAGAAGTTGAACAAAAAACAAAACTCGCAGGAATCGGAAAGGAAAGCTTTCTTAACGCACTCAAAGAATCGCTCAATCATATTTTAACAGCACCTGGAAATTACGGCTTTATCTTTGCCTCAAAACCCCCTACCATTGTTTTAATGGCAGGATTACAAGGGAGCGGTAAAACAACGACAACAGCAAAACTAGCCAATTATCTCAAAACTAGACAAAAAAAGGTTTTACTAGCCGCTTGTGATTTACAAAGGTTAGCTGCAGTAGAACAATTAAGGCAACTAAGCCATCAAGTGGAAGTTGATTTTTTCTATGAAGAAAATAAAACTCCCGTTGAAATCGCTAAAGCTGCTAAAGAAAAGGCTATAGCTGGACTTTATGATGTTTTATTAGTTGATAGTGCAGGACGCCTAGCCATTGATGAAGCTTTAATGCAAGAATTACAAGCTATTAAAGAAGCGATTAATCCTAATGAAATTTTCTATGTAGTTGATAGCTTAAGTGGGCAAGATGGAGTAAAAAGTGCTGCAACATTCCACGAAAAAATGAATTTAAGCGGTGTTATTTTAAGTAAATTTGATGGAGATAGCAAAGGAGGAATTGCACTCTCAATCGCCCAACTACTTGGAATTCCACTTCGCTTTATTGGGGTGGGTGAAAAAATACCCGATCTAGAAGTCTTTATCCCCGAACGCATTGTTAGCAGACTTATGGGGGCTGGAGATATTCACTCACTTGCAGAAAAAACTGCGGCTATCATTAGCGAAAAAGAAGCAAAAGATATTTCCAAAAAAATCAAAAAGGGGAAATTTACCTTTAATGACTTTTTAGCCCAAATGGATAATATTAAAAAAATTGGCTCTATGCAATCCATACTTTCAATGATTCCTGGGCTTTCAAATATGGCAAGTTCGCTCAAAGACATTGATTTAGAGAATTCTAAAGAAATCAAGCAAATAAGGGCAATGGTCAATTCTATGACTCCCAAAGAAAGAGAAAACCCAGATTTACTCAATGGTAGCAGAAAAAAAAGAATTGCATTAGGAGCAGGAGTGGATGTGAGTGATCTCAATCGCTTTTTGAAGCAATTTGAAAATGCTGCTAAAATGGCAAAAAAATTCTCCGGAAAAGGCGGAATGAATGATCTGATGGCTTTAATGAAAGATGCAAGAATGGGCAATCTTAGACGATAGCTAAGTTTGTCTAATAATAAATCTGTCTAAAAGGGAGTTTCTCCCTTTTAGACAGATTTATATCTGTAAAATAAGATTTATTTTATTTAAGGAGTTTGCTTATGGCAACAGTTATTCGCCTAACCAAAATGGGACGCAAGAAAAAACCATTCTACCGAATCGTAGTAACCGATAGCAGAAAAAAAAGAGATGGGGGCTGGATTGAATCAATTGGATATTATAATCCCCTAACAGAACCTTCCACAGTAAAATTTGATGCAGAACGCTTGAAATACTGGGTAAGTGTTGGTGCTAAAATGAGCGAGAGAGTGCAGGCAATCACAAAATAATGGTTGAAGATTTCATAGCACTTTATGTCAAAAAGCTTGTTAGCGAACCTGAAAAAATCCAAGTCAATAAAAAAGAGCTAGATACCAATTTCTATGAAATAGAAATTGTTTCTTCCGCCCAAGATGTTGGAAGATTAATCGGCAAAGATGGTAAAATGATTGGTGCTATTAAAACTATCATTTCTGGTTCAAAAGCAAAAGATGGCAATTCTTATCGCATGATTGTAAAAACACAATAATGCTTCAAAAAAATAAAACACAAAAAGATTGGGTAAGTGTCGCAAAAATAGGTCGAGCTGTCGGTGTAAAAGGCGAAGTCCTTTTACATTTATTGACAGATTTTCCCGAATCACTAAAAATTGGAAATACCTATTTTACACAAAATGGCACTTTAACTATCCAAAACTATAACAAAGAAAATTCGCGTGTAAAATTCACGCAAATTGATTCTCCTGAAAAAGCCAAACAAATTACAAATCTCATTCTTTATACGACACAAGATTTTACTAAAGAACATTGTATTTTGCAAAAAGATGAATTTTTTTGGTTTGACATTATAGGAAGCCAAATTATGGAAGAAGATAAGATTTTAGGTGAAGTAAGTGAGATAGAACGGCTAGGAGAGAAAGATTTTTTAGTTATAAAAACCGCCAAAGAGCTTTGCAAAAATGGTTTGCCAAAGAGTTTTCTAATCCCCTATGAATCGCGTTATATCTTAGAGGTAGAAACAAATCTTAATCCTAAAATCATTCGCACCCAACTTTGCAAAGCGATTTTAGAAAATAGTTAATGCACTTTTCTTTTGTTACCCTATTTCCTCATTTAATACAATCTTACTTTAGCGATTCAATCTTATATCGTGCTATAGAGAATAAAAAGATTTCTATAGATTTTATTAATCCAAGGGATTTTAGCAACAATCGCTTTTTAAAAGTTGATGATTACCAAATTGGAGGTGGAGCGGGATTGGTGTTAGAGCCTTTTGCAATAAGTAAAGCTTTAGAAAAGTTAAAAGAACGCGATCCTAAAGCACATATTATTTTTCTTACACCTTGTGGCAAAACCTTTAATCAAAGTGATTCTAAGCGATTGGCAAAAAAAGATCACATTATCCTTGTTTGTGGGCGTTATGAAGGGTTTGATGAAAGACTTATTGAGCTTTATGCTAATGAGGTTTTAAGTATTGGAGATTTTATTTTAACAGGTGGAGAGTTGGCAGCTTTATGCCTTTGTGATAGCGTTTCAAGGCAAGTTGATGGAGTGCTTGGAAACAATCAATCACTCCAAGGTGAAAGCTATGAAAATTTTTTATTAGAAGCACCCAATTTTGTAAAACCCCATATTTTTAAAAATTTAAGTGTCCCTTCAGAGTATTCAAAGGGAAATCATGCTAAAATTCACGATTTAAAACTAAAGGCATCAGAGGCAAAAACAAGATTCCACAGGATTGACCTCTATTGGCAATATAAACAAAGGTTGAAAAATGAGAAATAAATACATTCAGCATTTCGAAGATGCACAAATAGCGGGAAAAGAGATTCCACAATTTAAAGCAGGCGATACCTTAAGAGTAGGGATTCGTATTTCAGAAGGTGACAAAACAAGAATTCAAAACTTTGAAGGAATCTGTATTTCATTGCGTGGTGTTGGCACAGGCAAAACTTTTACAATCCGCAAAATTGGTGCTAATGGAGTTGGGGTTGAGAGAATCTTCCCTCTTTATTCAGAAAGCATTGATAGCATTAAAGTGCTTAAAATCGGTCGCGTTAGAAGAGCAAAACTTTACTATCTCCGCACAAGAAGTGGAAAATCTGCAAGAATTAAAGAGATTAGAAAATAATCTCTTTAACCCACATTTTAAAAATCTTCCTTTTATTTTTTTATTATTAAGTTAGTTGATTTCACTTTATCTTTTTTTAAAATAAAAAATAGCATAAAAGTGGAATAGAAACAAAAGAAAACAAAATTCCAAATGCAATAGAACTCACAGCCAAATTAGTATCCAATTTAGCTTTCATAATCATCGCACCAGCTAGTGTCATTGTAGGCATTGCAGATTCTAAAATAGCAACAATAATTCGAGGCTCTAATTCCACCGCTAAGAGTTTTAGAAGAATAATAAAAATTAAAGGAGCCAATAAGGTTTTACATAAAACAACAATAATTGTAGGCTTGTAAGCTGTTTTGATAGCACCAAATCCAAGACCAAGACCAATGGCAAAAAGTGCGACTGCTGTTGCAGAATTTCCAAAAATAACAATAGGCTTAAAAACAAATTCTGGCAATACAAAAATCTTACAAATAAAACCTAACATCAAAGCAATAAAAGGAGGGAAAAATAAAATTTTTTTAATATTTTCTAGCATATTAACCTTTTGACTACCCACACAAGAAAGCACGATAGGACCAATAATGGAGATAGGAATCGCCGTTGCTAAAGCATCATAAAAAATAACTTCACTTAAAAACACTTCCCCATACACTCCTGAAACAATAGGGATACCAACAAAAAGGGTATTACCAAAACCAGCTAATAAAAACATACTTGCTAAAGTGCTTTTTGAAAATTTAAATATCACTCCAAGCACCACTGCAAAAAGTGCTGCAAGCACACAAGAAAGCAATCCGCCAAGAATCAAAGCAATAAGGCTTAAATCAAAGTTAAGATGATAAGTCTTATCAAAAATCAAACAAGGTAAGGCAAAAAGAATTGCAAAATCCAAAAACATACGCGATTGCTTTTGTTTCAAAACTCCAACTCTTTTTGCTAAATATCCACCAAGTAGCAACACAAAAATTGTAAATAAAGGAGTAAAAATAAACATTGCAGTATCCTAAAAAAATGCGTAATTATAATTCTAAAAAATTAAAAGAAACTAATAAAAGTTTAATTTATTGAAAGAATTAATGATATATTCTAATAAAATCTCAAATAATCAATCTTTTATAAGATTCTATTAACCTTATTTTAAACTTTAAAAGCTATTAGAAAATATCACAAATTAATAAAGCAAGAAAAGAAATATTTTTAAAAAAGCTTAGGGGAGTTTGCAAAAGCCATTAAGGATAGGTTCCCCTATCCCTTATTTAGCAACGATACTAAAGATTCTACCACCACGATTGATTAGCATTCGCTTTGGTTGTCCTTTATAGCGTTTAAGTGCATCATTAAAAGATTTTAGATCTGAAATACTAAAGCTCTCAATTTGAACAATGATATCACCCTCTCTAAATCCTAGCTCTTCTGCCTTGCTATTTGGTGCCACTTGAGAAATAAAAATCCCTTGAATATTGCTTGGAATTCCATAATTTTCTTTCATTGTTGGCGTTAGCTCTGAAACCTCAAGCCCTTGTATGCTACCTACTTCCTTTGCAATAGATTGAGTATTAGCGAGTTTTGCTAAAGTTAATGTTAAATTTTGCTCCTTTTTATCCCTTATAATAGTAAGATTAATTGTATCTTTAGGGCTAAAAGTGCCAATATAATTTTTAAGTTCAGCAGCAGATCTAATGGGCTTTCCATTAACTTTGGTAATCAAATCCCAAACTTTCAAACCGCTCTTTTGTGCTGGAGAATCATTTTCAATAGAAATTACCACCGCACCATTTTGATTCTTATAAACTTCTTTTAAATCACCATTAATATCTTGGATACTTACGCCAAGATAACCACGCTCAATCACACCATCTTCTATTAAGGCTTTAGAAATTTTCTTCACCATTTCAGATGGAATCGCAAATCCAATACCATGATTTCCACCTGTGCGTGAAAGAATAGCGGTATTAATTCCAATCAATCCACCACGGCTATCTACCAAAGCTCCGCCACTATTTCCCGGATTAATAGAAGCATCTGTCTGGATAAAATTCTCATAATCATTAATGCCAATTCCACTTTTATTAAGTGCAGAGATAATCCCTTGCGTTACACTCTCGCCCACACCAAAAGGATTTCCAATAGCAAAAACAACATCACCCACTTGCAAATCATCGCTTGAAGCAAATTTCAAAAAGGGAAGATTTTTTGCATTAATCTTTACAATTGCTAAATCGCTTTTTTCATCCCTGCCAATAATTTTTGCCTCATATTCTTTATTAGAATCTGGCAAAGCAACAATAATTTTATCTGCACCTTCAACCACATGATTATTGGTAACAATATAACCATCACTTGAAATAATTACGCCACTTCCAAGGCTTCGTTCAATTCTATCTTTAGGCACAATAGCCCCAAAAGCATCACCAAAAAACTGCCGAAAAAATGGATCATTCAAAAGAGGATGCCCTTGAATATTAGCCGCTTTGACCTTTTTTTGTGTAGAAATATTAACCACACCCTTTTTAGCTTCCTTAATAGAATCATAAAAAGAATAAACTTTATTTTCTGAAATATCGGGAGTTTCCCTAGAGGTAATATTGGGCAATGTGCTAACTTCAAAAGCAAAAACATTTCCAGCTAACAATGCTCCAAAAAGAAGTGTCTTGATTTTCATCTGTTCTCCTTTGTCAAAATAAAATGAATAAAGAAATTATTACCAAAAAATGTAAATCAATAAATAATCAAAAAAATATTGAAAAACTTTCTATGAAATTAATCCTGCAAAAACAAAGTATCTTAAGTCAATCTAATAAATTTTTTAAAAATTTGTAATTTTTCACAAAAAATACTAAAGCTTTTAAAAAAAAAATCCGATATAATCACATAACCAAACAGAAAAGCACCTATAAGTAAGAGGCTAGAAACTAGCCCCAAGCTTTTAAATCGCTTTTTTGCTTAAGGGTTAAATTTAAATCAATGCTAAGCCAAGGAAGGCAAGGCAAAACACAAAAAGGAGTTTCAAATGGCATTTCAAGTCAATACAAATGTTAATGCATTAAATGCAACTGCACAAAGCACTTTTACACAAAATAGTCTTTCTAGTTCTTTGCAAAAGTTAAGTTCAGGTTTAAGAATCAACTCTGCTAAAGATGATGCTTCAGGTATGGCAATTGCAGATAGTTTGCGTTCTCAAGCAAACACTTTAGGTCAAGCAATCCGTAACGCAAATGATGGTATGGGAATTATCCAAATTGCTGATAAGGCGATGGATGAGCAAGTAAAAATCCTTGACACTATCAAAACAAAAGCAACTCAAGCAGCACAAGATGGTCAAACTTCAACCACAAGAACTGCTATTCAAGCTGACATTAATCGTCTTATTGAATCACTTGATAACATTGCGCAAACTACTTCTTATAATGGTTTGTCATTGCTTTCTGGTAGCTTTACTAACAAAGAATTCCAAGTGGGAGCTTTCTCTAACCAAAGTATTAGAGCTAGCATTGGTGCAACAAGCTCGGATAAAATCGGACATGTTAGAAGTGAAACTTTGAAATTTAGTGCATTAGGCACTACATCTTTAAACTTTGTCCAAGCACAAGGGACTAACGATGTTACACTAGAGAGTGTTGTGATCTCAACTTCAGCAGGGACAGGTTTGGGTGCTTTAGCAGAAGTAATCAACAAAAACTCTAATGCGCTAGGAGGAGTTCGTGCAGAAGCAACAGTTATTAGAACAGGAACTCAAAGTGTCGCAGCAGGTGATGTTACAAGCCTAACAATCAATGGTATAAAAATCGGTGATATCGCAGGAATCCAAGCCAATGACTCTGATGGAAGACTTGTCCAAGCTATCAATGCTTACAAAGAACAAACCGGTGTTCAAGCTTCAACCGATGAAGCAGGAAGACTAGTGCTCACTTCCAATGATGGTCGTGCAATCCAAGTTGCAGGTGGCGGTATGAGTGCGGGTGGTGCGGCTATTATAACTGCTGCTAATGCAACTAGCACCTTTGTTGGTTCTTTAACTCTTACAAGAGTGGGTGCTAATGACATTAAAATTAGTGGTACAGGATTAACAAATGTTGCAAAGACAAGCGGAACAGCTCAAACTACAACTACTCTTAGAAATATCAAAGGAAACTTAAGTGCGGATGTCAAATCTGCTATCGGTGCAAACGCAGGAGCTTGGAGTGGTGCAACTGGACAAGGATTAGAAGCAGGAGTTATCACCCTTAAAGGTGCGATGCTAGTAATGGATATCGCAGAATCAGCTATTAAACAACTTGACTCTATCCGATCTGACCTTGGTTCTGTGCAACAACAAATGCAATCAACAGTTAATAACATCACTATCACACAAGTGAATGTTAAATCTGCTGAATCAGGAATTAGAGAAGTTGATTTCGCTAGCGAATCTGCAAACTACTCTAACCTAAATATCCTTGCACAAGCTGGAAGCTACGCAATGAGCCAAGCTAACACTGTGCAACAAAATATCTTAAGACTACTTCAATAGTCTTTTAATCAATCTCAAGCCCTTTTTGGGTTTGAGAAATTTTATTACTCTCTTTTTTGATTAAAACTTCACAATATTTAACATTATCCAATATTTAAGACTCTATAACTTTCAAACTACTTAGATAATAGTTCAAACTTTAAAATCCACACTCTAAAGTGTAATTCCTATTAAATCCCTTGTAAAATGATAAAGCTTATCTTGCAAATTCACTTTTTGTTCAGCACTTTGAGCAATCATTCTCACAAACGCACTCCCCACAACCACGATTGGCACAATCCCACGCAAAGCATCAATTTGCTCTCTACTATGAATTCCAAATCCCAATGCAATAGGCTTTGTTGTATGTTTTTTCACTCTCTTTATATATTCTAAAAGAGTAGAATCAATTGATGTCCCATCACCTGTAATGCCATTTCTTGCAATAACATAAATTAAACTCCCTGTTGCCCCATCAAGCTTCTCCATTCGCTTTGCATCAGTATAAGGTGCAATAAGTGCAATATTCTCTAACCCGTGCTTTTTGCTTAATTCAAAAAGTCTCTCATCATTCTGCAAAGATAAATCTGGCACAATAAGCCCAAAAACTCCGCATTCTTTGGCTTTTTTAAGAAATTTTTCAATACCATAGGCAAACAAAATATTACCATAAGTCATAATTAAAATCTTTGTTTGAATATCCCTTTGCTTAAAGGCTTCATTAAGCCTTTGCAAAAACTCAAATCCCAAATCTGTATTAAATCCATTTTTTAACGATTCTTCACAAGCACTCGCAATCACAACACCATCAGCATTAGGATCAGAAAAGGGAAACTGCACTTCTAAATACTCCGCTCCACCTCGTGCGATTCCAAGTGCTGCTTCTAAACTCTCACCAAAACTAGGGAATGAAGCAACAATATGCCCCATTAGTTTAATGTTTTCTTTTTTCATATTATTGCCCTCTCATCTCTGCAATCTCATTTGCCAAAAACTCACTCCAACGATCTTTTTGCAAGGCTTTTGCGGTAATAAAAATATCCTTATCCCCTCTCCCTGAAACATTTACTAAAATCTTTTTATTCTTGACTTTTTTAGCAATGCTCAAAGCTCCTGCTAAAGCGTGACTTGATTCTAAAGCCGCTATAATCCCTTCGTTTCTAGCAAAAAACTCCAAGGCTTCTAAAGCTTCCTTATCGCTACTAGAGCTAAATTCAACACGCCCTATTTCTTTTAAATGTGCAAGTTGAGGACCAATTCCTGCGTAATCAAGCCCTGCTGAAATTGAATAAGTCTCTAAAAGATTACCATAATTATCGCTTAAAAAATAGCTTTTATAGCCTTGAACGATTCCAAGATGTGCATTTGCATTCCCCATTCTTATGGCATTTTTCCCCTTTTCCTTACTCATTCCCCCTGCTTCAATTCCTACCAAAGTAACTTCTCGATCCTCTAAATAATGCCTAAAAAATCCCATTGCATTACTTCCACCTCCAACACAAGCCACCATAATATCGGGATTACCTTTAAAAAACTGCTTCGTTTGAGTTTTTAGCTCCTTGCTAATCACGCTTTGAAATTCTCTAACAATATCTGGATAAGGATAAGGTCCTAATGCACTTCCAAGCACATAAAAAGTATTTTTGCTATCTTTACTCCATTCTCTTAAGGCTTCATTAACAGCATCTTTAAGCGTTTGTGATCCACTCTCTACGCCGATCACTTTAGCACCCAAAAGTTGCATATTAAACACATTAGGAAATTGTCGTTTCACATCCCTACTTCCCATAAAAACTACACATTCTAAGCCAAGCTTTGCACACGCTGCACTCACTGCAAGTCCGTGCTGACCTGCACCTGTTTCTGCGATGATTCTTGTTTTACCCATTTTTTTAGCCAAAAGCACTTGCCCTATAGCGTTATTAATCTTATGCGCACCTGTATTTGCTAAACCTTCAAACTTTAAATAAATCTGATTTTGCAGAATCTTACTAGCATTTTTTGCATAAATTAGGGGCGTTGGACGACCTACAAATTCTTTTAAAAGTTCTTTAAATTCCTTTTGAAATCCCTTAGAAAACAAAAGTTTTTTATAAGCTTTTTCTAATTCTTCTAATGCTGGATACAAAATTTCTGGCACATACTGCCCACCAAAAGCGTGGAAATCACCCTTATTCTCTCCAAAAAAACCTTTTTTTGATTTTAAAAATATTTTTTCTGCCATTTGTTTTCTTTATAATTTTTTGCACCATTATATCTAATCCAAACTCAAATTTCTTTTTAAAAAAATAATAGTATAATTCAAAATTTAATTTTTAAAACTAATTTTTAAAGAAATGTTATGTTTAAGTTTTTAAATCTCAATCAAAAAGGCTATGATTCGGCTTTGGAATTCTGCAAGATTCCGGCTTCTAAGCTTACACCTTTAATGCTTTGTGAAACTTTCAATGCTCCTGTATTGCTTGAATCGGCATTTTTAAAAAGTGGAAAAGGACGCTTCTCTATTCTTATTTTAGAAGAAGCTTTTAGAGTTACAAAAGATAATCAAGAAACCTCCTTGCTTTTTTTGGATTCTAAACACATTCTCCCCAAACGACCCTTTTTAGAAACCTTAGAATCTTTAAGAAAACTTGCTCCAAATCCAAATGATTCTCAACTTAATTCCACCCTGCCTAGCGATTTACCTTTACCGCTTGGAGGAGTGGGATATTTGGGATATGAATTTTTTAGCGAGATTGAATCGCTTAGCTTTAATAATCCCCCCCTTTATGATTGCTATGACAATGCCTTTATTTTTGGGCGTGATTTTGCTATTTTTGATCACTTTTATGAATCGCTTTATCTCATTAGTGTCGCCTATGACCAAGAGACACAATCCCATAACCTAAAAAATCGTCTTGATAAACTTATCCAAAAGTTAGAAAATATTCAACAAAAACAAGAATCTCCGCAAAATTATCATTCAAAGGTTATTTCTAGCGATAAGCAATCCTATTACACTCATATGGTTACCTTCCTTAAAGATGAAATCTATAAAGGCAATCTTTTGCAATGTGTCCCAAGCCAAAGTATGCAAATACAAAGCGACTTACCGCCGTTAAGAGCCTATCAAAATTTACGCACCAACAATCCAAGCCCTTATATGTATTATTACAATTTTGGGCATTTTCAAATTATTGGTAGCTCCCCTGAAGTGTTAGTTAAAGTTGAAAAAATTGATGATAAAAAAGCCAAAATCACTCTTCGCCCTATAGCTGGAACTCGCAAAAGAGGAAACAATCAGATTCAAGATTTGCAATTAGAAGAAGAATTAAAAAATAATCCAAAAGAAAATGCTGAACATTTGATGCTCTTAGACTTAGGGCGTAATGATATTGGAAAGGTTGCAATAGGTGGCAGCGTGGAAGTTACTCAAGAAAAAGTGATCGAAAAATACGCTAGGGTAATGCACCTTGTCTCTGAAGTAGAGGGTATAATGGATTTACAAATCCATAATAAAAATGATGCTATTTTAGCAACATTTCCTGCTGGAACTGTGAGTGGAGCACCTAAGATTCAAGCTATAAAAACCATCGAATCTTTAGAAGAACATAAAAGAGCCATTTATTCTGGAGCCATTGGATATTTTACACAAGATGGCGATATGAATTTTGCAATCGCTATCCGCACTGCAGTCTATCAAAAAGGCATTTATTATCTCCAAGCTGGTGCAGGGATTGTTTATGATTCTATCCCAAAAGAAGAATACCTAGAAACCAAAAATAAAATGCTATCCTTAGTGGAAGCCATTATGGGAGAAAATAATGCAAACTAAACCAACACAAAAAGACTCTCTCATCTCTAAAAACACAAAGGAAGTGTTATGATTCTCCTTATTGATAATTACGATTCTTTTACTTATAATATCTATCAGGCTTTTAGTCGCTTTAACTATCCCATTAAAGTTTTAAGAAATGATCAAACTAGCCTAGAAGAAATCCAATCACTTAACCCAAGCTACATCATTATAGGACCTGGTCCAAAATCCCCAAAAGATGCAGGAATTAGTGTCCAAATTGTGCAACACTTTAAAGGAATCTATCCAATTTTAGGAATCTGTCTTGGACACCAAGCTATCCTAAGTGCTTTTGGAGTTGAAATCAAAAATGCCAAAAATATTGTGCATGGAAAAGTTGAACCACTCATTCACAATGCCAAAGGAATCTTCCGCCATATTAGCCAAAAAACTCCCATTGCGCGTTATCATTCTCTTGTGGGAAAAAAAGAAGAGATTCCAGATTGTTTTTTAATTAGCGGAATGAGTGAAGATGGTGAAGTTATGGCGGTTGAACACAGGCAATATCATCTTGTAGGATTGCAATTCCACCCAGAATCCATTGGCACAAAAGAAGGCATTAAAATGCTACTTAATTTCTTGCATTACACAAGAGAGCCAATCCCCACAAAAGACTATCTCAAAAAAGTCCTTCACCAAAAATCCCTTAATTTCCAAGAAAGCTATAATCTAATGGATGAACTCACTGAAGGCAACTTAAGTGATGCACAAATTGGAAGTATTTTAACTAGCCTAGAAATCAAAGGCATTGATGAATATGAATTAGCAGGTTTTGCATCTGTGCTTAAAAAGAAAGCAGTTAAACTCAACTTAAAAGATAATTTTAACATTCGTTTTGATATGGTTGGCACAGGTGGAAGCGAAGCAAAAACTTTTAATGTCTCCACAACAGCTGCTCTACTTCTTGCCACACAAGCCCAAAAATCAAACTTTGGAATCATTAAGCACGGCAATAGAGCCGTTACTTCTAAAAGTGGGTCGGCTGATTTATTAAATGCACTTGGCATTAATGTAACTATGGATTTTAGTAATGTTAAAACCATTTATGAAAATCTCCACATTACCTTTTTATTTGCCCAAAAATTCCATTCTGCAATGCGTTTTGCAGCCAATGCTCGCTCCTCACTTGGCTTTAAGACTGCCTTTAATCTCATAGGTCCCCTAAGCAATCCAAGCCCAATAACCCACCAACTTATTGGTGTTTTTGATAAATCTTACACCGAAATTATGGCAAAAGCTTTAGCAATTCTAGGCGTGAAACGAGCAATGGTTGTGAGCGGACTTGATGGTTATGATGAAATCTCACTTTGTGCGCCAACACAAATTACAGAATTACAAAATGGAAGCATTAAAACCTATATTTTTAACCCCATTGAAGTGGGATTAGACTTTGTCAATCATTCACTCTTACAAGGCGGAGATAGCCAAGAAAATTTACAAATCACACTTGATATTTTTAATGCCAAACCCTCTCCCAAACTTGATTTAGTTGCTTTAAATATGGGTGCTGCCTTATATCTTTGCAATCAAGCCGAAAGTATCAAAGAAGGTTTTTTTAAAGCTAAAGAAATCATTCAAAGCAAAGAAATTTTTCCCCTTCTAGAATCCTTTAAAACCCTAAGCAATCAACGCCCAATAAAGGATTAATGATGATTCCAACTATTCTTAAAAAGATTCTCCAAACAAAAGCCAAATACCCTATTTTGAAGGCTACAAGAACAACTAAACTCACTCCCCCAAAGTTTAGCTTTCCTTTTTTGATTGCCGAGATTAAAAGAGCTAGCCCTTCAGCTGGAGATATTGGAGCGATAAACAGCCCCAAAGATCTAGCCCAAAGCTATCTTAATGGTGGAGCTAGTGCGATTTCTGTCTTATGTGAAAAAGATTTCTTTAAAGGTGATTTAGAAGATCTAAGAGCAACCAAACTAAGTCACGAAAATTCCACGATATTACGCAAAGACTTTATCACAGAACTTGATCAGATTCAAGAATCTTATGATTTTGGTGCAGATATGGTGCTTTTAATCGCCGCTGTTTTTATCGGAGATGATAATGAAAATGGTGGCTTTGCAAGACTTAAGCAACTTTATGAAGAATCATTAAAACTTGGCTTAACCCCCTTAATAGAAGTTCATAATGCCAAAGAAGTTGATTTTATCACTCCACTTCAAGCAACTCTTATTGGCATTAACTCACGCGATTTACACACTTTTAGTATTAATAAAATCCAAGCTTACAATCTCTTAGATTGCATTCAAAAGACAAATCCACAAAGCAAAATTATCTTTGAATCTTCCATTGAATGCAGTTTTGATGGCTTTGTAGTAGGAAATATTGGCTTTGATGGAATCTTATGTGGCAGTTATCTTGTGCGTGATTCTGCACCTACACAAACCCTAAAATGCCTAAAAGATTCAATCATTAGTGGAAAACAATCGCCCAATACTTTTTATCGCAATGTTTTTAAACTCCTTGATTCCAAGCAAGGCTTTTTAAAAATCTGTGGAATCACCTCTAGCGAAGATGCACTAATGTGTGCTAAAGCTCTAGAATCAAACCTAAATTCGCCCCTAGAAAAAATTGCAGCGCTAGGATTTATTTTAGCTAAAGATTCTCCACGATTTACTAGCCCAAAAACCATAAAAGAAATCGCTAAAGCCCTACAAGCTCATCCAAAAATCCTTAAAATCGCCGTGGTTAAAGATGATCAAGAAATGATGCAAATAGCTATCAATCTCTATAAAGAAGGCATTATTGATGCTTTGCAACTCCACGGAGTAAGCCAAAAAAGCTTTGGTGGTGTGGATTTAAAAAATGCAAATTTTGCCTTTTATGAAGCTTGGAATATAGAGAAACCAGAGGATTTAGGAGATTTTATAAGCCCTTTTGTCCTATTAGATTCTAAAAGCACTCTAGGAGGTGGAAGTGGCAAAAATATCGCACCAAAAACCCTAGAATCACTCCAAGAAAAAACCAATCATTATCTCTGTGTCGCAGGTGGGGTAGGAATCTCAAATATTCAAGATTTAAGGAAAATTGGAGTTAAAATGTTTGATGTCAATTCAAGCTTAGAATCCTCAATAGGCAAAAAAGATCAACAAAAAATCTCTGAATTTTTAAAAATTTTTACATCTTAAAATAATATTAATTCTATGTTTAGAACTTTAAACTTATAAAATTTTATGTTAAAATGGTGAATTGGAATTCAATTTTTGAGGCTATATGATGAAAACACTTACACTTGCAAGTATCTATGAAACTCAAGGACATCGTTATGAAGCCGCTCAAATTTACAAAACTATCTTACAAGAAAATCCTAATAACACCGAAGCAAAAGTAGCATTAAAACGGCTAACAAGCAACCGCAAAAGTTATGGCAAAGCCGATGAAAATATGCTTAATCTTTTTGTGCAAATGGATTCTAAAATTGAATTTAATGAATTTGAAAGGTGGTTATTACAATTATGGAATTAAAAGAAGCGATTTTACAAACCCTAGCAGAAATTGACACAAATACAGACTCCACAATTTCACCTGAAGAAAAACCCGAAAGAGATGCTCTTTTAGACATCATAGCCACTGAAGAAACAAAAAAAGAATCACCCACAACTCCTGCTTCTTATGAAAGAAAAATCCAAAAACTTGATTTAAAAAACAATGAAGAATTAAAGCAACTTCTTATCAAATATTATTCTGAAGAAGAAAAATTTTTAAATAACCTTCAAGATAGAATTCTTGTTTTGTTTGAAGGATTGCAATCACCAAACAACCGAAATATTGAGGAAAAAGTTGATATGATACTCAACTTTTTAGAATTCACTTTAGCCATTATTGATGAAAAAAAGAATCAAAAATGAAAAAAACTTTTTCATTTACTTTTGATTTACTCTATTATTTTATAATTTCATTGTCTCAAGCGGGATGGCTTGAGATACAAATGTTCCGCACAACATTAGTTAGAGTTTTTCATCCGTTTCTCCTTTGTGAAGAGAATTTATTTTTAATTAGAGATATTTATTCTAGTGGGTGTTTTCCTGAATTTTTAATTAACCCCCTAAAATACCCAATCCTCCTTTTTGTAAGGAAAACACCATGCTAGAAATTTTAATGATTGAGGATGACTTGGAATTAGCAACCATTCTTAGCGAATACCTCAAAGCCCATAATATTAATGCAACAAACTATGATGAACCCTATACGGGTATGAGTGCAATTAATACTCGACATTTTGACCTCCTTCTTTTAGATTTAACACTCCCAAACTTAGATGGGCTTGAGGTTTGCAAGAAAGTCGCTAAAGAAAAGCGCATCCCCATTATTATCTCTTCTGCTAGACACGATGTTGATGATCGAGTATTAGGATTAGAATATGGTGCTGATGATTACATTCCAAAACCCTATGATCCCAAAGAACTTGTAGCTAGAATCCATAGTGTTTTACGCCGATATAAAACGATTGAGAAACCTGATTCTACTGAAATTATTTGCCCCCCTTTTCGACTGAATAAAAGTAGTCGAGAAATTTTTCTAAACAATACACCACTAGATTTAACCAAAGCAGAATACGAAATCCTAAGTTTTATGATAGAAAACAAAAACCAAGCCCTAACGCGTGATTCTATCGCAGCTCATTCTGATTCAATTAGCCCAGATAGCACCAATAAAAGCATTGATGTCATCATTGGTAGATTACGATCTAAAATTGAAAAAGAAGGTAAAAAATATATTTTTTCAATCCGTGGAATCGGCTATAAATTCCAAACTAAAGATAATGAATAAAAACTCAATCATCGTAAAAATTACTATTCTTTTTTTGATTGCCATTGTTGGCTTGAGTGCTTTTTCTTATTATTTTATCCGCGAAGAAATCAATAAAAAAGCCTATGAAAACCAGCTCAAATACACGCAATTCTTAGCTACTATTAATCAACTCGTGCGTTTTGGGGGAAACATTGCTTTGATTGAAAAATATCTTAATGAATTAGGCTTAGTCCAAATTGATAATCCAGAATTTCTAAGCCATTTTCAAAACCATATTACACCCAACTTTAGCCAAGGAGTGATTGCAAAAATTATCAAAGAAAAAAAAGGAATTTATCTATTTTTACAAACCCCAAATGGTTGGCGTGTTTATGGAGACATTCATTTTGATAGACTTTTTAACTACTATATTATTACTCTCATTGCTTTTATTATTGTGGTTTTTCTCTTTGTGCTTGTCATTCGTAGCCTCTTACCGCTTAAAACACTCCAAAAGGAGATTAGAAAATTTGCCAATGGGCAAACAGACATTCGCTGCAAAATTGATCAAAACGATGAAATTGGAGAATTAGCACAAGAATTTGATAATGCCGTTAAAAAAATTAATGCCCTAAATCAATCCAGACATCTTTTTTTGCGTTCCATTATGCACGAGCTAAAAACTCCTATCACCAAAGGAAGAATCACGGCTGAAATGATTGACAATGCACTTTACAAAGAGCGTTTATGTTCGGTGTTTGAGCGACTAAATTCGCTCATTAATGAATTTGCAAAGATTGAGGAATTAAGCTCACGCAATTATTGTCTTAATAAGTGCAATATTTCTCTTAAAGCGGTTTTGGATAAAGTTTTTGAAATGCTACTTTTGGATAAAGAGCAAATTTCCACACTTTTTATCTTCCCCAAAGAAGAATGCTTTTTGTATGCGGATTTTGAAATGATTGCTTTGGTGATTAAAAATCTCATTGACAATGCTATCAAATATAAAACACAAGGACAAATTGAAATTTATATTCAAGATAAAAATTTAGGAATCAAAAACTATGGAATGCCGCTGCCTTATAGTTTGCAAGATCACTCCAAGCCTTTCTTTAAAGATTCTAAATCCAATACAAGCGGCTTAGGACTTGGAATCTATATTATTAAAAGCACCCTAGAATCACAAGGCTTAGAATTAGAATATTTTTACAAAGAAAATCAGAATAATTTTATAGTAAAAGGAGTAATATCCCATAAAACTTTAAAAGGATAATTTATGTTCAAGCGATTAAGACGTATGCGATTAAACCCAAACATTCGAGAAATGCTAACACAAACCACCCTGCATAAAAAAGATTTTATCTATCCACTTTTTATTACACATGGCAAAAATATTAAAAATCCAATAGAATCAATGCCTGATGTTTTTCAACTTAGCATTGATGAAGCCCTAAAAGAATGTGAGGTTTTACAAAATCTTGGAATTTTTTCAATCATTCTTTTTGGGATTCCAAAAATCAAAGATAGCATCGGTAGCGAAGCCCTAAGCCCAGAAGGGATTATCGCTCAAGCCACAAGAGCCATCAAAGAAAAATTTCCTAATATGCTAGTGTGTGTTGATTTGTGTTTTTGTGAATACACTGATCACGGACATTGTGGAATCTTAAACCCTAAACTTAATTCTGTTGATAATGATTTAACCCTAGAAATTCTCAATCAACAAGCCTTGATTCTAGCCCAAAGTGGTGCGGATCTAATCGCACCTAGTGCAATGATGGATGGAATGATAGAAAGTTTGCGAACTGCACTTGATTCTAATGGCTTTAATCACATTCCCTTAATGAGTTATTCCACAAAATTTGCAAGTGGCTATTATGGACCTTTTAGAGATGTAGCCCAAAGCACTCCAAGTTTTGGTGATCGAAAAAGCTATCAACAAAACCCTGCAAATCGACGCGAAGCGATTTTAGAAAGCCTAGAAGATGAAGCACAAGGTGCGGATATTTTAATGGTTAAACCTGCCCTAGCCTATTTGGATATTGTTAGAGATATTAGAGAGCAAACCTTGCTACCTTTAGCAATTTATAATGTAAGCGGCGAATACGCTATGCTAAAGTTTGCACAAAAAGCGGGAATTATAGACTATGAACGCGTTTTATTAGAAACAATGATTAGCTTTAAACGCGCTGGAGCAGATATTATCATCACCTATCACGCCAAAGAAATCGCTAATCTAATCTAACAAGAACACTATAGGGCTTAGTGCCCTTTTTACCCTTACAATCTCCCCTATTTAACCAAAAAAACAAATCTCTTTTATATGATTAAATTCTACAAACAAAATCCCTCGCAACTCCTAAAATAATATTCCCTCCCCTTGTAAGAAAACTCCAAACTATAAGCGTGCAACATCAACCGATCTGCCCCAAAATATTCTTTTCTTTTCTCCGCACAAAGCCCAAAATCTCGGTTTTCTTCTATAAATTCACTATCTAAATACTCTCTACTCTGCCAATCCTCACAACCATAAAGCGGATCGCCTAAAATCGGAAAACCAAGAGAAAAAAGATGAACTCTAATCTGATGCGTTCTGCCTGTTATAGGATAAACTTTTAGCAAAGTATTTCCCCCAAACTCCCCCAAAATTTCAAACTCGCTTTTTGCATCTCTAAACCCTAAAAGCTTAGAATCTTTTCTTAGATTCTGCCCTAGAAACACAGAACGCACACTTAAATCCCCACCCTTTTCTTGCAAACTAAGTGGCATCAAAAGGCAAAAATCTCCAACAATCTTGCTAGTTTTACACATTTTCCCTTTAATAAGTGCTAAATATTTCTTTTTTATGCGATTATTAGCAAACAATTCCCCTAGCTCAACAATACTTCTTTTATGCTTCCCTACCAAAACTAAACCACTTGTTTCTTTGTCGATTCGGTGAATCAAAGAAGCTTCAGTGCCAAAATATTCACGCACCTCATCCATCAAGCTATGATGAAAAAACCTTCCCTTTGGGTGAATTAACATTTGAGCAGGTTTGTTAAAAAGAGCAAAATCTTCATTTTCATAAATGGGTTTAAGCCCAATAGAATTAGGCTTAAAAATCCAAACTTCTACTTCCCTTTCTAAGACTTTATTTTTCTCATTATTGCCTAGAATCTTACTCTCATAAACAACTCTGCCCTTATTAATATAACTTTGAGCTTGTGCCATATTCAAATTAAATTGTCGCATTAAAAACAAGTAAGCTTTAATGGGAGTTTGAAAATAAAATTTTTGCTTTATAAAGGGCATTTTGCAACTTTTAAGTGGTCTTATGTTAGGATATTGTAGCACATTTTTAAAGGATTGATAATGGTAGAGCGATACGCAAGAGAAGAGATGAAAAAGCTTTGGGATATGAATGCGAAGTATTCCGCTTGGCTAGAGGTAGAAAAGGCATTGGTTAAGGGGTGGAATACATTAGGACTTATTCCTGATTGCGATTGCAAGAAAATTTGTGAAAATGCGAAGTTTGATATTGCAAGAATTGATGAGATAGAAGCGGTTACTAAGCACGATCTTATTGCTTTTACTACAAGTGTTGCAGAATCTCTAGGTGAAGAATCGCGATGGTTTCATTATGGAATCACTTCTAGCGATACGATTGATACCGCTGTGGCTTTGCAAATGCGCGATTCGCTAAAGATTATCATTGAAGATGTGAAAGCATTGCGTGAAGTGATAAAAAAACGCGCTTATGAACACAAAGATACGCTTATGGTCGGGCGAAGTCACGGAATTCACGGCGAACCTATCACTTTTGGCTTAGTATGTGCGATATGGTATGATGAGATAGGGCGACACTTGCAGAGTTTAGAATCCACCTTGGAGGTGATTAGCGTAGGCAAGATAAGCGGTGCAATGGGGAATCTCGCCCACACTCCTATAGAACTTGAAGAGCTTGTATGTGCCAATCTAGGACTAAAGGCTGCTCCAGCAAGTAATCAAGTTATCCAAAGAGATCGATACGCACGGCTTATGACTGATTTGGCGCTTTTAGCAAGTAGTTGTGAAAAAATTGCTGTTGAAATTAGACATTTGCAACGCACCGAAGTGTATGAGGCAGAGGAGTATTTTAGCCAAGGACAAAAAGGAAGTAGTGCAATGCCACACAAACGCAACCCTGTCTTATCTGAAAACATCACAGGGCTATGTCGTGTGATACGCAGTTTTGCGCTACCGGCTATGGAAAATGTCGCATTGTGGCACGAGCGAGATATTAGCCACTCAAGTGTGGAGCGATTTATTTTGCCTGATGGTTTTATTACGACGGATTTTATGCTTGTGCGCCTTACAAGTTTGATTGATAAGCTTGTTGTGTATCCTAAAAATATGCTAAAAAATCTTAATCTCACAGGTGGTTTAGTTTTTTCTCAAAGAATCTTGCTAGAGCTTCCAAAATGCGGTGTAAGTCGCGAAGATGCTTATAAGATCGTGCAAAGAAATGCGATGAAAGTATGGCAGAGTTTGCAAGAGGGACAACCTGCGCTTAATGCAAAGGGCGAATCGCTTTATTTGCAATATCTTTTGGCAGATTCTGAACTTGTGGGACTTCTTAGCAAGAATGGTGGCAATGGAGAGCAGATTATCCGCGATCGCTTTGAGTTTGCCTACTATACAAAAAATGTGGATTCTATCTTTAAAAGGGTGTTTGGGAAATGACAATAATTTTGCTGCAAAAAAGGTTTTGAGTTTGTATGACCTAAACACCAAACTCACCATTGATGGCTTAGAATTACTCCAAAGTTTGGGGGATTGTAGTATTGATTTATGTTTTTTTGATCCACAATATCGTGGTGTGCTAGATAAAATGCGCTATGGCAATGAGGGTGAGCGACAAAAGGGGCGTAGTGTCTTGGTGCAAATGTCTGAATCAACGATTATACATTTTATCCAAGAAATTAGCCGAGTTTTAAAGTCTAGTCGCTATCTTATGCTATGGATTGATAAATTTCATCTGTGTGAGGGCGTGAGACCTTGGCTAGATTCTACATCTTTAGAGATTGTGGATCTTATCACTTGGGATAAAATGAAAATGGGTATGGGCTACCGCACAAGAAAACAAAGCGAATATCTACTCATCGTGCAAAAAAAGCCTATTAAAGCAAAGGGGACTTGGAAACTCCATAATATCCGCGATGTGTGTAGCGAAAAAATTCCACAAAACGAGCTAAAAGCACATCCTCATAGCAAACCAAAAACCTTGCAAAAAACCCTTATAGAATCTTGCACCAATATCGGAGATTTAGTGTGTGATCCAGCAGCAGGAAGCTTTAGTGTGCTAGAGTGCTGCAAGGAATTAGGGAGAAATTTTATAGGGACAAATCTCACTACAAAATAAGCTTAAATATTAAAATTTAAGCCTTAATTTTTTCTTCTTTTTTGAAAAACGCATATTTTCCTCCACCCATAAAAAACAAGGCAAGGCAAGGCAAAATATACAAGAGTTGATGTTCAATAACCCAACCACCATAAGAATCAAGTGCAAAAATTTCAAATCCATAAACCAAATAAATAGCCATAATCATTGTAAAAGCAACGATCAAAGCAGCAATTCGCACTTGATAGCCTATTAGTATCAAAAGGGGTGCTAAAACCTCACCAATATACACACCATATACCATAATTCCTGGGAGTCCTTTTGATTCTAACATACCCATATAGACATCTACACCATGAAGTATTTTAAACACACCATGAAATAGCATAAGCCCACCCACACAAAGTCTTAAAAGCAATTTTGCTAAATCAGGATTCAACATCATAAAATTCTCCTTACGATAATATTCATTAAACTTAAAATTATAGCATTTATCCTTACAAAAACTACCCTATCTTGCAAATTATAATTATTCTAATATTAATAGAACCAAGTATCTTGACTGAGAGTAACTCTCATCTTTTATAATGCGATTATCAAAATCAATTAACACGACAAAAAGCTAATTCAACCAAAGCAATAATCTCTTTGAGATTTAAATTGATTCACATTAATTAATAGACAAGGAAAATAACTATGCAATCAACAATAATGCAATATGTAACCCTCAACAATGGAATAAAAATGCCAATTTTAGGATTTGGCACATACTCTATCAATGACAGCCATACAATTTTGGAAGCCATTAGCTATGGATATCGCCTCTTTGATACGGCACAAATGTATGGAAATGAGCACAAAGTCGGCACAGCAATAAGAGAAGCTATTGATAAAATGGAAATCAAACGAGAAGATTTCTTTATTACAACTAAGCTATCTAACAATATGAATTTTCAAGAAGCAAAAAAGGGGATAGAGTTTAGCCTTAAATCTCTAAATTCTAGCTATATTGATTTAATCTTAATCCATGAGCCCTATCCAAAAGCCAAAGAAATGTATAAAGCAATGGAAACTTATTATAAAGAAGGGAAACTCAAAGCTATTGGAATCTCCAACTTTACACTCCACACTTTTAAAGAGTTTATCAAAACCTGCGAGATACCTCCTGCAATCAATCAATGTGAGACACATATCTATTATCAACAAGCAGCATTGCTTCAAACAATGAAACCCTATGGAACAACTTTAGAATCTTGGAGTCCTTTTATAGCAGGTAAAGTCTCAAAAAATAAAAATGGTTTTTTTAATGATTCTGCCTTGGCAAAAATCGCTCACAAATACAACAAAAGCATAGCACAAATTATCTTGCGTTTTTTTACACAACAAGGCATTGTGACTATTCCAAAAGCATCCAAAAAGGAACATATGCAAGAAAATATAGATATTTTCAATTTTAATTTAACTAAAGAGGAAATAAAAACTATCAAAACATTCGATAAAAACGCGACACAATTTAGCTGGGGATATTAATAAAGCCAAAAAGTAATTTTATAATATTTTTAAAATTTTAGTGCTTTTCTCTTGACTTAGAGTAACTCTCATCTTTTATAATACTTTTTTAGAATCTAAAAAATATTGAAAATGCATTTTTTAGCACAAACTTTGTTGTATAGATTCTGTCATTTTATTTTGCAAGTTTATTTTGGAGGTTTATATGAATCGCCTATTCTTTAAAACATTTCTTTTAGGAATACTTTCAATCTTAGGAGGTGCAACTATGGCACAAGCAAACACACAAACACAATGGGATAAAACCTTTCCCAAAAGCAATAATGTAGAAATACAAAAGGTTACTTTCAAAAATCGCTATGGTATTACTTTAGTTGGAGATCTCTATATACCTAAAAATATATCAAAAGATGCAAAACTTCCTGCCATTGCAATTAGTGGTCCATTTGGAGCAGTCAAAGAACAAGCTTCTGGATTATATGCACAAACCTTAAGCGAACAAGGCTTTATTACTTTGGCATTTGATCCGTCTTTTACAGGCGAAAGTGCTCTAGAAAACAAAAACTTACCTCAAAATGTCGCTTCACCTGATATTAATACAGAAGATTTTAGTGCTGCTGTGGATTTTCTATCTAACTATTCAAAAGTGGATTCTAACAAAATAGGTATTTTAGGAATCTGTGGCTTTGGTGGATTTGCCCTTAATGCCGCAGCTATAGATACACGAATCAAAGCAACAGTAACTTCTACAATGTATGATATGACAAGAGTCAATGCAAAAGGCTATAATGACTCAATAGATGCAAAAGCAAGACTAGAACTCAAAAGATCGCTTAATGAACAACGCACAAAAGATTTCAAAAACAACACTTATGCAAAAGCAATAGGTTTGCCTGAAAAATTAAATGGAGATGAACCGCAATTCATTCAAGATTATTATAACTATTATAAAAATAAAGAAAGAGGTTTCCACCCTCGTTCCATTAATTCAAATGGCAATTGGAATCTCACTTCCTCACTTTCCCTTATTAATATGCCCATTTTAGCATATAGCGATGAGATTAATACCCCTGTATTAATGATTCACGGCGATAGAGCTCATAGCAGATATTTCACTGAAGATGCATTCAAAAAACTCAAAGGAGACAATAAGGAACTAATGATTATTAAAGATGCTAATCATGTTGATTTATATGACAATCTAGACAAAATCCCTTTTGCTAAAATCACAGAATTTTTTAAAGAGAATTTGCAGTGAGATTAGTGAGATTTGGGTATCTTTTTGGAATATTATGTCTTTGTTTTGTCTATGCTGATTCTACCTATATTCAAGGAAACAAAATGATGATTACAATGGAAATTATCAATGAGACTAAACAAAAAGAGAAAACTTTATACATTGAATTAGAAGAAAATGTCGCTTCAAAGGAATTCATTAAACAACTTCCTTTGGAGTTAGAATTTAGCGATTACGCAAACAAAGAAAAGGTAGCTCATTTACCATACAACCTAAGTGTTAAAAATACGCCAAATTATAATCCACAAATTGGAGATTTTTTCTACTTTTCTCCATGGGGAAACATCGGGATTTTTTATGGCAAACAACCACCCTTTAATGGTTTAGTCTATCTTGGCAAGATTTTACAATCTAACTTGGGAGAAAATGAAATAGAAACTTTAAGAGAAATAAAGCAAGATTTCAAAGCAATCCTCAAAGCAAAATAATGCTCATTGATTGCTTTGTTGATTCTTAAAATGCTTCAATGATAATTCTTTAATTTTTTGAAAAATTTCATCAAAATCCACACCATAAGCCCTACAATCACCAATAGTTGTAAAAAAATTTGTATCCCCAACATAACGCGGCAACAAATGCAAATGAATATGCTCTGGAATCCCTGCTCCACCTGCTTGCTCTAAATTCATACCCAAATTAATTCCTTTAGCGCCAAATTCTTTAAGCAAACTAATCCCTTTCCTTGCACATTTTTGCAAATTTAACCACAAATCTTCTTCCAAAAATTCGGGCGAATGCGTGTGGAAATGTGGAACAATCAAAAAATGTCCAGGAGTATAAGGAAATTTATTCATCACACAAAATAAACTCTCATCCCGATAAAAAACGCGATTCTGCAAATCCAAATGAGGAGCTTGAGAAATGTTACAAAAAATGCAACCTTCCTTTTGCCTTTCCTTAAAATATCCACTCCGCCAAGGTGCGTATAAATGCTCCATTATTTCCCCTAGATATAACTTGGTGCATCATTAGCAAAAAGAATTAAATCTCCTGCCATAGTTGCGGATTTTAAAATATTTTCCATATTTTTTTTATCTTTTAAAATAATTTTTTGCGGCTTATGAATATGTTCTTTTAATAATTTAGAATTTAATTCCCCTGTGATAATTGCTATATCAAACACTCTATCAATGGCTTCTGCTAAAGCAATATTAGCCTCCTTAGAACTCTCCACCAAACCTGGGGTAACAATAACCTTTCTGCCATCATACAAAGAAGAAAGTCTAATGGCTTCTAACATTCCATCTAAATTTCCATTATAACTATCATCTAAAATCACTTTATCATTTACCATAATCTTACTTAAGCGATGACTAACCCCTTCCATTCGGCAAACCTGCTTAATGATTCTTTCACTTGAGATTCCAAAATCCTTTGCTACCTGAATAGCTGCACTAATATTAGCAACATTAAAAGCACCTAAAATTTTAGTCTCAAAATCCATTTTTTCACCATTATAAGTCAAAGAAAAGCTAGTCCCATTCAAACTCGTATCGACACTAGAAACATTTTGTGGAAACCAAATCATATTACCATAAAAATTTTGTGGTGGTGTATTATCCTTATAATTATAAACTTTTTGTAAATTAGGGCTTTGAAGAATTTCATATTTTGCTTTATAAATATTATCTAAACTTTTAAAATACTCAATATGTGCTGGACCAATTTTGCCTATCACTGCAATTTGCGGCTTGATTAGCTCTACAATTTCTTTAATATCGCCAATTCTTCTTGCTCCTGCTTCTACAATATAAATATCTGTCAAAGATGAAAGATTTTGATTAATATCAGCAATAATCCCTGTTAGCGTATTAACACTTCTTGGAGTGGCATACACTTTAAATTCATCTTGCAAAACCTGCACCAAAAAATTCTTTAAACTTGTCTTACCATAACTACCTGTAACGGCAATAATAGTAAGGTTTGGCATACTTTTTAAAGTCTCTATTGCAATCTTTTTATAACGACTAAGTAAAATTCCCTCTACTAAAGAGGATAAAAACACAGAAATAACTAAAGGCAAAAGATACACCACACGCATTAAAGAAGAAGATTCCTCCCCAAAAAGTAGCAACTCATTAAAAAGGATAAAAATCAAATAAAGACCAAAAAAGCGTGAAACTCTTCCTGTTAATACTAACCCCTTACTTAAGCGCAAAGCCCAAATAATCAATGCAAAAATATATAAATAAAAGCCAAAATAAAAATAAATATTTTCTGGAATAAAAACAAAATAAAGCACTGGGACTAAAAAATAGAAAAAATGCCATCGTTGTTTATGATGTTTAAACAAAACTCGCGAAAGCCTATAGTGATACCATTGGAGATTAATAATCACATAATATCCAAGCGCGATAAGAAAAATCCACCGACTCATCATCATAAAAACATCAATATTCTGCAAAAATAATCCTTACTTTATGAAATTTTACAATTTTAACAAAATAAAAATAAATAAGTTCTCAAATTGATTTTGCTTTAAAATAAAGTTCCTCAATTTTTTTAGCTTGTTTTAAGAAAAAATAATGGTCTCCTTCCAAAGGAAAGAAATATGATTTTTTTATTAAGCTATGGATTTTTTCTCCACAATCTAAAGGGGTAATACTATCTTCTTTACCCCAAAAAATAAAAGCTTGATTCTTAAAGTTCTCAAAAATTCCACTAAAATCCTCATCCACAACTTTTTTAAAAGTTTCATACATCACTTGACTCATCCCTGACACATCACGCGATCGTAAAATTTGACTAAACATTTGACCTAAAGCGGGAGAAATCTGATTTAATTTCTTGCTTAGTGCAATTTTCATTCGCACCTTTAGTTTTTTTTTCTTTAAGATTCCTGCACTACTTAATAAAATCAATTCTTTTGGGTTTAACAAAGTCGCAACTTTTCCCCCAAAACTATGCCCAACTATACTAAATTCCTCTATTTTTATTTCGTTTAATAAAATGCTTAAAATTGCCGCATAATCTCTTGTATCCAAACTAAATGGAGGATTCTTTGATTTTCCAAATCCAGGCATATCAATATATAAATGGCGAAATTCTTTAAAGCTCTCAGAAAAAACTTGCTTCATTAAAGCTTTATTAGATCCCCATCCATGCAAAAAGATCAAAGTTTTTGATAAATGAAAATTTACAATTTCAAAAGAAATATCAAAGTTTTGATTCTTGTAAAGAATGCTTTTTTGTGCCACTATTTACCCTTTGCAAATTGAATCTTATGCAAAAACTCATAAGCAACTTTAATTTCTCTTGGCTTGGGCAAATTTCTACTTAATTCCTCTAAAGCATTTCTAAAATCCACAAAAAGATAGTTCGCTAAACTTCCAGGAATCGGATTAATCTCATTAAGATAACATTGATTCTCTTTAACAAAAAAATCGCAGCGTATTAATGCACCATCAAACAAATTTCCATAAATCTTGGTAAAATTTTCTTGCAAAGTCTGTTTTAATGATTCTGAAATCTCTGCTTCTTTGGCACTTTCTGTACGTGAAAAATCCAAATATTTCTTTTCAAAATCCAAAAATTCTTTTTTTTGTGGCTCTTCAATAAAAGAAAAATGCATTCCTTCTTTACTTTTATAACCCGCAATATTATATTCTTTGATGCCGCTAACAAAAGGCTCTATAATTGCCTTATCATCATATTCAAAAGCCTCTTGTATCGCATATTCCAATTCTTTTTCCTCATAAACAACAGAAATACCTATGGAGCTTCCAAGTCTTGCAGGTTTCACAATAAGCGGAAAAGGCAAGGTAACCTTAGGGATAGAATCTTTATGCACCATTTGATAATCCAAACTTAAAACCCCGCATTCTTTAGCCAGCATTTTAGTAAGCTCTTTATCAAAGCTTAAAACACACGCTGGATTCCTAGGACCAATATAATTAATTCCATAAAAATCAAGCAAAGAAGCTACTCTGCCATCTTCACCATCAGCGCCGTGAATCAAATTTACTACAATAGGCAAAGGAAGTTTTTTTTCACCCCATAATGTTTTTTGATAAAATCCTCCATTTTTAGGGTAGATTCTTGTTGCCTTTAAATATGCTTTTGTGCTAAAAAACTTCGATTGCATCTTATCTTTTGGTATCAAATAAAAAGTATGCGTATCATCTAAAAAAATAAAATATTCCACATTACCTAAAAGCTTTTTTAAAGCAATCGCACTTACAATGCTAATTTCGTGTTCATAAGAGCTTCCACCAAATAAAAAACAAAAATTCAAAATCCTATCCTTATACCGCTAAATTTTTATAAAATCATACCAAAATTTTAATATTCCCACCAATCTCAAACAATCTTTTTGGGAATTGTTGGTTGCAAATGCACTAAAATTTCATAAGGGATTGTGCCAAAAGCCTCTGCCCAAGGATTCGCATCTTCAATAATACACAATTCCTCTCTATCCCCTTGGATACTCAAGCAATCCATAGAAGATCT
The DNA here is from genome assembly GCF_000162575.1 of Helicobacter canadensis MIT 98-5491. Lineage (NCBI taxonomy): Bacteria > Pseudomonadati > Campylobacterota > Epsilonproteobacteria > Campylobacterales > Helicobacteraceae > Helicobacter > Helicobacter canadensis. The sequence goes on from NZ_CM000776.2 coordinate 1,528,562, forward strand.
TGGATAAATTTTAAATCCTTCTTTTGTTTTTAATTCCATTCCTTCCCTTAGCCTAAAAAGACCATCACCATAACCCACATCATAGCTAGAAACTAGAGTATCTTCTTTTGTTTCTGAAACACCACCATATCCAATTCTACTACCTTTTTTCAAAAAATAAGTGCTAATTTTTCTAGCCCACAAAGAGGCAATAGGCTTTACATTCAATCCGCAAAATCTAATATCTTGGCATAAATAGCCATAAAAAGCAATCCCTATTCGAAACAAATCATCTTGCAACTCTAAAGGCAAGCTTTCATTATATCTAACTGCCCTCAAAGCACCCGAAGAAGAAAAAAAGTGGAAACGCGGCTTTTTAAAGGAATATTGATTGCACAATTCTAAAACCTTTTTTTTAACCATTAAAAATTCATTATTTTGCGTATAAAACTCACTACCAAAATCATCTCCAAAACCATTATGACTAAAAACACCAATTAATTCTAATTCCCTTTTATTAATAATTTCAAATGCCTCTTGTAGTTGTTGCGCTTGAATTCCATTGCGATTCATTCCAGAATTAATCTCTAATTCGATTTTAGTTTGTTTAGGATAAAGCTTCAAGGCTTCTAAACTAGCAACACAAAAATAAATATTATCTTGTTTTAGACATTGTTGCAAAGCTTCTTTATCTTCCAGACTTTGAGGATAAAGTATTGTAATATGCCGAAACATTGCAGCAATCTCTAAGGCTTCTTTGGTATTTTTTACAAAACAAGTAGTAATTTTAGCTTCTTTTGCAAGTTGTGCCATCTCTTTTAAACCATGCCCATAAGCATTATCTTTTAAGACAATTGCAATTTTATGAATGTTTTCTTGCCCTATAAATTGAGCGATCTGATGATAATTAGAAAAAAAATGTTGGGAGTTAATTTGTAAATATGCCATATCTTACTCCCCAATAAAGGGGAAATTAGATTTAGTTTTTTGGAAGTTTTGAAATATAGTCTGCTACTGCATCAATATCTGCATCTGTGAATTTGAAGTTTTTCATATTAGCATACATAATTTGCTTAGCACCACCATTATCAGCAGTTCCAGCAGCATAGCCCTTTAATTGCGTAACAAGCTCAGCTTTATCCATACCGCCGATTTTTACATTACCTTTGCTTCCAGGTGCTACTCTTTCTCCATTCATACCATGACAAGCGATACATTTTTTATAAAGTGTCGCACCATCAGCTGCCATTAAACAGCCTGTTGCCAATACAAGACTTAATAAAATCTTTTTCATAATCTTACTCCTCATATATCAAAAATTACTTTGCAATCATATCCTTTTTTCATAAAATGAATATAAAATTTGCAATTTAATCATTTCATTTTACAATAAATTGACTAGAATTTTACTAGAATTTTAAAAGAAATATTGCAACTTCAAAAAATTAAATATTGTATTCAAAAATAAAAAAACATAAAAGAAGAAAATGAAGTGGTGGCTTGAGGCGGAATCGAACCACCGACACGGAGATTTTCAGTCTCCTGCTCTACCGACTGAGCTATCAAGCCTTTTAAGAAAGGGAATTATATAATTTTTTATTTAATTTTTGCTTAAAAGAAAGCCTAAAGCCTTTAAAAAATCCAAAATAATATAAAATACACCAAGCATCAACGCTTAGTGTATCCGCGCTTACAATATTTTTGTGTTTTTTTAATGCTTTGACTTCTGCTTTAAAATCCTATACCCAAGCCACATCAAAAAGACAACAACAAAAATACTAATCCAAGTCTCATCTAGCCCAACAGGCTTACTCAAATCAAAAAAATCTTCAAACATTATCGCTCTTCTAAAACCTTTTGGCATCGCTCACAAGGTTCATCGGCTTTTTGTGAGACAAACTGCCAACATCTAGGACATTTATGTCCTTGTGCCCTTAAAATCCTATAATTCTCTCCCCCAAAGGTAAATTTTGCTAACACTTCGCCTTCTGCTTCCTTTCTTACATTGCTTACCATAAGCCATAGATTTAACTCTGCAAATTCAGCCATTTTTTGCGGAACAGCCAAATCCACTTCCAAAGTGGATTTGATTTTTGAATCTTTTTTAAGTATGTCAATCTGCTCTAAAAACACTCCACGCAATTCAAGCAATTCATCAAAGTTTAAATTAGGATTTTCAAAACTTGGTAAAGGAGTATAAAGAATCTCAAAAACATCTCCCTCTTTGATAATCCCACAAGATTCTAAAACTACCCTACTTTGCGTATGGCTTAGGGCTTCATTAATCGTATAAGTAAAAATTGGAGCTAAAAGTCCAAAGAGCCTACCACAAATTAACGCCATCACACTTTGAGAAGCCCTGCGTTCTTCAGAAGAAAGGGCATTGCAATATAAATTATCTTTACAGATATCTAAATAAATCCCACTAAGTTCAGTATTAAGAAAATAAGTTAATTCTTGAATCGCCTTAGAAAATTCATATTCACCAAAAAGGGCATTTACTTTTTCAAAACATTCTCTAGCGCTTTTTAAAATCCATAAATCAATAGGATTAAAACTCGTAACTTCCAAACTCTCTAAGCCATTAGTATTAGCTAATAAGAATCGGATGGTGTTGCGAATCTTTCTATAATTCTCTCCCACTTGTTTTAAAATATTATTAGAAATTCTTTGATCATTTTGGTAATCACTCATTGCGACCCAAAGCCGCAAAATTTCACTCCCAAACTCTTTTAAAACTTCTTTAGGGACAACAACATTGCCCTTAGATTTACTCATTTTCTCGCCCTTCTCATCCATTGTAAAACCATGCGTTACAATTGCTTTATAAGGCGCCTTCTCATTAACTGCACAACTAACCAATAAAGAACTATGAAACCAGCCCCTATGTTGATCACTTCCCTCTAAATATAGACTAGCAGGATAGCCACCACTTCTATACAAATTACTTTGCAAAACTGCTTTCCATGTGCTTCCACTATCAAACCACACATCTAAAATATGATAGATTTTTTCAAAATGATCGGAATCTTTTTGGTATTTTTGTGGCAATAAATCCTTAACTTCCTTATTCCACCACGCATCACAGCCTTCTTTTTCAAAAATTTCTGCGACAAAATCTAGCACTTCACTCTCTAATAACACCTCTCCACTGCGTTTATCTTTAAAAAAGGCAATAGGCACACCCCAATCCCTTTGCCTTGAAATACACCAATCAGGACGATTTTCAATCATTGCCCTAATTCTATTCCTACCATGATCGGGGAAAAATTTTGTTTTATCAATCTCGGCTAATGCCACCTCTCGCAAAGTTTTCCCTTCTTTGCTAAAAGGTTCATCCATTACAATAAACCATTGTTGAGTTGCCCTAAAAATAATAGGTTGATGAGAACGCCAACAATGCGGATAAGAATGTCTAATCTTGGCATGTCTTAGTAAATTTTTTCCCAACAATTCAAAAATTCTTGGATGTGCATCAAAAACAAATTTCCCTACAAATTCATCAGGATTAAAAAATAATTTTTCCCTAATTAAAGTTTCATCATAACACCCCTTATCATCAACGGGCATTAACATAGGCAAATCGTATTTTAATCCGATAAAATAATCGTCTTCTCCGTGTCCAGGGGCAGTATGAACACAACCACTTCCCTCGCCACTTGCGACATGTTCTCCTAAAATAATCTTAGAATCTCTACCATTTAAAGGATTGATAGCGTGAGTATTTTCTAAAATACACGCTTTAAAAGTTTTTAAGATTTGATTCTCCACCACATTAATTGCTGATAGCTTCTCAACTTCTGAATGCAATACAATTTTACCATCACTAGTTAAAGCATAGGTTTCATTTGGATTTAATGCAATACCACTATTAGCAGGAAGTGTCCAAGGAGTCGTAGTCCAAATTACGCAATAAGCTTGATCCAATCCAAGCTCTTTTGCACCAATTGCAGTTAATGCATCTTCCTTTAATGCAAAAGCAACAAAAACAGAATCACTTTCTTTTTCTTCATACTCCACTTCTGCTTCTGCTAAAGCTGTCTGACAAGCCCAACTCCAATAAACAGGCTTACTACGCTCCTTTAATAATCCCTTTTTTGCCACCTCGCAAAGAGCTTTATAAATCTCTGATTCAAAAGCAAAATCCATTGTTTTATACGGATTCTCAAAATCACCCAAGATTCCAAGCTCTAAAAATTCTTTTTTTTGTATCTCTACAAACTCTTGTGCGTGTTTGCGACAAAGCTCTCTAATTTTGCTTTTAGGTAGAGAATCCTTTTTTTCTTTGCCTAGTTTTTTTTCTACTTGCTGCTCAATAGGCAACCCATGGCAATCCCAACCTGGAGTATAAAAAATCTTTTTACCTTGAAAATAATGATACTTATTAATAATATCTTTTAGGATTTTATTTAATGCGTGTCCAATATGCAAATGCCCATTAGCATAAGGCGGTCCATCGTGTAAATTAAAGCTTTCTTTAGCATTTTCTCTGTTTTTCAAAATCCTCTCATAATACTCTCTTTTACCCCATTCTTGATAAATTTTAGGCTCATTTTGAGGCAAATTTCCTCTCATTGGAAAAGTCGTATTAGGCAACTCTAAAGTATCCTTATAATCCATTGCATTCCCTTAAAAAATAAAAATTCTTGGGATTTTACTCCAAATTGTATTAAACAAGAATTATTCTATAAACTAATTACCTTGTTAAAGTCTTTTTAACTATTTTTTCACTAGACTTCAAGTTATGAAAAAAGTCTTATCTTCAAAAATTTTTCTTAGTTTTTTTGGTTTAATTCTTATTGCTTTAATATTGGCAGTCTTGATATTCTCCCCCATAGGAAATTATTTTATCAAAAATGCCCTTTTAGCAAAGCTTGAAACACACACGCAAATGCAGTGGAAAAGCCATAATTTCAAGCTCACACCAAGCACTATTACGCTCGAATTTAGCACCCAAGATGACAAATTAGAACTTTTTTTAAAAGGCGATTATTCACTTTTTTTACAAACCCTAAAGGGTGATTTTTATATTAACTCCAAAGGCTTTCAAACTCTTTTTAATCAAAAAGTCTTATCTTTTAGAGACAATCAATGGATTGAGGGAAATTTTGAAGGAAATTTTCACCACTACACACTTTATGCATCAAGCAATCTTTTTCTTTCTCAAAGCAACTTAACCGCTACACTTCATTATTTATCTCCACAAACTATCAACCTTAATCTCACCAATGGATCACTAGCTTCCCTTTTAGAAACCTTAAATGAAAAGCCCTATGGCGATGGAATCATTACTTTAAATGCCAATTTCACTCATCTACAAAAATCCTATGATGGCACTTTTGATCTAGAAATCGAAGGGGGTGAATTAGATAAAAACCTCTTTTTATCTGAATTTAACCTAGAAATTCCAAACACAAGCTTTATAGGCAAACTTGAAACAACTTTACAAAACAATGCTCTAACGCACTATTTAAAAATCTATTCTACCATTGGCGATGCCCTTATAAAAGGAACTACTAATATCTACTCTCTAGCTACTAACACGAATTTTAAAATTAATCTAGCTAGTCTCTCACCTCTTTCACCTTTTTTTAAAATTCCTCTCAATGGTTCTTTTGATGCCAAAGGAATCGCTAAGGGAGATTTTAAAAATATGCTTTTAGATGGAGAAATACAACTTTCTCATTCTCCCCTTAATTACAATCTCAATTTACAAAACCTAAAGCCAAAAACTCTAAAAATTTCATCAAAAGATCTTAAAGCTCAATCTCTCTTCTTGCTTTTCAATAAAAATCCCTATTTTGAAGGCAAAGTTGATTTAAAAGTAGATTTACGAGATTTTTCCCAAGGAATTTCGGGTATTATTGCACTTGATAGCCAAAATCTCTTTATTAATAGCCCCCTTTTAGAAGAAAAAACACAAATTGGATTCCCTTCAACTAATTTTACCTTTAATTCACAAATTGAACTTGCCAATGGAAGCGGAATAGTTAATTATCTCTTAGAATCTAATTTCTTAAAACTTCAAGCACAAAAAGGCAATTTAACCTTAAAGTCCTTAAAATTTGAGTTCCCAACTACACTAGAAGTCACCAAACTTCAAAACCTTTCTTATCGCAATAAAACCGCCCTTCAAGGCTCTTTAATCACTCAAGGCATTCACACAGAAGATTCTTTTGAGCTCCAAGGCACACTTAATTACAATCAAAACCAAAATCCTTTTTCATTAATGCTAACTCCCCAAAACTTCGCACTTAGAATCCAACAAATCCCTTCTAGTCAAATTTATACACTTTTTGATCAAGCTCCACGCTATTTTAGTGGAATAGGCAATTTTAGCCTTAATAGCGACTTTATTAATCATATCAATAATATTAATTTTGATATTCATAGTCTTTCATTCCAATCAACTCCTTTGCTTCAAGAGTTACAAAACAAAAGCAAACAAAATTTCACAAAAGAAAACTTTAATGGCTATATTTATAACACCACTCTACAAAATGAGATTCTCCAAAGCCGTATCTCTTTACAATCCAAGAACTTTAAAATCCAATCCCAAAAAATCACTACTAATCTTAATACCAAAGAGATTGAAGGGGATTTCACCCTTAAAACAAAATCCAAAGAATCAAAATACACAATCTATGGCAAAACTTCTCATCCAAGAATCAAACCCATTCAATAAGACAATATCTTTAAATTAGCCATATTTAAATTCACTTTTATCTCTTTTTTGTTTAAATTCCATACTTATTTTACTAAAGGCAAATATTATGGAAGATCTAAAGCAAACCTATCCTGATTCACTCCCTTACCATCAAGGTGGAAAACTCGAAGTCATCCCAAGAACTAAAGTTGAAAATGAGCACGATTTATCTCTTGCATATTCTCCTGGTGTTGCAGTGCCTTGCAAAGAAATTCAAAAAGATCCAAATTTAGCTTATGAATATACTTCAAAAGGCAATCTTGTTGCTGTTATTTCAAATGGCACTGCTGTTTTGGGATTAGGTAATATTGGAGCTCTAGCAGGAAAACCTGTTATGGAAGGAAAAGCGGTTTTATTTAAAAAATTTGCCGACATTAATGCCTTTGATATTGAAATTGATGAAACCAATCCTGATAGATTCATTGAAATTGTTAAAGCCATTGCCCCTACTTTTGGCGGAATCAATTTAGAAGACATTAAAGCACCAGAATGCTTTTATATTGAAAGTCGCCTTAAAGAGATTCTTGATATTCCCATTATGCACGATGATCAACACGGCACTGCAATTATTTCGGCTGCAGGCATTATCAATGGTGCAAAAATTGCCAATAAAAATATTCAAGATTTAAAAATGGTTGTTTTAGGAGCAGGTGGTGCAGCAATTGCTTGTGCAAAAATCGCACAAAAACTTGGCGTAAAAGAAATTATTATGTTTGATAGCAAAGGTGCTATCACGACACACCGCAAAGATTCCCTTAATGGCTTCAAAAAAGATTTTATTATTGATAGAAAAATTGACACTTACAAAGAAGCCTTAGATGGTGCTGATATTGTGCTTGGATTATCAAGAGGAGATATTTTGGAAGCAAAGGATATTGAAGGAATGAATAAAAATCCAATGATTTTTGTAATGAGCAATCCTATCCCAGAAATCGATCCCAAACTTATAAGGGAAGTGCGTCCTGATGCAATTATTGCTACAGGCAGAAGCGATTACCCCAATCAAATCAATAATGTCTTAGGATTCCCTTATATCTTTAAAGGTGCGCTCAAAGCACGTGCAAAAAGCATTAATGAATCAATGAAACTTGCCGCAGCCAATGCTCTAGCACAACTCGCACAAGAAGAAATACCACCAGCCCTAAAAGCAGAATTAGAAAAAATTCACCAAAGAAAATTTGAATTTGGCAAAGAATACATTATCCCCTCTCCTTTTGATTGGAGACTTAAAGATTTTATCTCTAATGCTGTAGCACAAGCTGCTATTGATAGTGGTGTCGCAAGAATAAAGGCTTTATAAATGGAAGAATTTGATTATAAACTTGTAATGTTTGGTTTTAGTGCCTTGTGTGAAGATTTAGAAGAAGTCCAAAGACGACTTTCTCTTTACCCCAAAGAACGCTATGAACTTGAAAATGGCGAAGAATGTTTTTTAATCGATCTAAGAACCAAAGAACAATTTCCTATTATCTTAGAAAACAATCGCTTTGTTATTTCAAAAACTCCCAAAAATCTTGACTAGAAAAACCTATTTTTAAGCCTTTTTGGCTACAATTTCATCTCCCCAAAATAAAGAGTCTTTTTCAAAATAAATACTACAAGGAAAAAATTATGAAAAAAGTGTTATTGTTGATGAGTGGAGGTGTTGATTCAAGCTATTGTGCCTATTTACTACAAAAACAAGGTTATAGTGTTTATGGAATTTATCTTAAACTCCACGATAAAGAAGAAAAACACGATTACTACACTAGAAATATTCAAAAATGCGCAGAATCCCTTAACATTCCCTATCAAATCGTTGATGAACGCGAACTTTTTAAAAAAAGCGTTTATGATTATTTTGTCGATTCTTACAAAAAAGGCTTAACGCCTAATCCTTGTGCAATGTGCAATCCTAATGTAAAATTTAATATTGCTTTTAAACTTGCTAAAGATTTAGGCTGCGAATTTGTAGCAACAGGACATTACGCCCAAATTAAAAATGGCAGAATCGCTCAAGCAGTTGATACGCACAAAGATCAAAGCTATTTTCTCTTTGGATTAAAACCAGAATGGATCGAAAAAATCATCTTCCCTTTAGGTGATAAAAAGAAAGAAGAAATTAAACCTATTGCACTCAAAGAACTACCTTGGCTTGGAACTTTAGAGACTTACAAAGATTCTCAAGAAATTTGCTTTGTTGAAAATTCCTATATTGATGTCTTAAAAAAACATCACAAAACCGAACAAAAAGGGGATGTGCTTGATTCTAAGGGCAATAAGATTGGCACCCATAAAGGCTATATGCAATACACTATTGGCAAACGCAAAGGCTTCACCATTAAAGGCGCACTCACCCCTCATTATGTGCTAAAAATTAATCCACAGGATAATACCATTATTGCAGGTAGCAAGGAAGAATTAGCAACAAATAAAGTCCAAGCTCTCAATCTCTCACTACCTAAAGAATGGTTTCAGGATAACAAAGTTTTAGACTGCGAAGTAAAAATCCGTTACAAAAGTCATAAGATTCCAGCACAAATCACTTTGATGAGCAATGGCAATCAAGATATTATTACCGCTAATCTTAAAGAGTCTGCCTATGGCGTAGCCAATGGACAAGCCTTAGTTTTATATAATGGTAATGAAGTTTTAGGCGGTGGATTTATTGGGGATTTCTAACCCAATAAATCCAATTGTATTAATTTGTTTCAACTTTTCACACTATCCTATCCTAAACCGCCTAAATTCTCACAATATTTTCAAATTCATTAAGAAAAAGAAATGCAATTGCAATCCTTTTTCTTTGTTTTAAAGTTAGAGAGGTATAATTTTTAGACATTAAAACAAGAAGGAACAAAATGAAAAACAGAATTGCAGTTGCAACAGACTTTTCCCAAAAAAGCTTAATGGCACTTACTAAAGCTATCTATTTAGCTAAAAAACTTCAATACACTTTAGATATTATACATGTTGTAGAATACTCCATATTTCACAATCCCAAAAAAGACAAAAAAGCCGGTAAAGATGCCTTAGCAAAATTTCTTAAAAACCACTTCCCAAATCCAGAAGTCGAAATGCAGCAATTTTGTTATGTAGGAACAATCCATAAAGAAATCAATCAACACATTAAAGAACGCGAATGCCGTCTATTGTGCATAGGCGCAACAGGAGAAACTCAACACTTAACCGATATTTTACTTGGGTCTGTCACAAAACAAATTGTCAAAAAATCACCTATTCCAGTCTTAGTGGCTAAAAATGAAACGCTACCTGATTATACCAATATTTTTTCACCCACTGATTTTAGTGAAGCTTCTAGCAAAATTGCTAAAATTACCAAAAAATTCTTCCCTACCGCTCATCTCATTTTCTATCATATGATTAGCCGTCCTTTTGAAATTCGACTTGGGCATTATGGTGCCAATGACGAACAAATCTCAAATTTCAATCAAACCTTAGAAAACAAAACCAAAGAATTGGCTAAAAAATTTCTTAAAAATTTCCCTGAACATAAAAATGAAGTGGTGCTTGATAGTGGAATTCTTTCTTATACAAGACTTTTAAGTGTTGCTGAAAACAAAAATGCTTCACTCATAGCTCTTCCCACTAGCGGAAAAGTAAGCTTTTTTGCATTGGATGTTTTGGAAAATTCCAAAATTGATGTCTTTATTTGGAAATTTTAAGCCTTATGGGTAGATGAAAAATCTCTGCCCTCCGCTTTTTATCAATTACAAAGAACGCCTTGTTTTTTCTCTTTTTTTGCTTGGCGTATTAATTTGCACATTAAGCTATAAATACTATCAATTCCACACCCTAAAATCTCAAAAATTTCCCCAAATTCAAGCCAATGTTATTTTGCAATACCAAAAAACCAAAGGGCAAAAACGCTATTTTGTTTTGAAACTAAAAAGCAACTTTGGGACATTTTACACAACTTCTTGGGAGGATTTAAAAAATCTAAAAAACAAAAGAGTCTCTTTAAAGATTATCTTAGAAAAGGTTAATTTTTGGGATTTTATAAAAGGCTTTTATGCGCCAAGTTTTCAACTTGCTTTAATGCAAGAAGAAGATTTTAGAAAGCCCCTTAGGGATTTTATTTTACAACAGCACAAAACGCTTTTAATGGGAGAATACTATCTCTCACTTTTTCTATCTGATCCTTTGCCACTGCCTTGGAGAGAACTAGCCCAAAGCTATGGAATCGCCCATATCTTTGCCATTTCTGGCTATCACACTGGAATCCTAAGTGCTTTAGGATTTTTAATCTTAGGCTGGATTTACACTCCCTTGCACAGACGCTATTTCCCTTATCGGAATCGCTATTTTGATTTAGGCATTATTGTTTTGTCTTTGCTTGTTGGCTATTATTTCCTCCTCACACAATCCCCCTCTTATCTTAGAGCTTTGGCAATGTCTTGCATTGCATTTTTTTTGCTTTTTAGGGGCTTAGATATTTTACGATTGGAATCATTTTTTTGGAGCATTGCAATCCTTCTTGCCTTTTTTCCTTCTTTGATTTTTTCAATCGGATTTTATTTTTCCTGCCTTGGAGTTTTATATATTTTTTTATTTTTTAAATACTTTAAAATTCCGCATTCTTTTTTCAAAAAACTTCTCTATGGTCTTAGCATTAACATTTCCACTTTTTTTCTTATGGGCATTGTGGTTTATTATTTCTTTCCGCCTTTTTCTCCGCTCTCCCTTAGCTCAATCCTGCTTACTCCCCTTTTTAGCTTGTATTATCCTTTTATTTTTGTTGCACATTTTTTTGGTTTTGGAGGATTGCTTGATTCTATGCTTTTGTGGTGGCTTAGCCTAGAAACACACACGATTATTTTACAACCTAGCTTTTATCTTTTTATATTTTGCAATTTCCTAACGATTCTAGCTATTTTCTACCGCAGTGCTTTTTTTGCACTTTTTTTGCTTAATTTTATTTATTATTTATATGGCATTATTTTGTATTTTCAAATATTATAAGATTCAATTTTTACACATTAAAAAATTCTATTTGGTTTTTTTTCTAAAATCGGTTAAAATTCCTAGATTATTTTACCCTTACAAAGGAAGATTGTGAATGAATTAATTTCAAAAATTAGCAAAGGAATTTTTGTTATTCTACCCTTTTTATTGCTATTTTGGATTTTTTCTTTTGTTTATGATTTTTGTGCTGCGATTTTTTATTCTATTTTTGGAATCACTAATGCAAATTTAGCCATTACGCTCTTAATCTTTGCAATTAGCCTTGCTTTACTTTATTATATCGGGCATTTAGTGGATAAAAACAAGGAATTCTTACTCATTAGAGTTACAGAAATCATCATTGGCAAGATTCCCGTGGTTAAAAGCATTTATTCTGGAATCAAAGAAGTTTTAAATATTTTTTCTGGAAAGAATAAAGAGGGCTATTTAGGTGTAGCTTATGTTGATATGGGAAATATGGAGCTTATGGGATTTATCACCAAAGAAGATGGGGATCATTATTGGGTTTTTGTCCCCACTACTCCCAATCCCACTTCAGGCTTTATCCTAAGAATCCACAAGGACAACATAAGAATATCAGATTTATCAGTCAGTGATGGATTTAAAAAAATCATTTCTTTAGGAGTTAAATAGTGTTGCAAAAAATAAAAGATTTTAGCGAACTTGTCATGTTTCAGCATAGCATTTTTTCTATGCCCTTTATTTTTATTGCAATGCTAACTGCCGCACAAGGTTGGTTTGGATGGAAACTGCTTGCATTTGGTGTGATTGCAAGCATTAGTGCAAGAAATTTTGCAATGGCGTTTAATCGCTATGCAGATAGGAAATTTGATAGCACAAATCCACGCACCAAGAATCGCCCAAGCGTTGATGGTAGAATCTCTCCTTTTGCGATGCTTATTTTTATTTTTATTAATGCATTGATTTTTATCCTTATGGGTTGGCTTATTAACCCCTTATGCTTTTATCTTTCTTTTCCGATTCTGCTCATCTTAGCAAGTTATTCTTTAATGAAGCGATTAACCTCAGCAGCGCATTTAGTTTTAGGACTTTCACTTGGATTGGCACCTATTGCTGGGGTAGCTGCCGTTAGTGGAGAGATTCCGCTATGGAGTGTTTGGCTTTGCTGTGGCGTTTTATTTTGGGTAGCGGGATTTGATTTGCTTTATGCCTTGCAAGATATTGAACACGATAAAAAAGAAGGCTTATATTCTATCCCAAGCGTTTTTGGAGTGCAAAATACACTCTGGATTTCGCGGATTTTTCATCTTTTAACACTAATTTTTTGGGCATTGTATATTATTAGTTCAGATTCTGGCGTTTTTATGTGGATTGGGCTTTTAATTTCAACAATAGCACTTGGCTATGAACAATTCCTAGTTTCAAGGAATTTTCAAAATATCCCCAAAGCTTTTTTTGCTGTTAATGGTTATTTAGGAATCGTATTCTTTGGTTTTTGTGTTTTAGATTTGATTTTTAGGAATTAAAATGGAAAAAAGTCGCTTAATTAATACTGCTCTTAAAATTCACTATGACACTGCACATAGCAACGCAGAAGAATTTGCTATTGAATTTAATAAACTCACGCAAAGCGATGAAGATCCAATAGGTGAATGGTTGCGTTTAATGCGTGCTAAAAAGGGAAATTTTGATAATGAAAACACAATAGTCCTAGAACTTTTAGTTGAAATTTATCGTAAGATTGAATTACTAGAACACAAGATTCAAGGTGAAACTAAATCTTATATTCCTTTAAGCAATGAAGGACTCATTACCACCATTGGGCATAGCTGCTTTAAAATAAAAGATTCCACATTACAAGAAGATACCCTTTATTATGGCAGAGTAGAATTGCCCACTTTTCCTACCCGCATTATTCCTATTTATTTTGTTTTTCATACTAATTTAGCATTAATTGAAAAAATTCATGCACGCGATGAAAATGAATGGGATAGCTATGTTGCTTCAAAAGAAAGGGCTCTCATTCGCTCTATCAAATCCAACAAAGGAGTTTAATAATGCTCAATGACGAAAATATTTTGCTTTGGATTATCATTGGAATTGCAATTGTTTTCATTCTTTTTGTGTTTTATCTTTATTTCAAAGAAAGAGAAAACACCAAACGATTTAATCGCTATGAGCATTCTATTGAAGAATTAAACAAAGAAGTCTATCGCCTCCAAAAAAAACTCAAAGATTCTGAAAATCACTTAGAAAAATTCCAACAATCTCTTAAGCAACAAATCTATCAAGAAACACGCTTAGAGATGAAAAATGTCCTTGATTCTAATCTGTTTGCACAAATCTCTCCCCTAAAATCCACTTTACAAAACCTTCAAGAAGAATGGAAAGATTATCAAGAAAAAATGGACAACAAAACCATTATCTTAGAAGAAAGAATCAAGGAATTTGCTTACACCCCAAGCAATCCTACTAACATTGATGAAGGAAGAATTGTAGCAATGTATAAAGATGGTTGGAGTGTAGATTCAATTGCCAAAGAATTACGAATTGGCAAGGGCGAAGTAGAATTCACTTTGAAATTTGCCAATTTAGATTAAAAGGATTTTGATGCTATTACGCGTTCCTGCTACAAGTGCTAATTTAGGTCCAGGATTTGATAGCTTAGGACTTGCCTTAGAGCTTTATAATTACTTTAGTTTAAAACCTTCCAAATTTTCTTCCATTCAAATCCATGGAGAAGGATCTAAAAATCCCAAATTACGAATCGACAATGTCTTTGTTAGAATCTTCAATGAACAACTTAAAAAACTCATTGGCAAAACTCTTCCTTTTAAATTTACCTTTGAAAATTCTATCCCTATTTCAAGGGGTTTAGGAAGTAGTTCGGCTGTTATTATTGGTGCTATTAGTGCTGCCTTTAAAGTTGCACAAATTCCGCTAGATAGACAAAAGATTCTTGATATTGCACTGCGCTATGAATCTCATCCAGATAATATTACTCCTGCTTGTGTGGGGGGATTTAATGCCTGTATGCTTTCTTGCAATCAAGTGCGTTTTATTAAAAAAAATCTGCCAAGCACTATTGAAGCTATTGTTGTCATACCCAATCAATCTATATCCACACATTTATCACGCAAAACCCTTCCCCAAAAATATTCTCAAAAAGATGCTATTTTTAATCTTTCTCACTCCACCCTTTTAGCTAGTGCATTTTTTGAAGAAAAATGGGATTTATTAAGAGAAGCTAGTATGGATCGTTTTCATCAATTTTTTAGAATGAAGCAAATACCCATTCTTTTTGAAGTGCAAAAAACCGCACTCAATAACGGAGCTTTAATGAGCACTCTTTCAGGAAGTGGTTCAACTTTTTTTAATCTTTGCTTCAAAGAAGACACCCAAAATCTCAAAAAAGCCCTAAATGATAAATTCCCAAGATTAAAAGTGCTACCATTAAAATTTGATAATTTTGGAGTGGTTTTTGATGATGAATTTAAGTTCTAGTTTGTTATAATAGAGATTTTATGTCTAATCCAATTAGAATGTGTGTGGTTTGCAGGGAAAGATTTGAGCAAAGGCAGCTTATCCGTTTGCAATATAAGGATTCAAAACTTAGTCTTTTTAATGGACAAGGAAGAAGTTTTTATATTTGTAAAAATTGCCAAAATACCCCAAAACTTATCAATTCTATCGCTAGAATTTGCAAAATTGACAAAAAATACAAAGAAAATTTAAAAGAATCATTAAAGGAGATTTTTATATAATGGAGAAAATCCGCATTAGTCAAATCGCTAAAGAAATTGGAAAAACCAGCAAAGAGATTCTTCAAAAAGCACAAGAATTAGGATTTGAAGCAAAAACTGCTTCTAGTGCCGTAACTACCGAACAAGCAGAAGAATTATACAATTATGTTTTATCAGGGAAAAGCATAGAAACCAAAGCAACAAAAACTGAAGCAAAGAAAATAAAAGAAGAATCAAAAAATCAAAAAACTGCCAAAGAATCAGGTGCTAAAAAAACCCAAACCAAAACAAGCACCAAAACTACCAAAGAAACTTCAAAAGATAAAAAAGCTAAAGAAATTACTCCAAAAGAAAATCAAGAAATTATAGAAACTCTAGAATCTCCAAAAGAAACTACACCCACAAATGAAATCCAATCTCCAAAGACAACCGCACAAGATAATCCAACAATTAAACGCACAGGTTTGCGTATTGTTAAGAAAAATAATCTCAAAAGTGAAATCCAAGAAGAATCCATTAAAATTCAAGAAGACAAAAAAGAACCCGCCAAAACTTTACAAGATTTACTAGGGAATCTAGACAATGATCACGCCGAAAAGAAAGAAAGAAAAAAGAAAAAAGAAAAGGTTTCCCTTGTTTCTAAAAAACACAATCAGCACAAAATGGATTTATTGGATAATCGCGAATTTCAAAGTTCTGATGAAGATGAAGATGAAGGAATTATATTATTTGATTTGAGTGTGCAAGATGAAGTGGATATGGATGAAGAAGAAAACGAAAAAAAAGCCACCACAGAACGAATCAAGATTCAACGCCACAATCCTTTTATGGAGCAAGGTAGCACACGCCGATCAAATCGCAAAAAAGCTCCAAAGCCGCAAAAAACACAAGAAGCTGTGCAAGGTGTTGTTACTATTCCAGAAGAAATTAGAGCTTATGAATTTGCAGAAAAGATTGGTCGTAGCACAGGCGATGTGATTAAAGTTCTCTTTAATCTTGGAATGATGGTAACTAAAAATGATTTTTTAGAAAAAGATGCTATTGAGATTCTAGCAGAAGAATTTGGAATCCAAATTGAACTACAAAACACAGCTCAAGAGCTTGATTATACGCAACTTCATGAAGATGAAGATAATTCTAAAGACTTAGTGGAACGCGCTCCAGTAGTTACGATTATGGGGCATGTTGATCATGGTAAAACTTCTTTACTTGATTATATTAGAAATACCAAAATTGCTTCAGGAGAAGCAGGGGGAATCACGCAACATATTGGAGCTTATACAATCACTAAAAACAATAAGCAAATTACTTTTATTGATACTCCAGGACACGAAGCTTTTAGTGAAATGCGTGCAAGAGGTGCTTCAGTAACCGATATTGCCATTATTGTTATTGCGGCTGATGATGGTATCAAACCTCAAACTATTGAAGCGCTAAACCACGCAAAAGCAGCAAACGCACCTATTATTATTGCAGTAAATAAAATTGATAAGCCTGAAGCCAATACCGATAAGGTTAAAGCTGAAGCAGCCGAGCTTGGCTTTACTCCGCTAGAATGGGGAGGAGAATATGAATTTGTGCATATTTCTGCCAAAACAGGCGAAGGGATTGATGATTTATTAGAGACTATTTTACTCCAAGCTGAAATCTTAGAGCTAAAAGCCAATCCAAACAAACCTGCTCGTGCTGTTGTCATTGAAAGCAGCCTAGAAAAAGGCAAAGGACCTGTTGCTACTCTCATTGTGCAAAATGGAACACTCAAAATAGGTGATAGCATTATTGCTGACACAGCTTATGGAAGAGTTAGGGCAATTAGTGATGATTTAGGTAAAAATATCACCACCATTACTCCTTCTGGAGTGGGTGTGATCACTGGGCTTAATGAAGTTCCACCTGCTGGATCTATCCTTTTGGCAGTAGAAAATGATAATATCGCACGCGATTATGCACAAAAGCGTGCGGCACACTTACGACAAAAAGAACTTTCACATTCAACAAAAGTTTCTTTTGATGAACTAAGCTCTATGGTAGCACAAGGACAACTAAAAAATCTACCTGTGATTATTAAAACAGACACGCAAGGAAGTCTAGAAGCCATTAAAGGCAGCCTAGAAAAATTGCAAAATGAAGAAGTGAAAGTTAATATTATCCACAAAGGTGTGGGTGGAATCACTGAAAGTGATATTACACTAGCTGCAGCAAGTAGCAATTGCGTGATTTTAGGTTTCAATGTGCGTCCAACAGGAAGCGTAAAAAACAAAGCCAAAGAACTTGGAATCGAAATTAAAACTTATTCTATCATTTATGCGCTTATTGATGATATTAAAGCCTTACTTGGTGGCTTACTCTCTCCTGTCTTTGAAGAAGAAAATACGGGACAAGCTGAAGTGAGAGAAACATTTAATATCGCAAAAGTTGGGACAATTGCGGGTTGCTTTGTTAGCGATGGTGTAATACAAAGAGGCATCAAAGTCCGCTTAATCCGCAATGGTGTGGTAATCCACACAGGCAATATTGCCTCGCTTAAAAGATTCAAAGATGATGCAAGGGAAGTGCAAAAAGGCTTTGAATGCGGTATTATGCTAGAAAATTACAATGATATTCAAGTGGGCGATGTGTTTGAAACTTACAAAGAGGTTGCAAAGCAAAGGACTTTTTAATTAATGAAAAATATTAAATTAGAGCGCACTCAATCGCTTTTAAAAGAATTAATTCCAATGGCACTAGCCAATCTCAATGACACGCGACTTAATTCGCTAAATGTGATTGAAGTAAAATGCTCTAAGGGTAAATATTCTGCCCAAGTTTTCTTGGAATCCTCTTTTTTAACCAAAAAAGAACAAACAGAAATACTCAATCAACTCAAAAAAGCTAGAAGTCTTATCAAAGAATATTGCCTAGAAGAGACGGGTTGGTTTAGATGTCCTGATTTTCAATTCTTTTTTGATGATTCTTTAGAGAAAGAGAACCGCCTTGATCAAATCTTTCATACCATCGCTCTAGAAAAAGAAAAAAGGAAGAATGATGTTAATTAGCCAAGATCTACAAACAAAAATTCAAAAACTTGTTGAAAGTTTTGATTGCAAACTCTATGATATTGTAACACTCAAAGAAAATGATAATCAAATTCTACGCATTTTTGTAACCAAAAAATCATCAGTTAGCCTTGATGATTGTCAAGAAATTAGCCTTGCACTTTCACCACTTTTGGATGTTGAAATCCCTGAATCAAAAAGTTATTTTTTAGAAGTGAGTTCTCCAGGTATTGAACGCACATTAAAAACCAAAGAACATTACTGCGATGCCATTGGAGAATTACTAAAAGTAAAAACTTTTGCTAAAGAAGAGTTTAAAGGTAAGCTTTTAGCTGTCAATAGCGACAATCTCGAACTTGAAAATAACATCATCATTCCCCTTGATTCTATTAAAAAAGCGCAAACTTATTTTATATGGTAGATGATAATTTTTATTTAGAACTTGCTATCAAGGAGGCTTGGAAAACTCAATGCCAAACCCTACCCAATCCAGCTGTTGGTGCTTTAATCTTAGATCATAATGGCAGGATTCTAGCCCTACAAGCACACCAAGAAGCAGGAAAGCCTCACGCTGAAGTCTTAGCGCTTAAAGAGGCTTACTTTAATCTCACACAAGATTCCAATATACTCCCTTTAGAACAATCCATTCAAATACACGAATATTTAAAACAAAAAGCTCATAGCTTATTCCATAATGCCACTCTTTATGTTACTTTAGAACCCTGCATGCACGAAGGCAAAACGCCCTCGTGTGCCGCACTACTAGAATCATTAGGAATTAAAAAACTTATTATTGGCACAAAAGATCCTAACCCAAAAGCACAGGGTGGAGCAGAATATTTACAACAAAGGGGATGTAAAATTATCAAAGCTTGGGAAAATAAAGAACTTCAAAAAAGCTCAATTTTAGCTAATGATTTATTGTTACCCTTTAATTCCTTACAAAAAAAAGGGAATTTTATACTTTTTAAATACGCCTGTAGATTAAATGGCAGTATCAATGGAGGGCAAATTAGCTCCAAAGAAACACAAATTTTTATGCATAATCTGCGTTGCAAACTTGATGAACTCGTTATTTCAGGTAAAAGTGTGTTAATTGATAACCCAATACTTGATTCGCGTTTCAATTCCCTACAAAGCCAAAAAAATCCCAATATAACCATTCTTACACGCAAAAACGATTTTCCTCAGACTGCGCCACTTTTTTCTATCCCAAATCGCCAAGTTAGAATACTACATTCTATTCCAAATTTTTCAGGCTTTATAATGTGTGAGGGGGGAATAAATCTTCTCCAAAACCTCCTACCTCAAATAGATATGTTACTTGTCTTTTTAAGCCCTACTCTATCCACCTATGATCTAGCACCTCATTTCAATGCAAATTTTAAACTCCTTCATAGTCAGCCAATCAGAAATGATCTAGCCCTATGGCTTTTACCAAAGAAAGAGTGCTAATTCATCCCCTAAAAAATAATCCTTAGCATAGATTCTCCCTGCCCTTTTTTCAACCTTTTTTTCTTTTAATAAAATCTCTAATTCCTTTTTTTTGGTAATTCTATCCTCTAGCACCCCAATACAAGATCGAAATCCAAGAAACAAATGCTCTAAGTCTAAATCCCTTTGACTTAAAGTCTCTTGCGTATATTCCGCCCCTTTTAAATAATCTTCAATCCCACAAACTCCATAGCTTCTCACACCCGCTATGCAACCCACACCCCCTGCTCCAACGCCCAAATAATCCTTTTGTTCCCAATAAGCTAAATTATGTTTAGATTGATAACCGCGTGAATAATTACTCACTTCATATTGCAAGAATCCTGCCTGTCTTAATTCCTCTCTTACAAAATGCCCCATACTTGCAAATCCTGCAAACTCGCCACTAAATTCTTGTTTCTTTTGGGTAAAAAATCGGCTTCCCTCATCAATGCTTAGTTGATAGGCAGAAATATGATTAATAGGCAACTTGGAAGCCATTTGTATTTCTTGTTTTAAAAGATCTTGATTGCAAAAAGGTGTCCCATAAATTAAATCAATACTAAGATTCTCTAAGCCCACTTTGGTTGCATTATCAATAGCTTCAAACACAGAATCTACTCTATGATTACGCTCCAAAAATCGTAATTTATCAACAAAAAAACTCTGCACTCCAAGACTTAAGCGATTAACCCCCATTTGTTTTAATTCTCTAATCCACTCTAAGCTTAGTGAATTAGGATTAGCTTCAATATTAATCTCTATATCTTGAGTGAAATAAGGCTCTAGAATCTTAAAAATGCTACGATATTGGCGCGATTCTACCACGCTTGGAGTGCCTCCGCCAATATAAAGAGAAGTAACTTTAGAAACACCAAAATGAAGCAACTTATTCTGCAAATCCCTAACAAGTGTCTGCATATATTGCTCTTTGAGATGATTTTTATTTGTTTTTGAATTAAACGCACAATATCCACATTTGCTATCACAAAAAGGAATGTGCAAATAAACTGCGACTTCCAAATATATTCCTAAAGCATCATATTAAAAATTTCATCACCACAATTTCACTCAATATCACTTGGTTAAGTTTCAAAATAAAAATATTAATATTAAAAATGTAAAAATATATGAAAATGATAGTGTTGCAGTAATGGCAGAGAGGAAGGGATTCGAACCCTCGAAGGCTTGCACCTTACACGCGTTCCAGGCGTGCTCCTTCAACCACTCGGACACCTCTCTAAAAATAAAAGCAGAATTTTACACTATTAAAAATAAGAAAGCATTGAATCCCACAAAGGGATTCTAAAAGTTATTTAGTTGTTGCCATTTTTCTACGCAAGTAAGCAATCTTACTTTGTAAGGGTAGATTTTTAGGGCAAACATCGTGGCATGCAAGTAAGCTCATACAACCAAACACGCCATTATCATCTCCCACTAGCTCGTAATAATCCGCATCGGTGCGTTGATCGTGTGGATCAAGCATAAAACGCACCACGCGATTTAATCCTGCCGCACCCACAAAATCTTCACGCATTAGCTTTGTTCCACACGCGGCAATACAACAACCACATTCAATACATCGATCAAGCTCAAAAATCTCTTGTGCTACTTCTGGCTCAACACGATCTTCAATCTGACTCATATGTTCTTCACTTTTTTCTTGTGCGTGAATCCAACTCTCAACGCGTTTGCTCATACCATTAAACCAATTTCCTGTATCCACCGATAAATCTTTGATAAGTTTAAAAGCAGGGAGTGGCATAAGTGTGATTACGCCATCTGGAAAATCTTTTGTCAAGGTTCTACAAGCAAGTCTAGGGCGACCATTTATCATCATTCCACAACTTCCACAAATACCTGCACGACAAACAAAATCAAAACTCAAATCAGGATCATATTGCTCTCTAATCATATTTAAGACAATGAAAATTGTCATCGAATGTGCTTCTTGCAATTTGTATTCTGCAAAATGTGGTTTTGAAACTGCACTATTTGGATTAAATTTCAAAACCCGAATAGTTAAGGTTCTGTTGCTACTTTCTACTGCTCCACTCATTGTTTATCTCCTATTCTTTGATTGCGTGCTTTGTAATATGGTTGCAATTCAAATGGCATTAATGCCTCTTGAATCTCATAGCGATCTTTGCCTTCTGCTTCCATTTTTGTGCGGATATTGTCGATTTCTTCTTGTCGTCTCAAACTCTCTGGATTTTCAATAATCATTCCCTTGGCTCCATATCCACGGAATCCTGGTGCAATTTCCATTGTGGCAATATCTAATGGCTCATAAGTAACGGTTGGCAAAGTTTGATCAGGATTTTCCCAAGAAGTCAAAGTTCTCTTAAGCCAATTCAAATCATCGCGTTTTGGAAAATCTTCTCGGCTATGTGCTCCTCTAGATTCTGTCCTATCTAAAGCACCTTTTGCAACACAAAGTGCGATTTTTAACATTTTTGGCACACGATAAGCTTCTTCTAATTCTGGATTAGCGTGCATTCTCTTAGTTTTAATGCTAATGTTTTTAGAGCGAATATAAAGTTTTTCTAATTCATTAACAGCTTCTTGCAAATGCGATCCATCTCGGAAAATACCAACTTTATCACCCATAATTTGTTTCATTTTGTCTTTAATTTCAAAAACATTTTCTCCATTTTCTCTTGCCAAAATTGATTCAAGGTAAGCTTGTTGTTTTTTCAAAAATTCTTCAACAAATTCTGTTTGAATATCCACATAAGTTTGCTGACAACTCTCTGCAAAATAATCTCCAATAATCATACCGCTCACCACCGCTTCACTCACCGAGTTTCCGCCTAATCGGTTAAATCCGTGTAAATCCCAACAAGCTGCTTCTCCCGCAGAAAAAAGCCCTTTTAAAGCACTTTCTCCCTTATGATTAGTGCGGATTCCACCCATACAATAATGTTGCATTGGCTTAACTGGAGCCCATTTTTCGGCTGGATCAATACCTGCAAAACATTCACAAATCTCTTTTACATCTCTTAGATTAGTTTCAATATGCTTTCTACCCAAAATAGAAATATCTAGCCATAAATGTTCGCCATAAGGAGATTTTACACCCTTACCTTCGCGTATTCTTTGGAGCATTCTTCGAGCAACCACATCGCGACTTGCAAGTTCTTTTTTCTCAGGCTCATAATCTGGCATAAAGCGGTATCCATCCACATCACGCAATACTCCACCATCTCCACGGCAACCTTCGGTTAATAAGATTCCACTTGGGAAAAGTCCTGTTGGGTGAAATTGCACTGCTTCCATATTACCAAGCTTTGCAATCCCTGTTTCAAGCGCTATGGCACTTCCTGTTCCTTCGCAGATTACTGCGTTAGTTGTGTCTTTATAGATTCTACCATATCCACCTGTTGCAATCAGCGTTCCTCTTGAAACATAGGCAATGAGTTCTCCAGTAATAAGATCTCTCACGATTGCTCCATAGCATCTACCATCTTTATGGATAATAGCAATCGCTTCTTTTCTATCGTGAATATCAACATTATGTTTCAAAGCTTCATTAGCTACAGCAAATAACATTGAATGCCCTGTAGCATCAGCTGTGTAGCAAGTTCTCCATTTTTTAGTTCCACCAAAATCTCTTGAATGGATTAATCCATGGCGGAATTCTTCTTCTGTAATAGTTGTTTTTTGTGCGTTAATAACTGCGGTTCTATCGCCTTTTTTAATTCTTGTCCAAGGCACCCCCCAAGCAGCTAATTGCCGAATGGCTTTTGGTGCAGTGGTTACAAACATTCTTGCTACCTTTTGATCACAACCCCAATCGCTTCCTTTTACCGTGTCTGCAAAATGTAAGTCTTCATTATCTCCATCACTCATTTTTGAGTTACCAAGACTAGCTTGCATACCCCCTTGTGCTGCGGCAGAATGGCTTCGCTTAACAGGGACAAGACTTAAAACAATAGTACTCAAACCTCTTTCTTGACAGGCAACTGCAGATCTAAGTCCAGCTAATCCTCCGCCAATTACCAATGAATCACAATATATTATTTTCATCTAAAAACTCCTATAAACTTTTTCCAAGCGCAATCCAAGTGAAATCCGCGATAAAAGCAATAACTCCAAGAATAATAAAAATTGAAAATATCGCAATTTTAATGTTGCGTCTTTTGATATTGCTTTGTGCTGTTGTTGGCGCTTCAAGTGGAACCCATTTGATAATCACGCGATACAATCCAATACTTGCGTGCAAAACCATAACCACAAGCAAAACAAGATAAAACTCTGCTAAATTACCTTGAACAAATCTTGCTGCTGAATTAATCGCATTAATTTCTGTAGAATTAAATAAAATAGTTACTAAATGCGCACTTCCCAAGAAAAACAAAATAAAGCCTGTGAGAAATTGAATCCACCAAAGTGTTGTATCGCAATGTTTCATTAAGCTTTTATGTGTTTTAAAAAGCATAAGTTGTTGAAAATTCGCTGGGAATTTTCTCATTGCCAAAAAGGCGTGTGTTACAAAAAATGCACTAATTATAATCACAACAAAAGTAGTGATTATAGGAATACCTTTTCCAAAAATCAAAGATCCTTCGCTAAAAGCAACTACCGCATCAAATGCTTCAACCCCAAAAAGAATCGACGATGTAAAACACATATGAAACAAGATAAACACCGCCAAAACTAGACCTGTGATACTTTGCCATTTATCCCAACGCGCCGGATTCTTTCTTTTTTTTCTTTCTGAAGTTATTTTAAGATAACTTTGAATAACGACTTCATCATTTTGCATAAAATCCTCCTAAAAGTAGTGAATATGCCAAGTGCCAACAAGCACAACCGCCCCTTATTTTATAAACCTAACTAATTATAAAACAAAAAATGAAAAAATTCCATAAATATTTTACTTTTTATGAATTTGCAAAAATGCTTCAATCACAAATCAAACAAAAAGTATCACTCTTGCTTAAAACTAATAAAAGATTAAGTTTTTATAGAATATAAAGAGATTAAAAATTACTTAGGAGAAAAAATGCTTCCCTTTAGCGATCAAAAATTATTAAAGCCAGTAGAAATTGTGATTGACAAAGTTCGTCCGATGCTTATTAATGATGGCGGAAATGTAACTTTGCTTAAAATTGAAAATGGTAAAGTTTATGTGCGTTTAGAAGGTGCTTGTAAAGGCTGTCCAAGCAGCTCAAAAACACTTAAATTTGGGATTGAGAGTGCGCTAAAAAATGAAATTCATCCCGATATTGAATTAATTAATGTAGGCTAATATGCGCTTAACCCAACAATGCTCAAAATATTTAAAAAAAGCTCAAGAATCTTTTAAAAAAGGAAAATATCCAGAATGCCTAGGATTTTGTTCTTTAGCTAGTGGGATTCTCTCTGAAATTCAAGATAATCCTAGTTTTATTGCCAAAAATAAAGTTTTTTTACAAATGCTGACAATGTTAGCTGATATGGCATTAGACCATAAAGATGAAGCAACAAGTTTATTTGATTATTACCAAATTATTAAAGATTCCAAAACTCCCAATGCACAACAAGAAATTATTACAATGATAGAAAATTTTGACAAGAATATTTTTGCACTTAATCTTGCCATTCAAAGTATTCAAGAATCTGATATTGATAAAAATGACGGAATCTTGTATAAGGATTTTCAAAAAATAGCTGATGATATTGGTTTCAAAGAAGCTTTTGAAGATTTAATGTTTAGCACGAAAATTATTTTTACACACAAAGGCGATTTTTTATTTTTTATGCAAAATCTCGTTGATTATGGCTTCAAAGAAGTTGCAATGAATTATTTTGAAAATATTGGCAATATTCTCTTTTTGGATAAAGATTTTCTAAGAATCTACAAACAGATTCTTAAAACAGGAGATTATCAATGAAAATTGTGTTAGAGGATTCTAAAGATTTTAAATTTTTAAGCGATGATTCAAGAGAAGTCTCTAAAGATTGTGCCTTTTTTGTTACACAAAGCTCCAAAAAATATCTCAAAGAAGCTCAAGAAAAAGGCTGTAAGTTTTTTGTTACCCCTAAAGAATTATCAAGCTATTTAAAATTAAATTTGCAATGCATTGGCATCACAGGAACAAACGGAAAAACTACCACCGCTGCAATGATTTATTCTATCCTTTTAGATATGGGCTATAAAGTTGGTTTGCTTGGAACGCGAGGATTTTTTATTAATGGAATCCAAAAACGCCCAAAAGGGCTTACAACTCCCTCCACACTAGAAATTTACACTGCTATCAATGAAGCCAAACAAGAGGGTTGTGAATTTTTTGTTATGGAAGTAAGCTCCCACGCTATTACCCAAAACCGAATCGAGGGCTTAGAGTTTGCACTAAAAATCCTAACTAATATCACAAGCGATCATTTAGATTATCACAAAACCCTAGAAAATTATATCGCAACTAAAAACTCCTTTTTTAGCAACCCAAATGACAAAAAACTTATCAACAAAGATGAAAAAAACGCCCAATATCCACTACAAAATACCCTGACTTATGGAATCGAATCAACCTCCACTTTTAGCATCAAAGCCTATAGCCTAAAAGGTGGAATCACCGCACAAATAACCTATGGTAGCCAAGTAGCCACTTTGGATTCGCCACTCCTTGGCAAGCACAATCTCTATAATGCACTTGCCGCCATTGGCGCAGTGCAAATGCTAACCCAAAAACCCCTGCAAGAAATTGCCAATCAATTAGAAAATTTTGGGGGAGTTATGGGGCGTATGCAAATTATCAACCAAAAGCCTCTTATTGTCGTTGATTTTGCACACACCGAAGATGGAATGGAGCAAATTTTTCAATCTTTTCTACATCAAAAAATCGCAGTACTTTTTGGAGCAGGTGGCGATAGGGACAAAACAAAACGCCCAAAAATGGGATTTTGTGCAAGTAAATACGCACAAAAAATTTATATCACAAGCGATAATCCACGCAATGAAGATCCAAAAACCATTATGCAAGAGATTCTAAGTGGAATCCCACAAAGCAAACGCTCAAGAGTTATTTTAGAAGAAAATCGTGCTTTGGCTATCCAAAAAGCCATTGCCGAACTCAAAGAAGATGAAGTGCTGCTTGTGCTTGGAAAAGGCGATGAAACTTATCAAATTATTGGTGATCGCACCTTACACTTTGATGATTCAGAAGAGATAAAAAAAGCGCTCAAAGCCAAATAAGACTAATCCAAAAACTCTATAATTCCGCGTTTTAAGATAATTTTATTTTGCTTTTCTAAATCTTTTAAAACTCTTGAAACAGCCTCTCTAGCACTTCCTAGTGCATTGGCAATTTCTCCGTGCGTGATATAAAGTCTCTTTTTATTATCCCCATTAGCTTTAAGTGCATCAAGCAAAAAGTTAAAGACTCTTTGATTTAAAGATTCAAAAGCCAAAGAACTAAGCGAATCAACTACCTTGCTTAATCTCTGCGACACCAAATCCAAGTGAAATTGCTTTGCCTTAGGGTATTTTAAGCTCAATTGATCAAATACTTTACTAGGCAGAATCCACACGCTAGAAGTCTCTACAAATTCTAAATTCACTTCAAAAGTGATATTTTTAAAAATACAAGAAGCCGAAAGAATGCAATAATCGCCCTTATGGAGTGTAAAAAGATTAATTTCTTTTGCATAAGAAGAAATAATATAAGCCCTAAGTGCGCCATATTCAATCAAAACTAACCCGCGACACTCATCTTCTCCACTAGCGATTCTCTGTCCTTTTGCGAAACTCTTAGAATAAACTCTCTTGCAATAAATCTCCCTATCTTCTTTGGAGACTTCCCATTTTTCCATTAATTCCAATATTGTTTGTTGCAAATTTTCCCTTTAGAGACTTTGAAATTCTATATTTTGTCAAAATTCGCCTTACAATTCACTAAACAGTTAAACAAAGACAAACTAATCAATTTCACATTCACAAACCAACCAAGCAAAAAGGACTTAGGCTATTAGTTTTATATGGATTTTAAATGAGTCTTTATCTAAAAAGCATCAAAAGATATAAAACTGCTATAAAGAATCTTTGAAGTTTCACTTGATAGAAGCAGAATCTTAAAAAATACAAATCTTAAATTTCTTTATGGTAAAATATTACAGAGCTTAGAGTAGAAAAAGTCTATGTTTTAGTCCCTTCTTAAATTTCTTTATGGTAAAATAAAAACTGCTTTTAGAATGGCATTGCAAGGGTTTTAGTCCCTTCTTAAATTTCTTTATGGTAAAATTTTAAATCCGATAGCAATGCATTAATTTACGTTTTAGTCCCTTCTTAAATTTCTTTATGGTAAAATTTTAAATCCGATAGCAATGCATTAATTTACGTTTTAGTCCCTTCTTAAATTTCTTTATGGTAAAATTTATACCTAAAAAACCAAGAAATTTAGGGATTTAAGTAGAAAAATTAGTGAAAAATATGCTAAAATTTTTCTAAAGAAATTTAAAAAGGGACTAAAATAAGTGGTTTTCGGTAAGCCACGCAGGATTAAAATTCCTTTTAAAACCGAATCTTTTAAGCTTATTTTATTAGCAATAGCCATTAAATCAAAAATATTTTAATAGCTTTTGCATTCAAAGAATAAAATTAATCACTCTACAAACTACACAAAAATATCAAATGTGCAAAATCAACAAAGTTTTTATTACTTTTAAACAAATATAATCCTAATTGCTTTTTTCTTTTAAATTTTATGTTAATATCTAAAAAGACAGAAATTGCAAAACAAAAAAGGATTAATAATGAAAGTTTTGGGGTTTGATATTGGTATTAATTCCATTGGTTGGGCATTTGTAGAAAACAATGAACTAAAAGATTGCGGTGTTAGGCTATTCACTAAGGCAGAAAATCCAAAAACCAAAGAATCTCTAGCACTTCCACGCAGAAATGCAAGAAGCAGTCGTGTGCGATTAAGGAGGAGAAGAAGTCGGCTTCTTTCTTTAAAGCATATTATTTCTAAAGAATTTGGATTGCACTATGAAGATTACATAGCCTTAGATGGGAATTTACCCAAGGCTTATACAGGAAAGATAGAAAGCATTTATAAACTAAGATATGAAGCCCTAAGCCAAGCAATTAGCAAAGAAGATTTAGCAAGAGTTATTTTACACATCGCCAAACATCGTGGTTATATGAATAAAAATCAAAAGACATCACAAGATAGTGAAAAAGGTGCTATTTTAAGTGCCATAAAAGAAAATTCAAACAAGATTAAACACTACCAAACGGCTGGGGAATATTTCTACAAAGAACTTTTTGAAAACCTAAGAGATGGAACTAAGGAATTCAAAAATATCCGCAACAAAGCAATGAAAAACGAAAAAACAGGCAATATGGAATCAACTTATTACAATACCATTTTAGCAAGTGATTTAGAAAAAGAATTGAAGCTGATTTTAGAGAAGCAACAAGCTTATCATAACTATAGCGATACATTTATCAAAGAAGTCTTGGAGATAGCTTTTTATCAAAGACCGCTAAAGGATTTTTCACACTTGGTAGGATCTTGCACTTTTTATGAAAACGAAAAAAGGGCTTGTAAGAATTCATATAGTGCTTGGGAGTTTATTGCCTTAGGAAAAATCATCAACACTTTAGAAAGCATCAAAAAAGACACAGGAGAAATATTTTCCAATGAAATTATTACACAGATTCTAAAGGAAGTTCTAGACAAAGGAAGTCTAAGCTACACAAAACTTAGAAAAATGATCAATTTAGATGAAAAAGTGAAATTCAAAGGGCTTAAATATGACAAAGAAGGCGTAGAAAAAACTAATCTAATAGAATTTAAAAAACTAAAAGAATTTAAAAAAGCATTAGGAGAGCACAACTTAGAGAGAAAAACTCTCGATGAAATTGCAACACACATAACACTCACAAAAGATGAGAATCAACTCAAAAAACAACTAGAACAATACGCACTATCACAAAACCAAATTGACGCTCTTGCAGAACTTGATTTTAACGATCATATTAATCTTAGCTTTAAAGCACTCTATGAAATCCTGCCTTTAATGGAAAAGGGAAAAAGATATGATGAAGCTTGTAATGAATTAGGCTTAAAGGCTAAAACTAGCAATCAAAAAAGTGAATTTTTACCAGCCTTTTGTGATTCTATTTTTGCTCAAGAACTCACAAATCCTATTGTCAATCGTGCAATTAGTGAATACAGAAAAGTTTTAAATAGGCTTTTAAAAAAATATGGGAAAATGCATAAAATCCACATTGAGTTAGCAAGAGATGCGGGTTTAAGCAAAGAAGCAAGAAATAAGATAGAAAAAGAACAAAAAGAAAACAAAGACATCAATGACAAAGCAGAAAAAACCTGCAAAGAATTTGGCTTAAAACCCAATGCAAAAAATATCCTAAAAATCAAACTTTGGAGAGAACAAGGTGAAATTTGTGCCTATAGTGGCAAAAAAATTACCATTGATGATTTAAAAGAAGATAAGGCATTAGAAGTCGATCATATTTATCCTTATTCAAGAAGCTATGATGATTCTTATAACAACAAAGTCTTAGTTTTTATAAAAGAGAATCAACTCAAATTAAATCAAACCCCTTATGAAGCTTTTGGATCTAATCAAGAAAAATGGAGCAAGATTCAAGTCTTAGCTCAAAAACTTCCCTACAAAAAGAAAAACAGAATCTTAGATGAAAATTTTAAAAACAAAGATCAAATTGAATTTATCAGCAGAAATTTAAATGATACAAGATACGCCACTTCCCTTATTGCTAAATACACAAAAGAGTATTTAGAGTTTTTACCCCTAAGTGATGATGAAGATATAAGCTTAAAAAGTGGAGAAAAAGGAAGCAAAACACATGTGCAAACTATGAATGGAATGCTTACTTCTGTGCTAAGACACGCTTGGGGATTTTCACAAAAAGATAGAAACAACCACCTTCATCACGCCTTAGATGCCATCATTATTGCTTATAGCACAAACTCCATTATCAAAGCATTTTCAGACTTTAAGAAAAATCAAGAAATCCTAAAAGCAAAATTGTATGCCAAAAAGCTTACAAGCGAAGAATACAAAAATCAATCCAAATTTACTGGATTTGAAAAATATCGCTCCAAGATACTAGAAAAGCTTGATTCAATCTTTGTCTCCAAACCGCCTAATAAAAACACAAAAGGTGCATTGCATGAACAAACTTTTTATAGTTATCAGGATATTTTAGAGGAATACAAAACACAAGAAGGACTAAAAAGAGCCTTAGAATGTGGCAAAGTAAGAAAAATAGGGACAAAATATGTCGTTAATGACAGAATGGTAAGGCTAGATATTTTCAAAAAGGATAATAAATTCTATGGAATACCTATCTACACAATGGACTTTGCTTTAGGAGTGTTACCCAATAAGGTAGTTACCATTGGAACAGACAAAGACAAAATCAAAAAAGAATGGAAAACCATAGATGAAACCTATGAATTTTGCTTTTCTTTATACAAAGGAGATTTGGTATTGATTCAAAAAAAGGAAATGCAAGAGTCAGAATTTGCTTATTATAATGGTTTTGATATTTCAAGTGCAAGTATCTCCCTAGAAAAACACGACAATAAATTTGAAAATTTAACAGAAAATCAAAAACTCCTATTCCCAAAAGCCAAAGAAGGGGATGTCGAAGTAAGAGGTATAGGAATACAAGGCTTAAAAGTCTTTAAAAAATATATGGTAACACCGCTAGGAGAGATTCAAGAAACAAGAACTGAAGCAAGACAAAATATCCAACCAAGAAAAAAACATGGCTTACGATGAGGCTTTTAAGAGCATTTTGGTTTCAAGCAAGGTTAAATTGAGCCTTGAACTTGAACATCTTGTGATTCAACAAGATAAAAATATAGCCAAAATTTTTCTTAAAGATATTAATTTCATTATATTAGAATCACTCCAAGCAACCCTTACTTCAAAACTACTTAGCACTTTAGCAAAACATAAAATTATCCTTTTAACTTGTGATGAATTTCATCATATAAATGGGATATTTTCTCCATTTTTAGGACATTTTATGAGTGCAAAAATCGCCAAGATGCAAATACAAGTCAGTTTGCAGAGAAAAGCGATTTTATGGCAAAAAATTATCAAAAATAAAATCTCCAATCAAGCCCATATCCTAAGACAAGCTCATCACACAACAGAATCTAATGATCTTTTTAAACTAGCAAAAGATGTTACTCTAAATGATGCTAAGAATACAGAAGCAAAAGCTGCAATTTTATATTTTAAAACTTTATTTGGAAAAGACTTTACAAGAGAAAAGATATGTTTTATTAATTTTGCACTTAATTATGGTTACGCCATTGTAAGGGCTAATATTATTAGAGCAGTTTGTATAAGTGGGCTTCTACCTTGGTATGGAATAAAACACGATAATATCTATAATGATTTTAATCTTTGTGATGATTTAATTGAAGTTTTTAGACCATTGGTAGATTTTTATGTATTGCATTTAAAAGCCCCAAAAGATTGTGAATTTTTAGACAAAGAAAATAAGCAAAAACTAATCAACATATTGCAAAAAGAAGTAATATTAGAAAATAAAACCTACCCATTAAATAGAGCTATAAATTTCTATGTTCAAAATTTTAAAAATGCTTTATTAGAAAATGAAAATCTCATAAAGGTTAAATTCTAATGGTGAAGGATAAATTTATGCGGATATTACTAATGTTTGATATGCCAACAAAAAGCAAAAAAGATCAAAAAAATGCTACAAAATTTAGAAACGCATTAATAAAGCTTGGTTTTTTTATGATGCAATTTAGCGTTTATGTAAGAATCTGCAAAGGGCTAATGTCTGCCAAAAGCACCATAAAATCTATAGAAAAGATTTTACCACCTTGTGGAAATATAAGGGTTTTAATAATAACAGAGAAGCAATTTGATAATATGCAAATACTTTTGGGAGAAGCATCCTTTAATGAACAGATAAATAATAGCAAGAATTTAACACTTTTTGAATGGAGTGAAAATACACAAGATTATAAATATTCCAAAGAAAGCATAAAATAAAGATTCGGTTTTAAAAGGAATTTTAATCCTGCGTGGCTTACCGAAAACCACTTATTTTAGTCCCTTTTTAAATTTCTTTAGAAAAATTTTAGCATATTTTTCACTAATTTTTCTACTTAAATCCCTAAATTTCTTGGTTTTTTAGGTATAAATTTTACCATAAAGAAATTTAAGAAGGGACTAAAACTCCTTGATAGCAGGTTTTAGAATATCTTTAATTTTACCATAAAGAAATTTAAGAAGGGACTAAAACCATTCATAGACCTACTTATAACAATGTTTAATTTTACCATAAAGAAATTTAAGAAGGGACTAAAACCAAAAGCGTTAGCATTTGTAGCTACAAAGAGTAACCTCGCCCTAAGTATAATTATAGCAAAAATTCATCTTTTTTAGGATTTAAACCTTAAACCATTTTCCCTTGTTTAATATAGATTCTTGTTTAATATATCTTGTTTAGAAAAAAATCGATGTCGTATTTTAGGGCATTTGAGAGGTGTAAAAATGGCTAAAGGTAACTTTTTTAATGTGAAAAACCTTAAACGACTATTTCAACGCTATTGATAAGCCTTTTTTGAGAAAAAATAAGGCTCTCTAGATTCGTAAAATAGGAGTTGCTCGTTTTCAAAACACTTATTTAGCTACAATTTTAGATTATGTGTTACTGATTCATACAAAATATTCAATCTATAAATAAATTTTGGTAAAACAAGGAATATAATAAAAAACTAAATAAAAAATTAGTATTTATCTGTAATTGCTGGTCTTTTAAGCAATGCTTTTGCTATTGATTTAATTTCTGTGGCTACTAATGGAAAATCTAATGAAAATTCTTTGGGTGTTAAAACACTCAATAATCAAGAGATGAGTGAGATTTTGGGCGGAGCTTATGCACAACAAGCAATTAGAAAGCAATATGGAGTTGTAGATAATTTTGGAAATAATATTTATTACACTGCATATTATGAAGTTAGATTGGAAACGGGAGATTCTGCTTATTTTAATCTTGGTTCAGATTATTACGCTGCTATTGCCACAACTTATAATTTCAAAACTAACAAAATTACATCGGAAGTGGTAAAAATTAACAAAAATAATCCTAGCAATGTTAAAACTTTAGATTTTCAAAATAATGTAATAGGCAGAATTAAAAATTATAAAGCGGTTGAAAGCTGGATAAAACAAGATAAAATCAATATTAAATATTTCAAATAACTTGGAATTATTTTTGCTTACCTTTTTATAAAAATGATTTGATGCAAAATCCCAAACAAATTGCAGTAGAATCATCAAAGGTAAGCTATGCAAATTAACACCTCTAATTACTTGAACCTTTATTCTAATTCCTATAATATCAATTCTAAAGAATCTACGCAATCCATAAGTCAAAATTTTAATACCACAGAAAATTTATCACAGAATAATAAAAATAATGTAGAAAGAGATACCAAACAAATAATATCCGAAATTCTTTCCAACAAAGAGGAATTGCCAGCTTATATAAGTCATTCTTATCATCAAAATATTGACAATATAGAAAAATTACAGAATCTAGCACAAGCTCATCTTCAATTTATTGAAACATATAATGGAGTGCTTCCAACAGAATTGGAAGCCAAACAATCAATACAATTCCTTATGCAAGAAGCAGAAGAAATTTTAAGCGTTGCTTATAACAAACAACCTAATAGCGAGGAATTTAGAAATTTACTTGGAATTTTTTCATTCGCACAAGATTCTATTAATGATTTTAGTAACAATAAACAAAAATTGTTAAACCTGTTAAAACAAGGGCAAAGTAGCCTAGAATATGCCACAAGCGATGAGTTTTATCATAAGCTTTTTACAAAAGCTAATGGTTCTAACACACAAACCTTAGAAGAGATTGATAGACTTTCAAAAATTAATGAAGAGCAAGGTTTTTTGAGAGATTATAATGTCAATGCCACTCTAATATCTAGCTATTTACAAGACTTTTTCACTATGGCTAATGATTTTGGATTTATCTCCAAAGACAAAGAAAACAAGATTTATCAAGAATTACAAACAAGTGCTATCTATCTAGGCTCTCAGGGTGGCAATATTGGAAATTCTTTTAAAATTGAAAATTTCACTATTTCTTGGGAGGGTAATAGCACTCTATTTAATGCTTACCTCAATGGCTCTAAAATCTCTATTGCTTCACAATCCACATCTAATGATTTCCTTGCCTCTCTTACCTCTAACTTTGATACTACCCAAAGCATTTTTGATATACTCAATCAAAAAGAAAAACTAGAAAAGGAAAATCAAGACTTGAAAAACAAACAAGCCATAGAGGCATATAGTTATGGCAATGGATATTCTAGCACTTTAACTTCTAAAACTTCTAAAGAAATAGATAGTTTCATTAATCAAATGATCAAGGAAGCAAAAGCATAATGCAAAAAATG
Source organism: Helicobacter canadensis MIT 98-5491 (assembly GCF_000162575.1). Classification (NCBI taxonomy): domain Bacteria; kingdom Pseudomonadati; phylum Campylobacterota; class Epsilonproteobacteria; order Campylobacterales; family Helicobacteraceae; genus Helicobacter; species Helicobacter canadensis. Next base: position 1,563,870 of record NZ_CM000776.2, read on the forward strand.
CTTTTATTGCGCATTTTTTTGCTTGTTTTTATAACAAACTTTGCTTTTGCTTTTAGCGTTAAATCTCTACAAGAACTCCACAATCAAAATGTTATAAGGCAGCAATATGAGGAATCTTGTGGGGCTTCTGCTTTAGCTACTTTACTTAATTTCTTTGAATTTAGACAATATAGCGAACAAGATATACTTGCTTTTTTAAATCAAAAAACCGATATGTTAAGCTTCAAAGAATTGCAAGAAGTGGCAAATACTCTAGGTTATGCAACTAAAGGCTTTCAACTCCAAAGAGAAATATTAGAACAAACTTCTTATCCTTTGCTTGTAAGAATAGAAAATGACCCTAGATTCCCTCATTTTGTTGTAATTATCAATCACAAAGGCGATTTTATTCAAGTTTTTGACCCTAATTTTGGACAATATAAAGCAACCAAAAAAGAGTTTTATTCTGTATGGGATAGGAATCATACAGGTGGATTTGCTCTTGTAATTGCTAAAAATGAAAACTCCAAACCTATGATAAAAGATTTAGAATTTCCTAACGAAGCATTTTTCAAGTAATTTACAATTCCATTCTAAAATTTATCGCTTTAAAACCAAATATGGAATACTCATTGCTAATCCTTAGCTATAATTTTTTTATAAAGGATTACAATGTTAAAAAGGATTTTAGTCTCTTTTTTTGGATTAATTTCAATTAGTTTCGCTTCTGACCCCATTACTTTGGATTCGCTTTTTAAAAAACAAATTGGCTTAAGAAGTATTACAAGCGTAAGTTATCTAAGTAGTGGTAATGCCTACATTTATAATATGTATCCCACACTTGTGGCACAGCCTGACACAAAAACTTGGACAGATACAAAACAAGTCTCTATTAGTCAAACTTTTATTTACACTCTTACACCTAAATTTGATATTCTTGTAGCTGGTAATGGAAGCTATAAACAAAACGAATATGTAAGCAATTTTGGTTTTTCTTTTGAAAGTGAGAGAAGTTTTGATTTTGATTCTTTATGGATTGGTGGAATTTATACAGGGGATACTATCGGAGGTATTTTTGTCCCACAAGTTACCCTACAAGGTGGAGTTATTCAAAGAGAGGAACATTTTGATGTTTTAGTTCCTTCTTAAATTTCTTTATGGTAAAATTCTAGATGATTTAGTAAATGAAAGAATAAGGTTTTAGTTCCTTCTTAAATTTCTTTATGGTAAAATTTATACCTAAAAAACCAAGAAATTTAGGGATTTAAGTAGAAAAATTAGTGAAAAATATGCTAAAATTTTTCTAAAGAAATTTAAAAAGGGACTAAAATAAGTGGTTTTCGGTAAGCCACGCAGGATTAAAATTCCTTTTAAAACCGAATCTTTATTTTATGCTTTCTTTAGAATATTTATAATCTTTTGTATTTCTCGCTCCATTTAAAAAGTATTTCCTAAAAATAATGTAATTAAACCACAATTACTTATTTAAACAAAGAATCCAATAGATTTATTGAGTAAAAATTTACACCATTAAGATTTTACAAACACTTTTAATAGAACTAATGCTATTTCAATTTCTTTAGCCACCAATAATCCAAATAAATTTAAACCCAACAATCATTCAAACAAACGCACCAATTCCAACCTATTTAAACCCTTTTACACCCCTTTAGCAGAATCACATCAACACCAATCATCAATAATCTAGATCTTTATTTATTGAACCTTATTTATTAAGTCTTTCAATAATAAATTTAAACCCAACAATCATTCAAACAAACGCACCAATTCCAACCTATTTAAACCCTTTTACACCCCTTTAGCAGAATCACATCAACACCAATCATCAATAATCTAGATCTTTATTTATTGAACCTTATTTATTAAGTCTTTCAATCTCTAGCAACTCTTTATTATCCCACCCTTTCCCTTTTACACTAGAATTTCTATCTTTTATTTTTTCAGTTTCTCCCCAACAATCCTAATGTTAAAAATTACAAAGCTCATCATCAAACACCCACAAACCTATACAAAAACCTATACAAACCTTAAATTTACCATTTTAAAATATTTATATTTTATTCTATTACCTTCCAATACACAACTCACACATTATTGATTAAGCAACCTATTTGCATATAATAAGACTATTTAAAAATATAAAATAATATTATTATCTTTAAACCAAATACTATTTCTCTTTTTTAAGACAAATTTACCGCTAACAATAAGCAATATCTCTTATATTAAAATAACTTTTTTCTTTAATAGTTTTCAAGTATTTTTATTTTTATTATCTAAATCTTATATTTCTTATATCCATTCACACACTTATTATCTATATTATCTTATAATTCTTTTCTATCTATTCAATGATTTAGTTAATATAAGTTTTACAAGGGAGAAATAAAAAGCAGTTTAACTCATTTTCTTTTACACTCTCATCTCCGCACCGTCCTACTTTACCACATCTGAAAGTTGCAGTATCATCAGCGAAGAAGAGCTTAACTTCTAGGTTCGGAATGGAGCTAGGTGGAACCTCTTCTCTATTAGCACGAAGATGACAATGTAAAAAAAGCCTATTAGTATCAATCACTAACTAAGATTTAAGAGTGCTTTACACTCATTAAGGCAGTGGCTTAAAGTCTTTATATTAAGCCAATCGGTCTATTAGTAGTAGTCAGCTAAACATATTACTATGCTTACACCCCTACCCTATCAAGCAGGTAGTCTTCCTGCGACCTTCAGGGATTGTTCATCTTGGAGTTGGCTTCACGCTTAGATGCTTTCAGCGTTTATCACATCCATACGTAGCTACGCTGCGATGCCCATAGCAGGACAACAGCTACACCAGTGGTATGTCCATCCCGGTCCTCTCGTACTAGGGACAGATCTCCTCAACAATCCTACGCCCACGGCAGATAGGGACCGAACTGTCTCACGACGTTCTGAACCCAGCTCGCGTACCGCTTTAAATGGCGAACAGCCATACCCTTGGGACCTGCTCCAGCCCCAGGATGCGATGAGCCGACATCGAGGTGCCAAACCTCCCCGTCGATGTGAGCTCTTGGGGGAGATCAGCCTGTTATCCCCGGGGTACCTTTTATCCTTTGAGCGATGACCCTTCCACACAGAATCACCGGATCACTATGACCGACTTTCGTCTCTGCTTGACTTGTTTGTCTTACAGTCAGGCTGGCTTATGCCATTACACTCTACAAATGATTTCCAACCATTTTGAGCCAACCTTTGCAAGCCTCCGTTACTTTTTAGGAGGCGACCGCCCCAGTCAAACTACCCACCAGGCATTGTCCTACTAGAGGATAACTCTAGCTAGTTAGCAGACAGAAACATTAAGGGTGGTATCTCAACGATGGCTCCATCTCTACCAGAGTAAAGATTTCATAGCCTCCCACCTATGCTGCGCATAATGCTCCCATCGGCAGTGCCAAGCTGTAGTAAAGGTCCACGGGGTCTTTCCGTCTTGCCGCGGGTAGGAGGAATTTTCACCTCCACTACAATTTCACTGAATCACTCTTTGAGACAGCTCCCATCTCGTTACGCCATTCATGCAGGTCGGTATTTAACCGACAAGGAATTTCGCTACCTTAGGACCGTTATAGTTACGGCCGCCGTTTACTCGGGCTTCAATTCAAAGCTTCGCCTTGCGGCTGACTAATCCTCTTAACCTTCGAGCACCGGGCAGGCGTCACACCTTATACTTCCTCTTACGAGTTGGCAAAGTGCTGTGTTTTTGGTAAACAGTCGGGAGGGACTCTTTGCTGAGACCTAATTGCTTAGGCACACCTTATCGCGAACTTACGGTGTTAGTTTGCAGAGTTCCTTAAAGAGAGTTCTTTCACGCGCCTTAGAATACTCATCTCATCTACCTGTGTCGGTTTGCGGTACGGGCAACATTAGCTAAACTTAGAAGCTTTTCTTGGCACGACGATCTTAACAATTCTCTCATCCATCCGAAGACTTCAGAAAGCCTGTTGGGTTTGGGATACGGGAGCGGATTTGCCAATCTCCTAACTTGCACCCTTCGGCTAGCATTTCTATCGGCTAGCTTGTCTTGACCCTATGCGTCCCTCCATCGCACACTAATGTTGGTATTGGAATATTAACCAATTTTCCATCGACTACCCCTTTCGGACTTGTCTTAGGACCCGACTAACCCTACGATGACGAGCATAGCGTAGGAAACCTTAGATTTACGGCGAAGTGGATTCTCACCACTTTTATCGCTACTCATTCCTGCATGCTCACTTCACACCGCTCCACCACTCCTTACCGGTATGGCTTCAACGCTGATGTGAACGCTCTTCTACCACTGTGCATCAGCACAATCTACAACTTCGGTGTCTATCTTAGCCCCGTTATATTTTCAGCGCAAAATCACTAGACCAGTGAGCTGTTACGCTATCTTTAAAGGATGGCTGCTTCTAAGCCAACCTCCTGGTTGTCTAAGTAACTTCACATCTTTTTCCACTTAGAATAGAACTTTGGGACCTTAGTTGGTAGTCTGGGTTGTTCCCCTTTAGACGATTGATTTTATCACCCACCGCCTGACTCCCAAGATACGGTAATAGGTATTCGTAGTTTGACAGGGGTTGGTACCGCGGTGAGCAGCCCTAGCCCAATCAGAGCTCTACCCCCTATTACTATCACTTGAGGCTATACCTAAATATATTTCGAAGAGAACCAGCTATCACTGAGTTTGATTGGCCTTTCACCCCTATCCACAGCTCATCCCAACCCGTTTCAATGGGTACGAGTTCAGTCCTCCGGTGGGTGTTACCCCACTTTCAACTTGGCCATGGATAGATCACTCAGCTTCGGGTCTGCAGCATCTGACTTAAGCGCCCTTTCAGACTCGCTTTCGCTACGGCTTCACATTAGTTTAACCTTGCCAGATACCACAACTCGCAGGATCATTATGCAAAAGGCAGTCCATCACCCTGATAAATCATAGGGCTCTGAATGATTGTAGGCAAATGGTTTCAGGTTCTATTTCACTCCGCTCACTGCGGTTCTTTTCACCTTTCCCTCACGGTACTGGTTCGCTATCGGTGTAGTAGTAGTATTTAGGGTTGGAGGGTGGTCCCCCCAGCTTCAGCCCGGATTTCACGTGTCCTGACCTACTCTGGATCCTGCTACCTAAAAATACTCTTTCATATACGGGACTATCACCCTCTATGGCTATCCTTTCCAGAATGTTCTATTAGAGTATTTTAGTGGATATTGCAGTCCTCAACCCCGAATGCAAGCATTCGGTTTGCCCTATTCCCCTTTCGCTCGCCGCTACTAAGAGAATCTCGTTTGATTTCTTTTCCTCTAGTTACTGAGATGTTTCACTTCACTAGGTTCGCTCCATTTAAGGTAATATGTATTGCTACATATTGGGTTGCCCCATTCGGAAATCTAGGGATCAAAGTTTCTTGACAACTCCCCCTAGCTTATCGCAGTCTAGTACGTCCTTCATCGCCTCTACTACCCAAGGCATCCACCATTTGCCCTTCACAAGCTTAACTGACTTTATTCTAACGCCACTGCCTTAAAGAATGTAAATCTCTAAGATTAACAATCTTTAGGCAAATCTTTAGTTATTTGTTTGCGTGATTGTAGTTATTTACTTATATAGGCTTTAACAATGAGTTTTTAAATAACTTTTAGACTTAAAAAGTCTAATGTGAATCTTAAGATTAAAAAAACTCACATTAAACCTTTTAATGGTGGAGAATAGCGGGATCGAACCGCTGACCTCCTGCGTGCAAAGCAGGCGCTCTCCCAGCTGAGCTAATTCCCCAATGGTGGGCTTAGGAGGACTTGAACCTCCGACCTCACCCTTATCAGGGGTGCGCTCTAACCACCTGAGCTATAAGCCCCTACTCTAAAGCTTGGATGATCTCTGAAAACTAAGCAGGAAAAAAGACTTCCTTATTCAACTAAATAAATGAATATTTAGTGATGTCTCTTGAAAGGAGGTGATCCAACCGCAGGTTCACCTACGGTTACCTTGTTACGACTTCACCCCAGTCGCTGCATCCGCCGTGGGCGGTAACTAGTTTAGTATTCCGACTTAAGGCGAATACAACTCCCATGGTGTGACGGGCGGTGAGTACAAGACCCGGGAACGTATTCACCGTGACATGGCTGATTCACGATTACTAGCGATTCCAGCTTCATGTAGTCGAGTTGCAGACTACAATCCGAACTGAGAGATGTTTTAGAGATTGGCTCCACTTCGCAGTATTGCTTCTCTTTGTGCACCCCATTGTAGCACGTGTGTAGCCCTAGGCGTAAGGGCCATGATGACTTGACGTCATCCTCACCTTCCTCCTCCTTACGAAGGCAGTCTCCTTAGAGTGCTCAGCCAAACTGCTAGCAACTAAGGACGAGGGTTGCGCTCGTTGCGGGACTTAACCCAACATCTCACGACACGAGCTGACGACAGCCGTGCAGCACCTGTTTTCAAGCTCCCTAAAAGGGCACTCCACTATCTCTAGTAGATTCTATCAATGTCAAGCCTAGGTAAGGTTCTTCGCGTATCTTCGAATTAAACCACATGCTCCACCGCTTGTGCGGGTCCCCGTCTATTCCTTTGAGTTTTAATCTTGCGACCGTACTCCCCAGGCGGAATGCTTAATGCGTTAGCTGCATTACTGCAAGGACAAGCCTCACAACAACTAGCATTCATCGTTTAGGGCGTGGACTACCAGGGTATCTAATCCTGTTTGCTCCCCACGCTTTCGCGCATCAGCGTCAGTAATGTTCCAGCAGGTCGCCTTCGCAATGAGTATTCCTCTTGATCTCTACGGATTTTACCCCTACACCAAGAATTCCACCTACCTCTCCCATACTCTAGAGTAACAGTTTCAAATGCAGTTCTATGGTTAAGCCATAGGATTTCACATCTGACTTGCTACCCCGCCTACGCGCTCTTTACGCCCAGTGATTCCGAGTAACGCTTGCACCCTCCGTATTACCGCGGCTGCTGGCACGGAGTTAGCCGGTGCTTATTCGTTAGATACCGTCATAATCTTCTCTAACAAAAGGAGTTTACAATCCGAAAACCTTCATCCTCCACGCGGCGTTGCTGCTTCAGGGTTTCCCCCATTGAGCAATATTCCCTACTGCTGCCTCCCGTAGGAGTCTGGACCGTGTCTCAGTTCCAGTGTGTCCGATCACCCTCTCAGGCCGGATACCCGTCATAGCCTTGGTGAGCCATTACCTCACCAACAAGCTGATAGGACATAGGCTGATCCTTTAGCGAAAAACTTTCCCCCGTAGGGAGTATCTAGTATTAATCACCGTTTCCAGTGGCTATCCCAGACTAAAGGGCACATAACCTATGCATTACTCACCCGTGCGCCACTAATCCACTTCTAGCAAGCTAGAAGCTTCATCGTTCGACTTGCATGTATTAGGCACGCCGCCAGCGTTCACTCTGAGCCAGGATCAAACTCTCCATAGAAAATGGGGAGTTAAAAATCTTAATAAAAAGACTTAAACTCTCCATAAAAATAAATTGGATTGTTTGTCCTAAAATCTCAAAATCTCTGTTTTATAGATTTGTGGTTATAAAACTACAAAGTCATAAATGAGTTTATGTTGTATGATTTTAGAAATATAAAAAGAATAGAAATAATTTCTAGGTTGTCTTTTTTATATTCCTGCTTAGTTGTCAAAGATCATTTTAACTTTAAATCAATGTTTATGTATATAAAGCCAAAAGAACACTTTTTTTATGCAAAAAAGGAAGTGGAATTATAGCAGCTTAAGCTTAAGGGGAGATTAAATTAGAATCCATTAATCAATTTTTTAAAAATAAAGCTTGATTACTATGGATATATCTTTATACAAATACTATATTCATAGATATAAATCAATCACTTTAAAAAATTTTTACACAAGACTTCAAAAATTTATTCTAAAGATATTACAATAATACAATTTATTTTTGAGAATTTTTTAATGCAAAAATTAAGTAACGAACAAATTGGAATCTTATTAGAATCCATTAATCAATTTTTTAAAAATAAAGCTTGATTACTATGGATATATCTTTATACAAATACTATATTCATAGATATAAATCAATCACTTTAAAAAATTTTTACACAAGACTTCAAAAATTTATTCTAAAGATATTACAATAATACAATTTATTTTTGAGAATTTTTTAATGCAAAAATTAAGTAACGAACAAATTGGAATCTTATGGATCATTAGCGCAAGTATTGCCTATGGGATTATGCCTATATGGAGTGTAATATCTCAAAATAACGGAATCTCAACAGATTTTATTTTATTTTTTCGCTTCCTTTGTAGCGCCTTTTTGCTATTTTTGTGGGCACTTTATAGGCAAATCTCTCTTAAACTCACGAAATTGCAATATTTGCAATTTTTCTTCCTTGGTGGTATTTTATACATCATTCAATCTTTTGCCTACCTTGATTCTTTGCGTTATATTCCTGCCTCACTTTCTGTGCTTATTTATCATATTTATCCTATTATTGTCGCACTTATTGCTCTTATTTTTTTGAGACAAAAGTTACAAGCCAAGACACTTTTCTCGCTCTTTTTGTGTTTTGCAGGATTGGCAATCATACTTCAACCCCCAAAAGATCTTGAGCTTAGCGTTTATGGTGTGATTTTATCACTTATTGGTGCGTTGTTTTATGGGCTTTATGTGGTTTTTAGCAAATCCTATACGAGCAATCTTTCCTCTGTTGTTTATAGCTTTTATATTTGTCTTTTTGCAGCTTTGATGATTCTTGGCTTTATGATTCCAAATCCACCGCAATTTGATAATTTTAATATTAATGGCATCCTTTCTCTTCTTGGGCTCACCTTTATTTCCACGCTCTTTCCTATGATGGCATATTTCCTTGGAATGCCTAGAATCAATGTAACCAAAACGGCAATTCTAGGGATGATAGAACCTCTTGTGGGAGTTTTGCTTTCTTTGTGGCTTTTAGGAGAAAATCTTAATTTATTGCAATATTTTGGAGGATTTTTGATACTCTTTGGCTCTTTAGTTCTTTTTATAAAGCGTTAGTGCAATAAGCTTTTGCCATTTTTTCAAAACCACTTCTTCTCCAAATTTTTCATAAATTACCTGTGTATTTTTGGCAAATTCTTGCCTTTTAGTTAGCATCACTTCAAAGCTTTCTAATAAGGCGTTTTTATCGCCCATTTTAACCAAGATTCCATTTTTTCCATCATTTATAATCTCACTAGGTCCATAAGGGCAATCATAGCTAATCACAGGCACTCCACACATTAAAGATTCAATTAAAACATTACTCAAGCCTTCCCTATGACTAGTTAATGCAAAAAATTCCGCATTTTGATAGGCATTATAAAGATTCTCAACTTTCCCCAAAAAGACAATTTTTGCCTTTAGATTCTGGGCTTGTTTTTCTAAAGAATCGCGACACTTTCCATCACCTGCTAAAAGCAATGAAAATTGAGGATTTTTTTTAGAAAATCGCCCAAAAACTTCTAATAGATCTTCAAAATGCTTTGATTCTATCATTCTCCCTGCACTCAAAATATAAGGCTTATGGACACTAAAATCTTGCTGATCTGCTTTTAGGGCTTTATGGATAACAACCGGATTAGGCATCACGCTAACATTTTTTAAAAATTTATAATGCTTCAAATCTTTTTGGGTCAGTGTGGTGATGTGATTAGCTAGAGGATACACTCTTTGGCGTAAAAACTTCCAAATCTTAAGATGATCCAAACTCGCATAAATACTATGTTCTGTTGCAATAATTGGAATCTTATTTGCTCTAGCAGCTAAAATCGCCAAAACATTAGTTTGATGAATAAAGCTAACTACCAAATCCACCTTATACTCTCTAAAACAACGCCCAAGTCTAAAAATACGCTCTATATTTCCAAGCATTCCACGCATTTTTGTTGCAATCACCACCACTTCTATGCGTTCATCTAAGCTAAAAAAACGATCTTTATCGCTCCACAATATCAAAACAATTCGATAAGAATCAACTAAGGCATTTGCCAAAAAACTCGCCACTTTCTCAGCCCCACCCATTCTAAGCGAAGACACCACCAAAGCAAGAGTTGGTTTATTGTCCGTGTGCATTATGGTTAAACTCCACTACAATTTCTTTTAATTTTGCTACCACTTCTTGTGTTTCTAAAAGTTCGCTAATATCTTGATTAAGCTTATTAATATCATAACTTGTAGGACGAGCTACTTGAATTGAAGGGTATTTTGTCTTGCCTTCACTCTCGCCAATCAAAAGCTCCTCATAGAGCTTCTCTCCTGGTCGCAATCCGCTAAAGACAATCTCTATTTCCTCTTCCTTGCCATAGAGTTTTAGCATATTTTTAGCTAAATCCACAATCTTAACAGGCTCTCCCATATCCAAAATAAAAATCTCTCCACCCTTAGCAATTGCAGAAGCCTGTAAAACAAGCCGACACGCTTCAGGAATAAGCATAAAATATCGCGTAATTTCTGGATGAGTTACGGTGATTGGTCCTCCACTTTGAATCTGTGCTTTAAACTTTGGCACCACCGATCCGCTACTCCCAAGCACATTTCCAAACCGCACTGCCACAATCTCACTTTGTTTTGAATCGACATTTTGTGCATATAGCTCGACAACTCGCTTAGTTGCTCCCATTACATTTGTTGGACGCACTGCTTTATCTGTTGAGATAATCACGATTTTAGGGACTTTTATCTCTATAGCAGAATCAATCACATTTTTACTTCCTAAAATGTTATTTTCAATAGCACTTTTTTGATTATATTCACAAAGCGGAACATGCTTATAAGCTGCAGCATGCACCACAATATCAGGCTTTTCTTCTTGCATAAGCTCTAAAAGTCGATCTTTTTCTAAGATTGAAAACATTGCTGTTCGTAATAAACTTTTTTTATCATTTTTAGAGGAAATTTTTCTTGTGAGCTCCTCTGTAATCGCATAAAGATTGTATTCGCTATGATCTAACAAAATTAATCGCTTTGCTCCAAATTCCACGCACTGCCGCACAATCTCACTGCCAATGCTCCCACCTGCTCCTGTAATTAGAATCGTTTTATTAGCAATAAACTCTCCAATCACTTCTTTATCTAAATCCTTACTAGGTCGCGAGAGTAAATCCTCAATTGAAATATCTTCTAGCGGTTTGTCCTCTTTAAGCATTGAAGCGATTTTAATCTCTTCAATCCCCATTTGCGTTAATTCATTAAAAAGCTTTTCTAAGGGCGGTTTGGCATAAGGTTTGGTTAAAATCACACTTTTAATCTTATGCTTCTCTAAAAGCTCTTTTAGCGCTGTTTTAGGATAGACTTTGAGATTTGAAATATAGTTGCCTTGCTCCTTTTTATCTTCATCAATGATTGCCAAAGGATAAAAGGGAATTTCGCTATTAAGGGAACTTTTAATGAGTGTGGCTGCCTGTGTATTAGCCCCAAAAATCAAAGCAGGTTTAGGAGAATTTTTAGGAGAATTCTCTAAATAAATTCGCTTAGAGATTCTAATCCCCCCAATCAAAATCCCTGATATAACAAAATCAATTATTACCACACTCAAAGGAAATTTATCAAAAAAACCCAAAAAGAATAAAAGCGTAAAGATTCCATAAGCTAAAATATGGGCATAAATGATTTTTAAAGCTTCGCTTAATCCAAAAAATCGCCACGGCACTAAGTAAATTTTAAAAACCCACAAAGCCCCAATTTTTAAGACAATTAAAACCAAAAAAGCAAGAATCACTCCACTATTAAATTCTAAGGGCACCTGAAAGCTAAAACGCAAATCATATGACAAAACTAAAGCAAAGTATGAAACAACTATATCAATTACCAAAAAGAATAGGATTCTTTTGAGATTACTTGGGCGAAAAATAGCAGATTTTATCACTTAAAGACTCTTTAAATAATCCAAAATATAGCCTGATACCTCATCAATCTCTCTGCGTTCTAAGGCTCCACCGCTAGGCAAACAAATTCCATTATTAAAGAGATTTTGAGAAGTGCCATCACAAAAATTTAAAGAATCTCTAAATAAAGGCTGTAAATGCATAGGCTTCCATAATGGGCGTGATTCAATGTCTTTACTAGCTAGAATCTGCACAAGATCCATTACATTGACTTTTTTCTCTTTAAAAATCAAAGTGCTTAGCCAACGATTTCCTCTTGAATCAGGAATCTCCGGCATAAATTCTACAAATTCACTAGAAAGATTTTCTTGATACCAATCAAAAATTTTTCGTCGTTTTGCAACCTTATCTTCTATTTCTTCTAACTGCCCCAAACCAATTGCCGCACAAATATTGCTAAGGCGGTAATTATAACCATAGTCTAAATGCTCATAATAAGGCAGATTCTCTCTTGCTTGAGTGGAATAATACCTTGCCTTTTGCATTTGGCTTGAATCTTTACCTAGCAGCATTCCTCCACCACTTGTTGTAATAATTTTATTACCATTAAAAGACAATGCGCCAAACTCTCCAAAAGTTCCAGTATGTTGCCCCTTATAAAATGCCCCTAAAGATTCTGCTGCATCTTCAATCAATAAAACCCCATATTCCTTGCAAATTTCTGCAATTTCAGAAATCTTAGCACACTGCCCATAAAGATGTGTCAAAATCAAAGCTTTGGGTTTTGTTTTTAAACTCTCTAGTGCTTCTCTTAAAAGTTTCGGAGAGAGATTCCACGAAGAATCACTATCAATAAAAATCGGAGTTGCTCCTTGATACAAGATTGGCACAATCGAACCTATAAAAGTAAAAGTGCTTGCCAAAACTAAATCACCCTTGGTGATTCCTGCTACTCTTAAAGCCAAATGCAAAGCTGCTGTCCCGCTACTAAGTGCAAGTGCATTAGGGCTTTTAGTGTAGTCTTGCATTGCTAATTCAAAGGAATTAACAAACTCTCCTAGTGGTGCAATATAATTACTTCTAAAAGCTTCATCAACATACTTTTGTTCATTTTTTCCCATTTGTGGCGGGGATAAAAAAATTCTAAAACTCATTGTAACTCCTTTTTTGCTGGATTTCCTACAACCTTTTTAAAAGATTGAATGTCATTAATCACAACGCTTCCTGCTCCAATCATACAACCATCACCCACACTTTTGCCCTCAATCACAACGCTTCCTGCTCCAATATGCGAATCTTTGCCAATACTAACACCACCACAAAGTGTGCTTTTGGGAGCTAGATGAGAAAATTCTCCCACCTTGCAATCGTGCTCTACCACACAACCTGTGTTTAAAATCACACCTGATTCTATGGTGCTTCCTGCATTCACTACGACATTTGGCATCACCACACAAGCCTCACTTATTTTAGCGTTTTTAGAAATAATTGCACTTGGATGAATAAGGCTTGGTATCTCAAAACCCTGCTGTTTAAAAACTTCAAAAAAGGCTCTTCTTGCTTGGCAATTCCCAATAGCCAATGCAATCTTAACCTTTTTTTGTAAAGCCAATATTAAAAATTCTTTGGGAGAAATGGCATTTTTATGTGCCAAAATTTTACCTTGCGGAGAATCATCAAGCACAAAAGCAATTTCGCCTCCACACGCCAAAATAATATCAGCTACTACTCTTCCATGCCCACCAGCACCAACAATTGCAAATTTCTCCATCAAAGCCCTTTGCTTCCTTATTTTAAGAAAGCTAAAAATATTGCCATAACTATTTAATTTTCTAAAATAAGAATTCTACCCAAAAGAATCACAAAAAATCTTTATAAATTTTCTATCATTAAGAAATCTGCCTTTAGGTTTTTCTTAAAAATAATTCAACTAAATCCCAAAAAAATCTAAAAGTTACTTTTTGAATTTTACTTTTATTTTGTTAGAATCTGCTTTTAGCAAATTCCAATAAGAAGGTTTAGGCTTGCGAATTGAAGAAATTCAAGAAAATATTTATGTCTTGCATGGAAAATTAAAAGATATTAGCGATTATCAAGATATGAAATTACTTTTAGAAAAAATACGAAAAACCCAAATAAATGAAATCTCTTTTAGCATTCCACAAGCAAAAGATATTAGTTTATATATTTTAGGATATTGGCTAAAACTTGCCAAGGAAGATGGATTTAAATTTCATTTTTATCTTTCTGATGATCTTTTGTATGAACGCTTTTTATACTTGGGATTACATGAATTTTTTGAGGTTATTAATGGAAAAATGGAATAATATTTATAGCACTTTTGACCCCGTTGCTTTCAATCTTTTTGGCATTAGTGTGCATTGGTATGGGATAATGTATGTCTTAGCTTTACTTGTAGCACTTGGTGTAGCAAAATGGATTGCCAAAAAAGATTCTTATCCTATTTCAAATGCACTTTTAGAGAGTTATTTTTTATGGGTGGAAATTGGCGTTATTCTAGGTGCTAGGCTTGGATATATCATTTTTTATGATCCTTTTACCACTTATTATCTCACTCATCCTTGGCAAATTTTCAACCCCTTAGATAAAGATGGGAATTTTGTTGGGATTCGCGGAATGAGCTATCATGGGGCAGTCATTGGCTTTTTGATTGCTTCTTTAATCTTTGCAAGGGTTAAAAAAATCAATTTTTGGCTTTTTATGGATTTGGCTGGACTTAGCATTCCTTTAGGCTATGTATTTGGCAGGATTGGAAACTTCCTTAATCAAGAGCTAATTGGTAGAGAAACTTCAAGTGCCTTAGGGATTTATGTAAATGGGATCTTACGCCACCCAAGTCAGCTTTATGAAGCCTTTTTAGAGGGTATTGTTGTTTTTGTGATTCTCTTTTTATGGAGAAAAAAGGCGCATTTTATAGGACAGATTGGAATCTTATATGGTGTGCTTTATTCGCTGATGCGTTTTATTGCAGAATTCTTTAGAGAACCCGATTCACAGCTTGGCTTTGTAGCCTTTAATTGGCTAACACAAGGGCAACTTCTCTCACTAATCATTGGTGCCCTATGCTTTGCATTACTTTTTAAACCTAAGGAAAAAAATGGCTAATCTTTCTTTGCAAAATATCTCCAAACAATACGACTACAAGCCCATTTTAAGCGATATTTCCCTTAGTGTGCAAGAGGGAGAGAGAATGGCTATTGTCGGCAAAAATGGTGCAGGAAAATCCACGCTTTTAAAGATTCTTAGCGGAGAAGTGGAAGCCGATGAGGGAAACCGAATCCTCCAAGGCAATTTAGAAATTAAACATTTAATCCAAAAGCCTGTTTTTCAAGAGGGGCAGAGTGTCAAGGAAGTTATTTTGCATTCTTTAGAAGAGCTTACACAAGCTAGAAAAAGGCTAGATGAAATCGCTCAAAAACTCCAAAATCACCCAGATGATGAATCACTTATCAAAGAACATTCGCTTTTAAGCAATTTTATTGATCATCACAATGCTTGGGATTTGGAAAATAAAATCAACCAGATTCTAGAAACTTTTGCTCTCAAAGAGCTTCAAGACAACTTCGCCAATCTCTTAAGTGGTGGAGAGCAAAAACGCGTAGCTTTAGCTTGTTTGCTTTTAAGAAAGCCTGATATTTTACTGCTTGATGAACCTACAAACCACCTTGATGTTGAAATGGTGGAATTTTTAGAAGACTTGCTTTTAAGAGAGAAATGGACACTTATTTTTATTAGCCACGATCGGTATTTTATTGATAGAATCGCCACACGCGTCATTGAAGTAGAAGACTGCAAGATTCGAAGTTTCAAAGGCGGCTATGGAGACTATCTAAGAGCCAAAGAAGAACTCCTAAAAAGCCTTGCTAAAAGCCATGAGACGCTACTTAAACACTTAAAAGCCGAAGAAGAATGGTTAGCGCGTGGAGTAAGGGCAAGAGTTAAACGCAATGAGGGCAGAAAAGAGCGTATTATGCAAATGCGACAAACCGCCAAAAACAATCCCTCTATTATCCGAAAAATGACTTTAGAGTTAGAACGCGAAAAAAAGCATTTTAATCAAGAAGAAGGGGTGAATCGCAAAAAAATGCTTTTTGATTTGCAAAATATTTCCTTTAGTCTTGATAAAAAACTTCTCATCAAAGACTTTTCAACACGCATTTTACAACGCGATAAAATAGCCATTGTAGGCAAAAATGGTGCCGGTAAATCAACGCTTTTAAAATTAATGTTAGGTCGCTTAAAACCTCAAAAAGGGAAAATAGAATGCGGAGAAGTGAAAATAGGATATTTTGATCAGCACAGAGAAATGCTAGATGATTCTAAGGATTTGCTAGAAACCTTTTGCCCCTTTGGCGGAGATAGAATCGATGTCAAAGGAAAAAATATGCATGTCTTTGGCTATCTTAAAAACTTCCTTTTTCCTAAAGAATTCCTAGACAAAAAAATCGGCACGCTAAGTGGTGGAGAGAAAAATCGTGTTGCTTTAGCCTTGCTTTTTACCAAGGAATATGATTGCTTGATTTTAGATGAACCCACTAATGATTTAGATATTCCTACGATTAATATTTTAGAAGAATATTTACAAAGCTTTGATGGAGCGATTATTTTTGTGAGCCACGATCGGTATTTTGTGGATAAAATCGCTCAAAAACTGCTTGTTTTTAAGGGCAATGGAAACATTGAAGAAACCCACAAAAGCTTTAGTGAATACCTTGAAATAGAAAAGGAACTTAAAGATTACCAAATTTTTAAAAACTCTTTGCAGACTCCAAAAGACAAGCCTAAAACCGAGAAACAAAAAACAAAACTTTCTTATCACCAAATGCGTCTTTTAGAGATTCTACCCCAAGAAATTGAAGAGCTTGAATCCCAAATTAAAGAGCTTGAATCCAAGCTTTATTCAAACACTCTAAGCACAGCTGAGCTCCAAGAACTCTCTTTAGAGCTCCAATCTAAACAAACCCTTTGCGAGGAAAAAACTTTGCAATATTTTGAATTAGAAGAGCAGCGTGAAAGCCTTTAAGTTACAGCCCTTTTTAGAGTATGCAAGGGTTGGAAAATGGTATATTCAAAACTTTAGCTTAGAATCTTTTTGGGAATCTTATTTGCTAGAATCTAAAACAAAGGAGCAAAAATGAAACTTTTGATACTTCAAAGCCTAATTATTTCCACTTTTTTAAGCGGTTGTCTCTATCGCAATGAATGTGGATATTCTAATTCTTATTGGGATGAAAAGGGATATTATTATGATTCTCAAGGGAATTATGTGGAGACCTGCCCTGATAATCTCATCTACAAAGATGGCAAACAACCCCAAATGAGAGAAGAAGCTTTTTGATGCAAAGCCTAAAAGAAATCCAAGCAAAACGCAATCTAGTATTAAATCACAAACACATTGCACCCTTATTTGAATCCCTAAACTCCTTGCAAAGCCTTCCCCAAAATGAGCTAGAAAACGCCACTTTTAGCTTTGATGATTTTATTAATCTCTCTTTGCCCAATCTCACAGAATCTTCACTCCACCACATTACAGAAGTAGCAAAAACCCTTATCCCTTGGAGAAAGGGACCTTTTAAAATTAACTCTTTGGAGATTCTTAGCGAGTGGAATAGTGCCATTAAATACAATCTCCTAGAACCTCATCTAAATTTACAAGGCAAAATT
The DNA here is from genome assembly GCF_000162575.1 of Helicobacter canadensis MIT 98-5491. Lineage (NCBI taxonomy): Bacteria > Pseudomonadati > Campylobacterota > Epsilonproteobacteria > Campylobacterales > Helicobacteraceae > Helicobacter > Helicobacter canadensis. Next base: position 1,581,405 of record NZ_CM000776.2, read on the forward strand.
ATAGGAGATATTGGCTGCAATAATGGCTATTATATGTTTAGAATGCTTAAAGAAAATCCTAAAAAAATCATCGGCTTAGATCCTATGCCCTTATGCAAGTTACAATTTGACTTTATGCAATTTTTTATCCAAGATTCAAGGCTTGATTTTGAACTTTTGGGCATTGAAGATTTGCCTTTTTTGGATATTAACTTTGATATTTTATTTTGCCTTGGAGTGCTTTATCATCGCAAAAGCCCCATTGATTCGATTAAGATTATCTACAATTCCCTAAAACAAGGTGGAGAAGCAATTTTTGATAGTATTATCATAGAAGGGGATGAGGAAATCGCCCTTTGCCCACGCAACAAGCGCTATGCCAAAATGCCCAATGTCTATTTTATCCCAACCTTAAAAACCTTTATAAACTGGCTAGAATTTTGCGGCTTTAAAGAAATTACGCATATTGCGACCTTAAAAACAGGCATTGATGAACAAAGAAAAACGCCTTGGAGCAATGCAGAGAGTTTGGAAGATTTTCTAACTCCCGACAAAACAAAAACCATAGAAGGCTACCCTGCTCCACAAAGAGCCTATCTCAAAGTAAAAAAATAGGTCAAATCGTGGCTATAAGATGCTACATTTGACACACTCAGCCCTATCCTGCAAAGATTCTACTACACAAAATAATTCTTAATTAACCCCCACTCTACACAAAACTAAACACCCACAAAAAAACCGCCAAACCTTTTTAAATAAAAATGAGAATAATTTCTAAAATATATGCTATAATCCTTGCATCTTATCTCAAAAAAGGATTGTTTGATGAAAAAATTTCTTTCTATCTCAGCTCTTGTTGCTTTACTTAGCTGCCCACTTTTGGCTCAACCTTATGTCCTAGACCCAAACAACTCTCAAGTGAATTTTGAAATTTCTCATCTCAAACTCACTAAAGTAGATGGAAAATTTGATAAATTTAGTGCCAATATTGACTATGATACAACCACAAAAGTCCTAAATTCGCTAGAAGGTAGCGTTGAAATTGCCTCTGTTGATACAGCCAACGCCAAACGCGATGAGCATTTAAACGCGGCAGATATTTTTGATTCTAAAAAATATCCAAATATGACTTTTAAAATGACTAAGTTTGAAGCAGGCAAAATTTATGGGGATTTAACCATCAAAAACACTACAAAGCCTATCGTGCTTCAAAGCACAGAAACACTTAATGGTGCGACTCTGCAAATTCAAGCTAGTGCAACTATTAAGCGTTCTGATTTTGGTGTAGTATGGGAATCTAATCTAAAAAATAGCCTTGTAGGCGATGAAGTTAAAATCCTACTCACACTCACTGCTAATCCACAATAACTTTAGAGTTTTCTCTAAAGTTTTATTTGCTTTAGAATCTACTTTATCAATCTACATTAATACCTTTATGCTATAATCTCAAAAAATCCCTTAATTATTAGGAAAAGCTATGAATATCATTTTTGGACCCGTTGCTTCAAGAAGGTTTGGAGAATCGCTAGGTGTAGATCTCTCACCCCAAACTAAACAATGCAATTATGACTGTCTCTATTGCGAACTAGAGGGTAAAAAAGCTCAAGATTCTATGCAAGAAATTTTAGAAGTTGATACCATCCTAACTGCCATAAAAGAAGCTTTAGATAAATTTAAAAATATTCAATCCCTAACTATTACTGCAAATGGGGAACCTACACTCTATCCTAACTTATATGAATTAATGTTGCGACTAGAAGACATAAAAGGCGACACACAAACCCTATTGCTAACCAATGGCTCTTTACTTTGGGATTTAAGTGTTTCTAGGGCTTGTTTGCTATTTGATAAAGTCAAATTCTCTCTTGATGCCATCTCCCAAGAAATCTTTAAAAAAATTGACAGACCCATTAAAAATATTTCCCTAGAGCAAATCTTGCAAGGAATCTACCAATTTAGTGCAGACTTTAGCGGAGAACTTTATGCAGAAATTCTTTTTGTCAAAGGCGTGAATGATGATCCAAAAGAAGTGCAAAAAATGGCAAGATTCCTAGCACCAATGCAACTAAAAAGACTAGACATAGGCAGTATTGATAGACCACCTGCTTACAGAGTTAATCCTATTTCACAAGAATCGCTAGAAAACTTTGAAGCAATTTTTAAAAGCTATGGCATACCTGTGTTTTTACCCAAGCGAATCACAAGCCCCAAAAAAGACAATTTAGAACTCTCAAAAGATGAGATTCTAAAAACCCTAGCCCTGCGTCCTATGAGTAAAGCAGACATACAAAGCCTGTGGAATGAAACAAGCATTCAAAGGCTTTTAGAATTACAACAACAAGGGATTCTTTCTCTAACCAACATTAATGGAGTGGAATTTTTCAGCATCAAAAATAAATAAATTTAAGCCTTTTTGGAGCTACAATAAACTTGCTTAAATTATTTTTGATTGCAAATAAAAATAAATTATTTTCTATCGAGGATCTTACATTAATCCTTTTTGGAGTTGGTGCAATTCTTATATTGATCGCTTTTTTCACCTTCAAAAAAATCAACACACTACAAAATCATAATGCAAACACATAAGATTTAAAAAGCCAAATAAGCATAGATTCCAAAGACAATAAAACAAAAATATAAAAAGCCCATCGAGGCTTCTTTAGAATCTCTACAAATCTCCCCCAACCAAAATAATGCAAGGTTAGAAAAAACACAAAAAAACCACTAATACTTCCCGCTATTGCCAAACCAACCGCGCCATAAAACCGCATTAACACAAGCGAACAAATTGTCCCAACACCCAAAGAAAATGCGGTGATTTTCGCTGCTAGGGCTTGTTTGTTTTGTGAATAAAGCCACAAAGAAAAGATTCTAGAAAGCCCAAAAGGCAAAAGCCCAAGCATATAAGCGCTAAAAACCGCCGCTGTCTCTAGCGTATCCTCACGCCCAAACTGCCCCCTCTCAAACAAAAGCCAAATAATTTCATTTTGCAACAAAACCCCGCCAATCACACAAGCCCCAAGCAAAAAGCACAAAAGCCAAAAAGAACGAGAAAGCTCCCTTAGGGCTTTTGATTCTTCCTTTTCTTTGAGATATTTAGCAACCAAGGGAAAAAGTGCTGTGGAAGTTGCTATGGCAAAAATCGCTAGGGGAAGCTGAAAGATTCTATTTGCATAATACAAATACGAAATCGACCCACTTGTCAAAAAAGATGCCAAAAGCGTATCAATAAAAGAAGCTAGTTGTGCACTAGAACTCCCAACCATTGCAGGAAAAAATTGCTTATAAAAGGATTTCACACTAGCATTGACTGCTTCTTTTTTACTCTCTAATTCCCTAAATCCAACACACAAAAGCCTAAAAAACTTCAATCTCCACATCGGATAAAAATGCAATAAAATCTGTGCCACTCCACCGGCTAAAACTCCATAACTAAGCCACAAAACTGCTTCATAAGCAGGACTATTGCGTGCTAAAAACAAAGCCACAATCATTGCCAAATTTAAAAGTGCCGGAGAATACGCCCACGCGGTGAAATTTTGCTTATATTGTAACATTGCCCCCAAAAAAGTTACCACAAAAACCAAAAGTAAATACCAAAAATTAATCGCTACCAAAGGTGCTGCAAGCACGATATTCTCATCACTAAACCCATAAGCCAAAACCTTAGTAACTTCTTTTTGAAAGCCCCAAACTAGCATTGATAAAACAAATAAGATTCCGCAAAAAACTGCAAGAATCTTTAAAGCAAATCCACCGCGGAATCGTGCTTGAAAAAAACTAGGCAAAAAAGCTTGATTGAATGCCCCTTCACCAAAAATTCTCCTAAAAAGATTAGGCAATTTAAAAGCTACAAAAAAAATATCGCTATAAATCCCAGCTCCAAGAGTGCTAGCTGTCATTAAATCCCGGATAAATCCTAAGATTCTTGAAGTTAAGATTCCACTGCTATTAGTTAAAAAAGCTCTTAAAAACATTTGTCATTCTCTTTATGTAATCTTTTTCTTATGGGGTTTTTGATAAAATAGGGCAATATTTTTACATAAAAAGCTTTTAGAATATGTTAAAAAAAGATTTAAACTCATTTAGACCTTATTATATCAATGAATGCGAGGATATTAAATTTGCTTTTAAACAAATTGCCTCTCAATTAAATTGCAATTTAGATTCGCTTGATTTTGAATTACGCGGAATCACAACCTATGTCAAAAAAACTTACGATTACTCTCCCCAACCGCTAAAAGAAAGCGAAACCGATAGTTTTTTAAGTCATTATAACAATCTCTTAGAGCCTAATCTTATTATCTCTCAACGCTACTCCATTCTTATTTTCAAAAAAGAAAAGAAAGAAACTCGATTCCATATGCTCACTGATAAATCTTTTTCTCAAGCTTTTTTAGTGTTTCGTGCAGGATTTGTGTTTAACCCACAAGAATTTGAAAATCTCTATCTCCAAATCAAAAAATTCAAGGCGTGGAATCGCATTTTATTTTTCAAAGAAGAGGAAGAAAAGAAGGCTTTAAAAGGGTTTTTAAATACTTTAGAATACCCGCTAAAACAAGAAGTTAATTATCTACTCTCTCAAAGCTTTGGCTACATTCCACCAAGTGAGAGTTCGCTTGAATTCAAAAAAGAAGTAACTCAAAATTTCCAAACGCTTATAGCCAATGAAATCATTTGCATCTTTCACAAAGCCACCAAAGGAAAGCCTGGCAGAAATATCCGTGGCGAATATATTATTCCTGAAAATCCAAAAACCCTTGATCAGCCCTGCACACTTAAATTTGATCCTGATAGCATTAAACCTGTAGAAACTCCCCTAGAGATTCGCTATCTTACTGCAATTGGAGGAATTTTAAAATACGAAGACAACTATCTCTATATAGAAAATACCCTAGAAACTAAAGAGGTCAATCTCAAAACCACTGGATCACTTATTGGCAAGATTGAAAGTGGGACAGAAATCAATATCACTGAAACTGATTCACTCAAAGAAGCACTTGGACAGGGTATGAAAGTCCAAGCCTCCAAAATCAATATCCAAGGCAATGTCGGAGCCAATGCACAAATTAATGCCAATGAAGTTTTTATCGGAGGATTCACACATCAAGATTCTAAAATCTATGCCACAACAGCCACTATCAAAAACCACAAAGGTTATCTCCAAGCCAAAAATGTCAAAATAAAAACTTTAGAGACTGGAATCATTGAAGCCCAAAGGGTAGAAGTGGAACAAATGTATGGAGGCAAAATTTATGCAGAAGAAATCATTATCCAAACCCTACATTCAAACGCCTTTTTATACGCTACTAAAAGCATTGAAGTTTCCCTTATGCAAAAGGGCGAAAACCGATTCTATATCGCTGCTAATTATAGCCTAGAGAACAAGGCACTATACCAAAAGCTTTTAGACCAAAAAGATTCTTCAATTAAAGAAGCTATTTTGCTCACCAAAGAGCTAAAAGTTGAAAGTTTAGAACTGCAAAAAATCAAAAATACTGCCGATGAAATGCGAAAGATTCTAATCCATTACAAAAACACCAATACAAATCCTCCAAGCTATTTGCTTGCCAAATTTGAAGAATACCACACACGAGTAATCGCACTCAAAGAAAAAAGAGCAAAAATCAATACTCTAAGCGAGCTCTCAAAACAAGCCTATAACGCTTTAAACAGGCTTGATTCTGCCACTAAAGATGGCACTATTGTCGTGCAAAGTGGTTGGGTGGGATACAATGAAATTCATTATGTTTTCTACTCTCCCAAAAAAGAATTTATGCTAATCCCTAAAATGGGAGAGCCCTCAAAAGTTATTTTTAAAAATGATAAAATCCATTTAGTTTTATAGGAGACAAAATGATTATTGCCCTAGAAGGAAAAATCTTCGCCAAAGAACCCACTAAAATAGCAATCAATTGCACTGGAGTTGTCTATGAAGTTTTTATCTCTTTACAAACAAGTAATCAAATCACTCAAAACAAAGGCGATTCTATTACGCTGCTAACCACACACATTATTCGCGAAGACGTACAAAATCTCTTTGGCTTTTTAGAATCTAGTGAAAAAAAACTCTTTGATACACTCATTAAAATTAATGGCGTAGGTCCCAAAGTTGCTATGGCGATTCTCTCTACCTACACACCACAAACTTTTGCTAAAGTGGTAGAGGGCAATGACATTAAATCCATGCAAAGAGTGCCCGGAATTGGTCCAAAAAGTGCAGGGAGAATCCTAGTAGAACTCTCTGGCTGGTCGCTAGAGCTAAGCCAAAATGAGACAAATCACAAAGATTCAGATTATAATCAAGTTATTCTAGCCCTTGAATCGCTAGGCTATAAAAATGATATTATTCAAAAAGCCATTAAAGGTTTAGAAAAAAATGAGGTGGGGCAAATGGTTAAAGCCGCACTTAAAAAAATACAAGGTTTATAAAATGCAAAAAAAACTTCATCTTATTTCATTAGGTTGCACTAAAAATCTCGTTGATAGTGAGGTTATGCTAGGCAAACTTAGCGAATATGAAAACACACAAGAAATCAATGAAGCCGATGTGGTTATTGTCAATACTTGTGGATTCATCGAAGCAGCAAAAAAAGAAAGTATCCAAACGCTACTAGAAGCCCTAGAAACAAAAAAACAAGGGGCAATTCTAGTAGCTAGTGGCTGTCTTAGCGAACGCTATGCTAAGGAATTAAAAGAAGAGATTCCTGAACTTGATATTATCACTGGCGTGGGAGATTATGACAAGATTGACAAAATGATAGAAGAACGCCAAAAAGGAGAGAAAATCCTCTCTAATGCAAAGGGAGTCTTTTTGGCAGATGAAACCAACAAGCGAATCATTAGTGGATCAAAAATACACGCTTACATCAAACTCTCAGAGGGCTGTAATCAAAAATGCAGCTTTTGTGCTATTCCAAGCTTTAAGGGCAAATTGCATTCACGCACACTTGAATCCACTCTAAAAGAAGTGCGCAATCTTGCCTCTCAAGGCTATAGTGATTTTACCTTTATTTCTCAAGATTCTAGCTCTTATTTACGCGACTTAGGGATTAAAGATGGACTAGTGGAGCTTATTAGTGGCATTGAAGATTTAGCTAAAGAGGGAGTGAATATTAAAAGTGCGAGAATCCTTTATCTCTACCCTGCCACCACCTCTAAAAAGCTTATTCAAAAAATCATTGATTCGCCAATTTTTCACAATTACTTTGATATGCCCTTGCAACATGCCTCCCAAAAAGTGCTTAAGACTATGGGTAGGAATGGAGAATTTATGGAGCTATTAGAAATGATGCGAAAAGCTCCAAATAGCTTTGTTAGAACTAGCTTTATTTTAGGGCATCCTGGTGAGGGAGAAGAAGAATTTGAAGAACTTTGTCAATTAATAGAAAATTTTTCTTTTGATCGAATCAATTTCTTTGCTTACTCCAAAGAAGAAGGAACAAAAAGTGCCACAATGGAACAAATCCCTAGCAAAACAATTCATTCAAGGTTAAAGAAAATCAATAAAATCTTTACAAGCCAATACCAACAAAATCTTAAAAAATTAAAAGGTGCAGAAGTTACAGCACTTATTGAGGGCAAATCCAAAGAACACGAATTTTTCTATGCTGGGCGTGAGTTAAGATTTGCCCCTGAAATTGATGGGGAAATTTTAATTAATGACAAAACCATTGATGAAGAAATCACAAGTGGTTATTACAAAGTAAAAATCACCGAAATCGCAGGGGAAGATATTTTAGGTTGCGTGATTGGAAAAGCCTAAATTAGAATTTTTAGAAGAATTAAAAGGTGCAAAAAATCTCCTTGCTTTTTCAGGGGGATTAGATTCAACAGCACTTTATTTTCTGCTTAAAAGCTATGGAATTGCCTTTGATATAGCAATAGTGGATTATGGAATAAGACAACAATCACACCTAGAAATCTCAAGAGCAAAAACACTCTGCTTTTGGGATAACAAACAATGCTACACACTCAAAGCTCCAAAAATCAATAAAAACTTTGAAGCAAATGCAAGGGCGATTCGTTATGATTTTTTTACCTCTTTAGTCTCTCAAAATTCCTATCAAAATCTTATTTTAGCCCACCAACTCAATGATAATTTAGAATGGTTTTTAATGCAATTTTGCAAAGGAACTAGTATAGAAAATATGCAAATACCCCCCAAAAGCCTCTTTTGGAAACAAAATCAAAAAACCTGCTACATTCTCCGCCCTATGATTTTTCTACCAAGAATCACGCTTCAAATGTATTTGCAAACCCATAAAATCTTTTATTTTGAAGATTCTAGCAATGCAGATACCGCCTATAAGCGAAATTATTTTAGAAAATATTTTGCCAACCCTCTCATTCAAAATTTCCAAGGCGGAATTCAATTTAGCCTAGAACTCCTTGCAAAAGAGCATTCCAAGACAGATTTAGAAGACTTAGGAGGTTTTTTTGTCTTTAAACACAATGCCCTTAGTCTCTATTATATCGACAAGGCTTCCAAGAAACTAGGCTACTGCCTAAGCAAAATCCAAAAACAGCAATGCCAAACCCACCTAACTCAACAAGAATTTTCTATCGTTTTAGGCGGCAAAATCGCCCTAGAAAAATCCCAAAATCAAATCTGTATTTTTCCCTACACGCATTATAAACTCACCAAAGCCCAAAAGGAAACTTTCCGCAAAAATAAAATCCCAAAAAAATTTCGCTTCTTTTTAGCCAAAAAGGGATTGATTGATTTTACCTTATTCTAAAATTTCTATAAACCAAAAAATGCTAAAATCTAATTATCAACCAAAAAAGAAAGGCAACAATGTTTGAACGAATTGATTCTCTGCTAAAAAAAATCGAAGAAGCACAAGCCGAAATAGAATTTCTCCTAAGATTGGCTAAAATTTCTTTTGTGGATTATGTTATGATAAAGCGTGGCTCTCAAGATATGCCACCCTCACTAGATATGTGGAATCTCCAACAAATCGATGAAGAAGTCTCCAAGCTCAAAGAAGCCATTGATAGTCTCAATAAAATCAAAAAAGAAGTGCTAACTTGGTAAGTTTTGCAATTCTTTTAATTTCTCTTTGATTGCTTCAATATGTCCTTTTACCTTGACATTTTTCCAAATAAATGCAATTTTTCCTTGAGGATTAATAATAAAAGTTGATCGAATAACCCCCTCATATTCTTTACCATAAAGCTTCTTTGGACCCCAAGCCCCATAAGCTTTTAAAACATTTTTGCTAGTATCGCTTAGCAATGTAAAATTCAATTTCTCTTTTTCTATAAAGCTTTGATGAGATTTGACACTATCAGGACTAATACCCAAAACAACCGCACTTAAATCATTTAATTCCGACAAATTATCCCGAAAATCACAAGCTTCTTTGGTGCAACCTGGCGTTTTGTCTTTAGGATAAAAATACAAAATTACCCAACTTCCACCAAAATCTTGCAAAGAAATTTCAGCATTATCTTGATTGGGCAAACTAAAATTAGGGGCTTGAGCATTGATTGATAATTCCATACTATTCCTTTATTTTTTTGTGATTCTAACAAATTTTATGACTAATTTGCATCGCTACTTTACAATCTTCAAAAATCTCTAATTTAGTGATAGTAATTTTATAGCTTTGAATCTGCGAAAATCGCTTTGGAATCTCTTTAGAAAAATACTCTAAGGCTTCTTCTAATAGCCCAAATTCATTCAAAAAAGCCTCTTTAAAAAACTCCCTTAACTCACGATAATCCAAAAAAGATTCCCCTTGATTCTTAAAATAGCAAAACTCCCCTTCTAGCTTAATCTTTTGCCTCTTTTCCCTCTCAAAAGGTAAAATCCCAATCACAACCTCCAAAATCCAATCTTCTAAAAAAATCACATATTCCATATAAATTTACTCTACATTTGCAAAAAAGCTTGAAAATATCCATCCAAGATTACTGCATTCATTGTTTTAATAATCTCTTGAAAATCTCCCTCTGGCACTACTTCATCGCGATAAATCCATAAAGTCTTTGAAACTTTGGCATTTTTTTGTAACTTTGCCTCAAAAAGCACACGATTAGAAACCTCATCATAAGAAAAATCTAGCACATACAGCTTCAGAGAATCTCTTGCCAAATCCTTACTTTCTACCAAATTTATACAACTTTGGTGAGCTGCTTTTAACATTAAAGAATCAAGCATATCAGGTAAAGATTCTATCCATTGATTCTTTGCAAAATAGGCAACCTCATTAGGTGATTGCCTATAAGCAATTTTCTGTGTATTGATTTTTTCTACCGCCTCGACACCCAACCAATGATAAACTTGAATACTTTTACAATTCACTTCCTTATAAGGAATTTCCAATTGATAATAACTCACAGGCAAAACCTCTTTGCTAATACAACCACTAAAGATTACCCCCAAAATAATTCCTAAAATAATATTTTTTAATCTTATTTTCATTGCACTCCTTTATTCGCGAGGTCCGAGTTTTTGTTTAGTTGAATGAAACAAAAAACCACTAGGCGAATCCCTAAAATCATCCAAAATTTCATTGCCTTCTTGCAAAATTTTTTGTAAAGACTTAGAATTTTGCTCTAAATTAAATAACAAAGGGGTCAAAATCAATCTTAAATTATAATCCCCTTGTTTTAAATCTTCATCCAATCTTGCCCTCACTTCCCCAATATTTCTAATCTCTGCTCTAGCATCTTTTAGCACCCAGTAAAGCTCACTAGACACATTAGCAAAATTCTGCAAACCCATTTCAATATTTCCAAGATTCTTATCATTAAGTAATTGATTAAACCGCTCCAAACTCGTTTCTAATTGTGCCATTACATTCTCAGCCTTAGAACTCACCTGCTCAATCCAATTTTCCTTAAAACCCAAAATTGCCTTTTGTGATTGACTAAAAGGCTTACCTTTTCCTTGAATTAGAGTTAAAAAATTACCACCTGTTAAGCCTTGTGATTGCACCGCTACTTTACTACCTTCATTTAGTATAATTTCCTTTTGAACCCACACCACAATCTCCACTTCATTTCCGCTTAATTGATAATGCCTAACAAACCCAACGGGCAATCCTAAATATTTCACAGGAGTTTCTACTCTAATGCCATTAGGAAGCTCTTTATTATAAATATAATACTCATTATATTCGCTTAGATTTCTATCGTATTTACCCATCCAAAAAATAAATCCCGCTAAAGCCAACAGAACCGCGATAAAAAATACTCCAAGTAATACATAATTTAATCGTGTCTCCATTCTCTTCCCTTAAATTTGATACAAAAATAAATCTAGCGAATTAGTTTGGGCTCTTAGCTCTTCTAAACTGCCTTGAAAAAAAACTTTTTTATCCTTTAAAACCACCATTCTATCCACAACCCCCTTAACACTCTCCATATCGTGCGTTACCATTACAATACTAATTCCAAGCAAATCTCTAAGCTCTTTAATGAGTGCATCAAAATGCCTTGCACTCTTAGGATCTAATCCGCTTGTTGGTTCATCCAAAAAAAGAATCTTTGGGCTAAGACTTAAGGCTCTAGCTAAACCAACGCGTTTCACCATTCCTCCGCTTAACTCACTAGGATAAAGCCTAGCAACTTCAGGATTCAACCCTACTCTTGTTAGCCAAAAATACGCCAAATTCTCTCTGTCTTGTTTGTCAAATTTTGTGTATTCGCACAAAGGCAAAGTAAGATTATCTAATACATTAAGAGAGCTAAATAACGCTCCAAATTGAAACAACACTCCAAAATTTAATTTCATCGCTAAAGTTTCTTTAGCATCCAACCCCCAAATTTCTTTACCCAAAATCCTAACTTCTCCACTAATAGGTTTTTTAAGAAAAATCATTGTATTTAAAAGTGTGCTTTTACCGCTCCCACTACCCCCCAAAAGTGCAAAAATATCGCGAGAATATACTTCAAAGCTCACTCCATCGTGAATAATATTCTTGCCATATCCCGTGCAAAGATTTTTAATTTGTATTAAACTCTCCATTTACCAGCCCATCTCTGTAAAAACCACCGAACAAAGCGCATCAAAAGCAATCACCAAAAAAATGGATTCCACCACACTCTTAGTCGTATGCACTCCAATACTACGCGTATCCTTAGCCACAATAAATCCGTGAAAACAACCAACAAAAGAAATAATCAAGCCAAAAAATGGAGCTTTAGCGATCCCTACCCAAAAATGCCGCATATCCACCACCTGCAAAAATCGCTCCACAAACTGCTCAGTGCCAATTCCAAGCTGTAATTGACACACCAACATAGCCCCCAAAAGCCCAAACAAATCAGCAATAAAAACCACCAAAGGCAAAACCAAACAAAGTGCCAACATACGAGGCAAAACCAAAAAGGTAATTGGATCAAATCCCATAACACGCATTGCATCAATTTCTTGAGTTGCCCTCATCATTCCAATCTCTGCACTAAAAGCAGATGCACTCCGCCCTGCAATGATAATTGCTGTAATAATTGGTGCCATTTCTCGCAAAGTTAGCATAGAACTCATCTCAACAATCAAAATACTTGCCCCAAATTGCCCTAACTGAATCGAACCTTGATAGGCAATCACAATCCCAATTAAAAAACAAGCCAATGCTACGATTCCAATCGCTTTTACTAGCGATTCTTGAATGCAATACAAAGTTGCTTTTAAGCGAATGTTTTTAGGCTGTAAAAGACTTGAAAACCAAGCATAAAGAATCTCTCCAAAAAATCCAATTGCCATAAGAGAATCTTTGAAAAAACCCTTGATAATTTGAAAACTATCCCAATGCAATTTAATAAAATCTTGAACCATATCTTGTTTTAGGGGATTTTTTCGAGTTGCAAGAATCTGAAAAATTTGCTGACTTTTAGAGTGATTTTTTAAAGCGTTCTCTAAAACAATATTTTTTGATTCTAGGGCAAGAATCCACCGCTCCAAAATCTCTCCGCCACAAAAATCCAAATCAAAATTTTCAGCCAATTCAATTTTAATCTTAACATTAGTCAATTTTATAGAATCAAGTCTTAAAAGCAATGATTTTGGGATTTTATAATCCCAAAGTCCGCTTAATTTTAGAATATAAATATCATTGTCTATAATTTCTAATGTTGGTGTCATTTTACTCTTCATAAATAAAAGGAACGCCTTTAATCACTCCACTTTTAAAAACTTTCTCTGTATTGCGAGTAATTTGCGAATAATCTGTCTTTAATTCCTTATTACTCAAAGCGATATCTTTAAAATATTTATTCAAAATTGCAACTTTTCCTTTTGTGTCATCTTTTTTTAATTTAGCTGCTTCACTCATAATAAGTTGAGATTTGATAAAGGCTTCCTTTTCGTGAATTGGGGCAAAAATAATTTTAATATTAGCCTCTTTTAATTCTTGGTCAATACCCTTTAAATGCTCACGACAATAAGGACAATCTGGATCAGAAACTACAATCTTAGTAGGGAGATTCTCACTTGCTCCTTTTAAATACAAGAAATCACTCTCTTTAAAGCCACTAAAAAGTTCCTTTAAAACCTTAGAATCTCTAGCTTCTTTCTCTTTTTGCGCTTGATTTAAAGCTTCTTGCATCATTTGCGTATCCACATTGCTAAGCTTTAAAACATTGCTTAATCCAATAAAATATTCACCCTCTTTACTCACAATCACAGGGAAAATATCTCCACCTTTTGTTTTACCAATTACAAAATACATTGAAGGAAAACTAACAAGCTCTTTTTTGAACTCCACTTCCACCTCAACATCCGTCATATCTTTAATACTTTTTTTAAAATTCTCTTCTAAAGCAGCACTTGCAAAAGTCAAACCACAAGCCAAAATGGCAATAATTTTTTTCATTAACATTCCTTGTATTTTTTGTTAATCATTATACAAAGAAAACCTAAAAAAGCCCCTAAAAAACTAATTTAATTATCCTTTAATTTGCATCGGTAATTCCCAAAGTGGTAAAAAGATACCAAGTGCTAACCACAACACAAGAATCCCAAGCACAAAAACCATCAAAGGCTCCATCATTGCCAATAAACTCTCACTTTTACTCTGCAATTCCTCTTGATGCAATGCCAAAACCACCTCCAAGGCTTCCAAGAATCCAGCTTGATCCTTGGCACTATGGAGTAATTGCATGCTTAGCGAATCCCAAACTCCACTGCCCTCAAAACTATCTGCAATCAAAGCCCCACGCATAAGACTAGGATAAATCTCTTGCAATCTTTCTTTAAGATAAGCATTGCTTAATGACTTTGTTGCAATATCCAAAACCATTTTTAACTCCAAATCGCTTTTATAAAGCCAATAAAAACACAATAAAAACTGCGAAGTTTGATAAAAATATAACACTCTCCCCAAAAAAGGTATCTTTAAAAGCCATTTTGATATTTTTGCTTGAAATTTCTTATTTACACAATAAAGCTTTCTCAAAAGCCATAATCCTAAAATCGATGCACCAACAATCAAAATCCCATAATTTAAAACCAAAACTCTCATAAAAAGCAAACTTTGACTAGCCAAAGGCAGAGATGTATCAAGACTAGCAAACAAGCTTTCAAATTGTGGCAACACAAAAAGCGTGATACCTAAAAAAACCAAAACCATAACACAAACCATAAAAAGCGGATAAAACAGAATCTTTCTTAAAAGCTTGTGATTTTTTTGCCTATTTTGCAAATCTAGCAAAATAAACTCCACAGATTCTACCAATCTTCCGCTTTTTTGCCCTATCCCAATCATCGCACAAATAAAATCTGAAAAACCCGCATCCTTAAAACAATCAGCCAATTCCTTACCTTGATGAAGCGAATTAGAAACCTTTAAAAACTGCATTTTTAGATAATTATTCTTAGCGTATTTTTGAATACTTTCTAATAAATCTTTTAGTGGTAAATTGGCTTTTAGTCCAAATTTTAGCTGATAAAATGCGTTAGAAATTTCTTTTATCTTAGGCTTTTGCAAGAAAAAATAATCTAACCAACTTGCTTTATAATCTATCGCCAAAACCAAAACTTTCTTTTTTTGTAGAGTTTCTTCGAGTGCTTTTTTATTGGGAGCATTAAATTTTTGCTCATAAATCTTGCCACCCTTTTTGTATTTAACCACAAAAGAAGGCATTATTTAATCACCTTATACACTTCTTTAAGATCTGTGATGCCCTTTTTAACTTTATTGAGTGCCTTTTTTTCTAAAGTAAAATTTTCATTATTAGCAAGGATTTTTTCTAAAATTTCTGTTTTGGTAATTTTTTGGGCAATAAAATCCTCTAAATCCTTATCCATACATAAAATCTCCGCAACCACTTCACGCCCACTATAACCCGTGTAATTACACATTTCACAACCCTTTGAGACAAAGACTCCATTTTGAGATTCTCGACAATGCCTACAAAGCTTCCTTAGCAATCTTTGGGCAATGATTCCACTTAGGGCTTGGGAAATAAAATATGGCTCTAGCCCCATATCCAACAAACGCACAATCGTATCTAGTGAATCATTAGTGTGCAATGTTGCAAAAACTAAATGCCCAGTAAATGCCGCTTGAATCGCAATTTGCAATGTCTCTTTATCTCGCACTTCGCCTAGAATAATAACATCAGGATCTTGCCTTAGGACATTTCTTAAAATCGACGCAAAATTAATCTTAGAACCTATTGCCACTTGAGAAATATGCCTTAGCCGATACTCCACAGGATCTTCAAGCGTAATGATTTTAAGATTTCTCTCTTTTAAGATATTTAAGATTCCATACATTGTTGTGCTTTTTCCGCTTCCTGTTGGTCCAGTAATAAAAACTAAACCATAGGGCAAATTAAAAAGATTGGTGATTTTTTCTAGCTCATTAGATGAAAACCCCAAAGCCTCTAAAGGCATCAGTGTTTTTTGCTTATCTAGGATTCGAAGCACTATGGATTCTCCCTCAATTAAAGGAAGTGTGGAAATGCGAAAATCAAAGTCCTTAAAGGCTTTGTTTTTTAGCTCTATGCTTAGTGAAAACCTTCCATCTTGCGGGATTCTAGTCTCTGTGATATTGAGATGAGAAAGTAGCTTAATACACGAACTTAGCGGATTTAAAAGCCAAGATTCCAAACTCAAATACTCCACCAAAACCCCATCGATTCTAAGGCGAATCCTCAAAGTCTCAAAGTCTCTCTCAAAATGCACATCACTTGCACCCTTATAAACAGCCTCTTGCAAAATAAGCTTTAAAAACTCTAAAATACTAGAATTTTCCTCTTTAGAATCTTTGGCAATTTCATTTGGAATCCTCTCTAAAAGATTCTGCAATAACTCCTCTCGCTCAAGCCAAGAAATCGCTGCCTTAAAATCTCTATTTTTAATTAAACCAAACACGATAGAAAAGTTAGAAAAAATCATTTTCAGAGTTTCTTGATAAGACTTCTCAAAAGGATTTTTTAAGGCAATGAGCAAAATTTTCTCTTCTTTTTTTATAATAATGGCTTCAAAATATTTCATTTGATCTAAACTTAAGAGAAATGCCACTTCTTTTTTAATGGCACCAAGCTTAAATAGCTCCAAGCCAAGCTCTTTTGCTAACTTCTCAAAAAGCAAATCCTCTTCTTCTAAAGAAAGGGAATCCAAATCACTTTCAAAAAACTCTTTCAAATCTTATTGCCTTGCATTTTCTCTAACAATAATGCTAATTTTTCATCATAATAAGTTTGTAAAACATACTCTAAAACTTCTATAGCCTCTACTTTTTTACCCTCCAAATACAATCCCTTTGCAAAAACTTCCCAACTCCCTAGATTCTGTGGATTCTCTTGGTTTGCTTTTAATGCAAGAGTTTTGGCAGCTTGATAATTTTCTTTGGCTAAAAATTCTCTTGCCTGATCCAACCAATCCTCTTTTACTTCTTTGGGGCGACTTGCAAGAATAATTTTTTTGCTTTTTTCTTGTGGCAATTTGGCTTGGGGCAATGTTTCTTGAGATATTTTTGTCATAGTTTCTTTTTGTGGTGTTAAAATGGGCTTTTTAGGGAGTGGCGGATTCAAGGACAAATATTCTGCAAACACCCAACCACCAGAAATCTTCAAAAATCCATTTTCCATTTTAGAGTATTCGCAGATCTTTGCATTATATTCCAACCTCCCTTGAATATCTGCTTCAATCGTTGGTTTCTCTCTTAAGTTTAGCCCACTAGCTTGGACATAAAAACAAGGCTTTTGGATAGATTTTGATTCTAAATGAGAATTCCTATCTTTAGCAAAAAAGATTAAAATTCCACCCATCATCATACAAAGCAAGGCAAATTTCAGCATTTATTCCTCCTTAATAAGACTATATCCAAGTGCTTCTAGACTAATACTATCTTGTGCTTGGATAATTTTTGGCTCAATGATAAAAACAATCTCTTCTGTATTTTCTACCTCTTGAGAGTAAGAAAAGAGTGGCTTAATCAAGGGAATACTCCCTAAAATAGGTATTTTATTTTCCTTAGTTGCAAAATTTTTAGAAATCAATCCTCCCAAAATAACCTTTTGATTATTTTTCACACTCACAATTGAAGAGAGCTGATTAGTCGTCAAATTTGGTGGAGTTTCAAAAGCAGTATTAGGAATCTCGGTGCGATTCTCTTTGGTTTTAGTAATGGAAGGATTGATTTTTAGCATAATTTCCTCTCCAAAAACAAGTGGAGTAATATCCAATAAAACCCCCGCAAAAAGGCTTGGATATTCATTATCGGTATTAGTAAGCGTTGTTTGAGCGTTTGTATTTTGATAAATGGTGTTTTTTTGATAGCGCAAAATATCCCCCACGCTAATCATAGCGGGTTGATTATTAAGCGTCAAAACTTTTGGATTAGAAATTGATTCAACTTTGCCATAAGATTCTAAAAATTCAATAATTCGATTAAGGCTTAAGCCTTGCGAAAAAATATTGATTCCATAATGCAAATTACTCACACCCTTTTGCCCTACAATATTTATCCCACTTGTATTCCCAACTTCTCCATTTCCACCAAAACTCGCCCCCTCTCCAAATGCTGGAATTATTAAATTTTGTAGATTATAAAGCTCATCCCAATTAATGCCTGTGGTGTTAGTGTTATTATGAGTGATACTTAAAATATGCACATCAATCAAGACTTGCTTTTGCAATCTTTGGTGCAAACTCTGAATATATGATTCTACCCTCTCTAATTCCCTTTTGCTACCTCGCACACTAATAAGCCCTGCTCCCTTATTAAGCACAACCCTAGAATCATTTTCTTTTTGTCCCAAAATCCCCAATATCTCTCCCTCAATAGTCTCCCAAAAATTAAACCCATCTTCACTAGTAATATTAATCCCCGATTTACTTGTCGCTTGTGAATCTTCTGTAGAACTGACATAGCTAGAATACCTAGAAGAATTATCCTCGTGATTAATAGAAACTGAAGTGTTGCTAATACCTACTCGATTGGTGCT
Source organism: Helicobacter canadensis MIT 98-5491 (assembly GCF_000162575.1). Classification (NCBI taxonomy): domain Bacteria; kingdom Pseudomonadati; phylum Campylobacterota; class Epsilonproteobacteria; order Campylobacterales; family Helicobacteraceae; genus Helicobacter; species Helicobacter canadensis. The sequence goes on from NZ_CM000776.2 coordinate 1,599,792, forward strand.
AACATAGTTGATTTTATAGGTTTTAGTCTCCTTGCTTTTAAGCAGCAAAACATCATTGCTATAAACATAATGCAAATCTGCTTGTTTAAAGAGCAAATCAAACACAAAATTCAAATCTTTTCCCTTAAAATTAACCATTGTTAATTCTCTATTCAAATGCTCCTTTACTGCTTCATCACCTAATACCACACTAAAAGAACACTCGTTTGCAAACTCTCCCAAAACCTCATAAATCTTAACTCCAAAATCTTGCAACTCTAAATCAAATACTCGATTCTCACAAGCCTGTAAAAAACCAAAGCTTATCACCCAAAAATAAAAAACAAATTTCAAAAAAATCACAAAAATTTCCTCTCTTTTACCAGACAAACTTCTCTCAAATCCTCTCTTTTTTTATTTTTTAGCACTACGCATTTCTTGCCAATTTCACTCACAACAAAACTCTCAAATTCTTCCCCAAGCCTTAGCCATTTGCCATTTAAATTTACTTTATTGGGCATAACTCCTAAAAGTCTAAAATCCAATTCTTCATAAAAAAATGGATCATAACACCAAGCAAATACCCCCAAACAAAACACAACCAAAACTTGCTTCATCGCTTTTCATCTTGAAGGGTTTTTAATGTCATAAAAAAATCCAATCCCTGTTGATTGGGATAAACCAAAAAACTCTCTGTTAAAAAAGTCTGCAATGCTTCTATTTTTCTCAAAAATCCAAAAATACTCTCAAAATCTCCACTCCCACTAACTAAAAACTTATCCGATTCTCTTGCAATAAAAAAAGATTCTAGCTTGCTTCCCAATTCTTTTAAAACAAAGAGGTTTTGAAATTTTCCTTGCAATCTTTCTTTTTTCTGATTCTGCTCTAAAATTAAAAATTCCAACTCTTTAATTTTTTTCTGTAATGCCTCATTATTCACAATAGGAATTGCCTGTTTTCCTTGCAATTTTTCTAATTCTTTCTCCATTGCCAAAGTTTTAGCTTTTGCTTGATGAAATGATTCTTGAATCTTTGAAAAAGTCACTACAAACACAATCCAAAAACAACTCACAAACAAAAAAATAGCAACCAAGATTCTCTCACGCAAAGTTCTTTTTAGCAAAAATTCTTCTATTTTTTGGAGTGTGATTCTCACACCTTAACCCTTACAAAGTAAAATCCTCCAATCTCCTCTAAACTCTCCAAAGACACAGAATGATTTTTCTCCAACTGCTCCAAAAACTCCATAACATTAGCACCCACAAATAAAATTTCAAAAACATCTTGCTTGGAATAAAAATAAGCGATTTTGATTCTTTGTAACTCTAAGAGTGGATTAATTTTGTCAAAAAATTGTGTGATTCTAGGATGAGTATGTAAAAATTTTTGCAAAAATTGCTCATTATCTCTAAAAGATTGTTTTAAAATTTCATATTTTTCTTGCAAAGCCACACTCTCTTTTTGTAGCATTGTGTAATTTTGCATTTGGGCTTGTAGCGTTTTATTTTGATTTCCAATTTGCGCTTTTAAATTCTCGTGATTCTTGCTTTCAAAAAACACCAAAATGCTTAAAAACAAAGGATACAAAAGCCCACAAATCACTCCAGCAACTCCACTAAGCAAAATTATTCCGATCTTTTGCTTCCAAAATGGAATGGGTTTTTCTAAGGGGTTAAAATTCCACGATTCTTCTAAAGTCAATTCTTCAAGTTTTGGACTTAAAATCTCCCATTTTATCAAAGCCCCCAAAGATTCTTCTTGAGTTTGCCCCTGCGTGTCCCAAAAATAAAAATTTGCACTTGGATAATTGTGAAAAATTTCTTGAGATTTTTCCAAAGAATCTTGCAAATCATTAAAACTTTGCAAAAAAGTAATTTGCCCCCTAAAATATCCCACCAAAGTAATTTCTAATTTCTCACAAAAATGTAGCATTAAAATAAATTGTCGCTCTTGATTGACTAATCCATAAGCCAAAAAAGCGGGATGAGTTAAAAACTCTCTAGAATCCTTGATGTCTTGCAATAAAACTTCTTTGTTTATAAGCAAACAATAAAAACAATCTTTATCATAAAAATAGCGCAAAAAGTATTCGCAATCTCTCCTTAAATTTAAGATCTTGCAAATCTTATCTTCCAAAAAGTCGTAAAGGTTTTCTTCATCATACTCCTTGATAACAAGGGGATAAAAAACCATTGCCTTATTTGAAAAAAACTGCATTACTTTTCGCTTTTTTATTGATTTTTTTATTTATTTTATCAATAATACTTAAAGATATTTAAAAAATTTTTAACTTTTTTGTTTTTGGGGATCAAAATGTCAAAAAGAGCCTTTAGTTTATTAGAGATTATTCTTTTTATTTCTGTTGTAAGCATTCTTATAATCGCCCTACTTCAAAGCACTTCATTAAAAAATATCCAAACCCAATCCCAAGCTTTAGAACTTCAAAAAGTAACTTTTTGTAACAATACTAACACCTTGTGCCTTTTCCAATCCAATATCCCCGAATCGCTTTATTTTTATGAAGTTAATGCCACAAAATGAAAAAAGCTTTTAGTTTAATTGAAATCACTATCGCCCTTGGAATCTTAGGAATCATTGTTGTGCTAAGCAGCTCTTCGCTACTAAAAACTTACGAACTTCACACCCTCTCTCAACAAAAATTAGAAACCAAACTCCAAAGCCTTAATGCTCTTTTGCAAATCAAAAAAATCCTACAAGATTCAATCCAACCAAGCCTCAAAATAATTCCAAATGAAAAAATAAGCCAAAACCCCATTAATCTCAAAAATAAAAGCTTAATTTTCTATCCAAAAACACAAGAATTGCTTTTGATTGGGGATTATAGTTTGCCTTGTTTGCACGGAATCTTCAACCCCAAAACCCTACAAATCAATTCCACTTTAAATGTGGAATTCCTAGCTATCAAGACTGATTTTATTCATTTTTTAAATCAAAACTGCAAAGTTTATCACAACAAACTATACGCCCTTTTTGTCACAGAAAATTTTGTTTTTCCAGAGGATTTTTATTCGCAAAAATATACCGCAGAAATCCTAAACCTCAACGCCAACGCACTGCAAACCACTATCCCAAAATTCTTAGAATCTACCACACAAAATCTTACTTTATTGCCCAAAGTTTATTTTCTACAAACACCTTATATTTTAGACTTTAGGGATAAAATTTCTCTCCAAACCCAAGATAAAACTCACATTCTCTTTGAAAATCTTGATTCATTTTTCATCTCCACAAGTGATTTTGGAATCCTTTTAAAACTCTGCACCAAAGATGCAAACAACCAAGAACTCTGCTTAGAAGATTTTATTACAAAAGAGACTTTATGAGAGCTTTTGTATTGCTTCCGCTTATTGTTTTTATTATTTTAGGGGCGATGATTCTATGGATTTCACTCAAACAAGAAAGTTTGCAAGAAGATCTGCAGACAAAACATACACAAACAAAATACCTAGCCTTGCATTTCATTTCTTTTAAAGAAATAATCAAAAGTAAGATTCAAGATAAAAGCCTTATAATTTCAAATTTTACAGAATTTTCAATGACGATTAATGAAAAATTTCATTATCAAGCCATTATTAAAAAATTTGATTCTAATTTAGAAAAAAACTCTATTTATTTTGTAGATATTTTTGGTCAATGTCTCTTTTCTCTACAACCTTGCTCATTGCGGAGAGATTTTATTTTATATTTAGATACTTTTTAATAAAGTTAGCTTGATTGAAAAATTAAATTAAAATTTTAAGGATTTTCTTATGAAATGGACACAATTTGATACAAGATGGATGCTTTCTCTTTTTGGGACAGCCGTTGGGGCAGGAATCTTATTTCTACCCATACGCGCAGGAACGGGAGGATTTTGGCCTGTTGTGGCAATGACTATTCTTATTTTTCCTATGGTATGGCTTTCACACCGTGCTTTAAGTCGCTTTGTCAATGAAACACAAAGTGTTGATCACGATATTACTCACGCAGCTGAAGAATATTGGGGGAGAAATACAAGCTTTTTTATTACCATTTTGTATTTTTTTGCCATTTATCCTATTTGCCTTGCTTATGGAGTTGGAATTACCAACACCTTTGCTAGTTTCTTTGTTAATCAACTACAACTCACAAGCCTTTATGATCCTCAAACTATGCAACTTTATCCTGCTGTGAGATTAGTTTTAACCATTGTTTTAGTTAGTGCTATGATGGCAATTATGCTACTTAAAGAAAAAACCATAACCAAGGCTTGTAACTTCTTAGTTTATCCACTTTGCCTCGTGCTTTTTGCTTTTTCTTTCTATCTTATTCCACATTGGAAATTAGAAATTATCCAAACTACTCCAAATCTAAAAGATTTTATTGAAGTGGTTTGGCTAACTCTCCCTGTGCTTGTTTTTTCTTTTAACCATTCCCCAGCTATCTCCACTTTTACCCTAAGTGTGCGTAGAGAATATGGAGAAAATTCCGAACGAAAAGCTAATCAAATTCTCTTTAGAACCTCTGCAATGCTCTTAATTTTTGTGATGTTTTTTGTTTTTTCTTGCATTCTATGTTTAGATGCTACAGATTTTCAAGCAGCAAGAGATGCCAATATTCCTATTCTATCTTATTTTGCCAACAAACTTAATGTGCCTTTTATCGCTTATGGTGCGCCAGTTGTAGCTTTTTTAGCCATTGTAACTTCATTTTTTGGACATTATTTTGGGGCATATGAAGGCTTAAATGGTATTTTACGCAAAGCCATTAAAATGTCTGGCAATGAGAATCCAAACCTTAAAGCAATCAAAGTTTTTAGCACACTCTTTATGTATGTTACCATCATTGCTGTTGCCTATCTTAATCCTAGTATTCTAAACTTTATTGAAAGCCTAGGTGGTCCTATCATTGCGATGATTTTATTTATTATGCCAATGATTGCTATTTGGAGTGTAAGTAAGCTCAAAAAATACAAGAATCCTGCCTTAGATCTTTTTGTTACCATTACAGGTATTTTGACAATCTCTAGCGTTGTTTATACTCTTTTTTAGGAATTAAATGAGCAATTTAAATATTTTTAAAATTGGCGTAGGTCCTTCATCCTCACATACACTTGGACCTATTTTAGCTGCCAATGCTTTTTGTGAAACCCTAAAAGAAAAAACACTTCTCCAAAAGACTAATCAAGTCAATGCCACACTTTTTGGTTCTTTAAGCTTAACAGGCAAAGGGCATTTAAGCGACAAAGCGTTAATTTGGGGATTAAGCGGAATTAATCCAAAAACCATAAGTCCTTCTTTGCAAGAAGAGATTCTTAAAGAAGTTATGGAAAATAAAACGCTCAAATTGGGCGGAGAAAGAAAAATTTCTTTTATCTATGAAAAAAATATTCACTTTTGCAATGAGTTTCTACCTTTACACGAAAATGCAATGGAATTTTCTGCCCTTGATGAAAAAGGAGAGATTCTCTTTAAAGAAAGATATTATTCCATAGGCGGAGGCTTCATCAAAACCCAAGAACAAATGCAAAATCGCAATACAACTAAAACAATACAACAAAAACTTGAAATCAATAACGCCAAAGAACTCATCCAAGAAGCCAATAAACGCCGAAAAAATCTTGCCGAAATTTCTATGCTTTATGAAAAACAATTCCACACTAAAGAGGAAATTAGAGAATACTGCATAGAAATATGGGAAGTAATGCAAGAATCATTTTATCAAGGTTGCCACCCAAAAAGTTTGATTTTACCTGGTCCTTTGCATTTACACAGACGCGCAAAAGGGCTTTATGAAAGAATTCATCCCACCACAGATCCCTTTGGAATTTTAGATTATATTAGCCTTTATGCAATCGCCATTGCTGAAGAAAATGCAGGGGGAGGCAGAGTAGTTACCGCCCCTACCAATGGAGCTTGTGCGGTTATTCCTAGCGTGATGCTCTATCTTAAGAATCATAGTGTCGGTTTTAGCGATGCTTTGGCTGTAGATTTTTTACTCTCTGCAATGATGATTGGTTCACTTTATAAGAAAAATGCAAGTATTAGTGGTGCTGAAGCAGGTTGTCAAGCAGAAATTGGTTCGGCTAGCTCTATGGCAGCTGCTGCAATGACTACGATTCTAGGCGGAAACATACAACAAGCTTGCAATGCTGCTGAAATTGCTATGGAACATCATTTAGGGCTAACTTGCGATCCTGCTTTTGGGCTTGTGCAAATTCCTTGCATTGAACGCAATGCCTTTGGCGCGATTAAAGCCATTAGTGCTGCACGAATGGCAATGACACGCAAAAGCCATCCTGTAGTTAGCTTAGATAATGTGATTGCAACTATGTATCAAACTGGCAAAGATATGAATGCAAAATATCGCGAAACTGCTCTTGGCGGACTTGCCAAAACGCTTAGCAAAAGTGTGTGCTAATGCAACTTTTTATTTGTGGCAGTCATACTGATGTAGGAAAAACTTCTGTAAGTGCTGCATTGTGTTATGCTTTTGGGTTTGAATATTTTAAATTAGTCCAAGCTGGAATCCCAACAGATAGCCAAAAGATTCAAACTCTAAGCCCTCAAACCAAAATCCACCCACAAGGCATTCTTCTTCAAACTCCTGCAAGCCCACATATTGCAATGCAAAAAGAAAATATACAATACAATGGGCTAGAAATCCCCTTACCTCCCTCCAATCATCTCTTAATTGAAAGTGCTGGTGGGCTTTTTACGCCTTTAGATTCTTGCGTGTGTATGATTGATTATCTCCAAAAATATCATTTTCCAACACTTTTAGTGGGAAGCTATTATCTAGGCGGAATCAATCATATCTTACTAAGCATTGAAGCACTCAAACAAAGGAATATTGAGCTTCTAGGACTTATCATCTCTGGGGAACAAAATCCCCAAATGGATTGGTTTATTCAAAATTATAGCTCTATTAAAATTGCCCATTTCCCCACCTACACTAACGACTTCCAAACCAAAGCCCAAAACCTTAAAAATTCGCTCAAAAAAAATGGAATCTTAAACTCAAAGTGATATTTTAAGAGAGAAAACGCTAAAATTACAGAAAAATTATTTAAGGTTACACAATGAAGCTTAGACTCCCACACGCACCTTATATTGGAAACAAAATAGCACTCGATTTATCAAACTGCGGATTTGTTAGTCTTTTACACGGAATAGAAGGCATTAGCAAAGTGGCACAAAACTTTATTGAAGAAGATATCAAAGAAGAAATGAAAATCGAAGAAAAAGCAAGAGAAATTTTAGAAGAAAATCTTGATGAAATTGAATTTATGCGAGCTGATGAACACCAGCTCTTTTGGAAAATCAAACATAAGCTTGCCGAAAATGAAGGTTTTATTTTAAATTGGGAAGATCGCTACAATCACCTTGCACACAAAATACTTGATGAACTTTATGAAGAAGATTTAATTGAATATTCTACCTCTGAAACACGCGTAAAAAATGTTATTTTTAAAGCCATTGATGGCTATATCAAAATCTACAATGAAATAGAAGATGTTGTTAATGAAAAAATTAGCAATTATAAACGCAAAATTGTTTTTGGCTCTGAAGAATATGATTTAATCTTTGACAGACTTTATCAAGAGGAACTCAAAAAGAAAGGATTCCTATAATGCAAACCTTAAAAAACGCTTGGATTTATTTAGAAAATGGAATGTTTTTTGAAGCAAAAAGCTTTGGTGCAAACAAGACAGCAACAGGCGAACTCGTCTTTAATACCTCAATGACTGGCTACCAAGAGATCACCACTGATCCAAGCTATGCTGGGCAGTTTATTTGCTTTACAATGCCAGAAATTGGAATTGTTGGTGCAAATCCAAAAGACACAGAAAGCCATAGTATCTTTGCTAAAGGCATTTTGTGCCATAATTATAATACTTTTTATTCTAATTTTCGTGCAACAGAAAGCTTAGGGCAATTTTTACAACAATATGATTGTATGGGAATTTGCGGATTAGATACAAGAATGCTAACGCAAACCATAAGAAAACAGGGAGCAATGATGATGATAGCTTCCACAGAAATTTCAGATAAAAATGAACTCAAAAAAATCCTTGAATCTTCCCCAAGAATCGAAGCTATTAACTATATCAAAGAAGTAAGCACCAAAGAAAACTATACACATAATGAAGGGCGGTTTGACTTTAATCTTATGAATTTTTCAAAACCAATAACCACCAAAAAGATTCTCGCCATTGACTTTGGAATTAAAAAAAGCATTCTAAGGGAGCTTGTGAATGCAGGATTTAGCGTAGAGGTGATTCCACATTGCTTTGATGCAGAATCGCTTATCAAACGCTATAGCAATAAAGAATTTGATGGGATATTTTTATCTAATGGACCAGGAGATCCACAAGTTTTAGATCAAGAAGTCGCTCAAATCAAAAAACTCATTGAAGCAAAAATTCCAATTTTTGCCATTTGTCTAGGACACCAACTGCTCTCTTTAGCACAAGGCTATCCTACACACAAGCTAAAGTTTGGACATCACGGAGGTAATCACCCTGTCAAAAATCTGCTCACCAATCAAGTAGAAATTACAGCCCAAAATCACAATTATTCCGTGCCAGAATCTATTCAAGAAATCGCAGAAGTTACTCATCGCAATCTCTTTGATGGAACAATTGAAGGTTTAAGATACAAAAATGCTCTTATTTGTTCGCTTCAGCACCACCCAGAAGCAGGACCTGGACCTTCTGAATCTACAGCGCTTTTTAGTGAGTTTGCAAAATTAATAGAAGAATCTAAAGCCTAAAAGGCTTTAAATTGAATGCTATTCAAACCATTCTCAATCAACTAGAACAATCTTCAAATCTCCGCATTCTTTTCCCGCAAAAACACAAAGATTTAGAAATCCAAAAAAATGGCAAATGGCTTTTAAATCTTGCAAGTAACGACTATCTAAACCTTGCAAGTAATCAAAATTTCATTGCAGAATTTTTGGATTCTGATCTTTTTAGAGACAATTGTTTTTTTAGTGCTTCTTCTTCGCGTAGTTTAAGTGGAAACTTTGAAATTTATGAAGCTTTTGAATCTTATTTAGAATCGCTTTTTAATAAAAAAGCTCTACTTTTTAATAGTGGTTATCACGCAAATGTAGGTGCCCTTAGTGCACTTGGAAAGCTTAAAAATGTCCTTTTTTTAGCCGATAGAAGCATTCACGCAAGCCATATTGATGGATTAAAGTCTTTTGGTAAAATTGCTTTTAAACGCTTTTTGCATAATGATATGCAAGATTTAAGAAAACTGCTAGAACATAATGCCAAAAATTTTGAAGCTATTTTTATTTTAAGCGAAGGGCTTTTTAGTATGGAGGGCGATTTTGCAAAAATACAATCCCTTATCGCACTAAAAAAACAATTTAAAAATGTTTATTTATATATTGATGAAGCCCATAGCATAGGGAGTTTTGGGCAAAATGGCTTAGGGCTTTGTTATCCCATTTTAAAAGAAATTGATTTTCTTATTTTGACTTTTGGTAAAGCAATAGCTTCTATGGGTGCGTGTGTGCTATGCCAAAGTGATTTCAGAAATTATTTTATCAACTTCTCAAGAAGCCTAATTTACTCAACAGCATTACCACCTGTTAATATTGCAATGAGTTATTTTTCCTTTTTGCATTTGCCCAATTTACAAAAACAAAGAGAAAGGCTCTCTAACATTAGTCAAGATTTTAAAATACTTTTGCAAAACAATCTTCAATATGAGATTTTAGGGGAATACAATATTTTAAGCCTTGTTTTAAAAGATAATCACAAGGCTATATTTTTTCAAAAAGAACTAGAAAAAAGAGGCTTCTTTGCTCCCGCCATTAGACCCCCAACCATTCCACAAAATCAAGCTTGTTTGCGTTTTTCTCTAACCCAAAAGATTCCATTTAATCAACTTGAATCCTTATGTGATTCCCTAAAAGAAATTGATTATGAATATTTATCATAAGATTAATAATAATAAAAATATTTTATTATTATTTGGTGGCTTTGCATCGCATTTTAGTCATTTTCAAAACTTTATCCCTAGCAATTACGATTGGATTTTACTCTCACATTATCAACATTTGGATTTTTCAACACTAGAAAATTTGCTACTTCCCTTGCAAAACAAAAATCTCCATTTGCTTGGATTTTCTATGGGAGTTTGGGTGGCTCATTTGTTTTTAAATCAAACTTCTATTGCTTCTAAATTCAAATCCAAAACAGCAGTAAATGGAACTGAGTATGGCATCCACGAAACCTATGGAATCAATCCCAAACTCTTTGCACTCACGCAAAAAAAATTCAATCTAGAATCATTTAAACAAAATCTTTTTGGCAATCATTACCCACCCCCAAAGAATTTTTTATTTTTAGAAGAATCTCTACTCAAAGATGAGTTAAAATTTTTCTTAGATCATCAGCACCATATGGACAATTCCTCAAAATGGGATAGAATCATTATCTCATCTAATGATCTTGTTTTCCCCACACAAACACAAAAAAACTTTTGGGACTGCCAAGGATATAAACAGCAAATTTTAGAAATTGATGCTCCTCATTTTGCTTTTTTTGATTGGAAGTTTTGATGCTAAAAACCACCTTACAAAAAACTTTTTCTAAAGCACAAAATACTTACAACAAAGAAGCAATAATCCAAAATATAATGCAAGATACTTTGCTAGAGATTCTTACCCATCATCAAAATAACTCGCATTTTCAAAACATCCTAGAATTAGGTTGCGGCAGGGGTGGATTTTCAGAAAAAATAAGCAAAAAATTAACATATGATAATTTTGTAGCATTGGATTTAATAGATTTTTCCCAAAGCTTTTTAGGCAAAAATATAGAATTCTTACAATTTGATATTGAAAATTTAGAAATGATAAAAAATATTTATCAAAATATTACTTTTGATTTGATTGCTTCTAATGCTGCCCTGCAATGGACTAATCAATTTAAACTCCTGCCTAAATTTAGCCAACTCGCACACAAAAACTCTCTCTTACTTCTAGGAATCTTTGGCAAACATAATCTATGGGAAATGCGAGAATTCTTAGGTAATGGACTAGAATACCTTGATACCTTCAATTACAAAACACTCTTGCAACAAGAATGGGAAATCTTGGAATGTTTTAGCACATTGCACACTTTGCATTTTCATCATCCCCTAGAAGTCTTTAGGCATCTCAAAAATACCGGTGTGAATGTCTATAGCACTTCCCTTACTCTCACAAAAACTCATCTAAAATCTTATGAGGAACGCTTTGAAAATAATCTTACTTATGAGCCACTCTATATTTTTGCGCAAAAAAAGTAGAATCTTAGAAAAACAATGTTATAACTCCACAAATCATTTTTAGGATCAAAAATGGGAAAATCATTCACCCAAACTCCCTATTATTTGCAAAAAGCCATTAAGGATTTTTTTAATCCTTTTATTCTCAGACTCGCACTCCTTCCATTTATTATTTCTTTAGTTTTTTGGATTACTATTTTTTATTTTTTTAGCAAGGATGTGATGACAAATTTATTTGCCTTGATTCAACCCTATTTAACCATTGAAACTTCTTGGCTTTCTTGGATTCAAGCTCCGCTAGAGTTTCTTGCTCATACTTTTTTATTTATCATTATAATGGTATTTTTTTGGTTATTACAATTCTTAACACTTATGTTAATCAATGCTTTTTTAACCCCTTTTGTTGTTCAATTTATTCATAAACAACATTATTCTTCTATTTTGATTCAACCTGACACAGCCTTTTTTGTTTCTCTTTTATTTTTGATCATTTCTTATGTGATCTATGCAATGCTTTTTTTATGTTTGCTTCCTTTTTACTTTATCCCACCCATTTGGATAATTGGAATCACTTTTTTAAATTATTGGCTATTTTCTAAAATACTTCTCCAAGATGTTGGCGAAAATATTTTTAGCCAACAAGAATTTACCCATACTAAACAAATCCATAAAAATGCTATAAGAAGCTTAATAATACCTCTATTTCTTTTAAGCCTTATTCCTTTTGTTAGTTTTTTTGTGCCTCTTTTTTCTTCTATTGCTCTTACACATTTATTTTTTCATATCAAGGGGGATTTAAAAGATGGAAATTCAAATTGAACGCGCCGTTTTAAGCTCTATTTTTTTTGATCCAGAACAACTAGATTTTGTTTCTGAGACACTCGCACCCGAAGATTTTTCATACACGCCTAATCAAAATATTTTTGCTGCTATGTTAGAACTTAGGCGACTTGATATGCCTATTGATGAAGAATTTATTCTCAAAAAATCCACAAAATCTCGCCCTATCGATCAAGAAGAAATTCTAAATATTCTAAGCACAAGCCCCATTAGTGATATTCACGCTTATACAAAAGAAATTAAAGAAGATTCTACAAGAAGAAAATTGCATTCCCTAGCTATGAAAATTAATGAAGCAAGTAATGATTCAGATAACCCTGCAAAAGATATTATCGACTATCTTCAAAGCGAACTTTATAAAATCACCAACATTCACGAAAATAAAGAATTTCGTGATTCTAAAGAAGTAACAACCGCTACTTTGCGTTACATTGAAGAAATCAAAAAACGCGGAAATTCTGTGCTTATTGGTGTAGATACAGGCTTTCACTCACTTAATGAAAAAACCACCGGCTTTGGAAAAGGAGATTTGATTATTGTCGCAGCGCGTCCTGCAATGGGTAAAACCACGCTTGTTTTGAATATGGCACAAAAAGCATTAGATACAGGCAGAGGAGTTGCGTTTTTTAGTCTTGAAATGCCCGCTGAACAACTAATGTTAAGAATGCTTTCGGCTAAAACTTCTATTGCCTTACAACATTTACGCGTAGGAAATTTACAAGATGAAGAATGGGAACAACTCTCTCACGCAGCTGATATTATGGCAAATGCACCACTTTTTATTGATGATAATAGCCTCCTTACTATTCATCAATTCCGCACTAAAATGCGAAAAATTAAATCAAAGCACCCAGAAATTGGACTTGCTGTAATTGATTATTTACAACTTATGAGTAGCACTGATGGCAAAAAAGATCGCCACCAAGAAGTAAGCGAGATTAGTAGAGGACTAAAAATGATTGCAAGGGAATTAGAAATTCCCATCATCGCCCTTTCTCAACTTAATAGAAGTCTAGAATCCCGAAGCGACAGACGCCCTATGCTTTCAGATTTACGAGAATCTGGATCTATTGAGCAAGATGCGGATATTATTTTGTTTGTTTATCGTGATGCTGTTTATAAACAAAAAGATGAAAAAGAAAAAGAAGAAGCTGCTAGAAAAGAAGGCAAGGAATATAAATCCACATTTGTCCCAAAAAATGAAGAAGAAGCAGAAATTATTATTGGAAAACAAAGAAATGGTCCAACAGGCGTTGTTAAACTTACTTTTCACAAGCATTGCACACGATTTGTTGATTCTACTGATTCAAGTAATGCCCTAGAAATCATCTATGAATCCACCGCACAAACAACACAAACGCATTTCACACCGCCAGAAAATAATCAAATAGAAGCCCCTATCATTTAAAATTTACTCTCAAATCTTTCAATAAAAAAGCCTTTAGTAAAGACTTGAGAGACAAAAAGTATCACAGAATTTCACGCCTATAAAAAAGTAAAAAGATTCTTACCTAAAATTATTTTAATATGTGCAATTCTTTGCTATACTCTAGAGAATTTATTTCTAACAAAGGACACTTATGAAAATAACTTACACTCTTACAGACGAATCCCCAGCATTAGCGACTTATTCTTTTTTACCTATTGTTAAAGCCTTTTTAAAAAAAGCAGAAATTGAAGTTGAAACTTCTGATATTTCATTAGCTGCTAGAATCCTAGCTCAATTTCCAGAAAATGGTTATAAAGACGAACTAGCTTTACTTGGAAATCTTGTAGAAAAACCTGATGCAAATCTCATCAAAACGCCTAATATCTCTGCTTCCATTCCACAACTTAAAGCTGCTATTGCTGAATTGCAACAAAAAGGCTTTAAGATTCCAAACTTCCCTGATGAGCCAAAAAATGATGCAGAAAAAACTATTAAAGAAAAATATCAAAAGGTATTAGGAAGTGCTGTAAATCCCGTTTTGCGACAAGGAAACTCCGATAGAAGAAGCACCAAAGCTGTTAAAGAATATGCCAAAAAAAATCCTTACAAAGTGGTGCCTTTTAATAAAGATTCTAAAAGTCGAGTTTCTTATATGCAAAAGGGAGATTTCTTTGATAATGAAAAAGCAATTTTAATCCAAAATCCAACCACTGCAAAGATTGAATTCATTGGAAGCAAAGGCACTGAAATCCTAAAAGATAATTTAAAACTAGAAAAAAATGAGATTCTAGATGCGACCTTTATGAGCGTGGAAAATTTAAGTCAATTTTATGAAGACCAAATAAAAATTTGCAAAAATGAAAATCTCTTACTCTCTTTGCATTTAAAAGCCACAATGATGAAAGTGAGCGATCCTATTATCTTTGGTTATGCTGTTAAAGCATACTTCAAAGAATTATTTGATAGCTTTAAAGAAGAATTTGAAACACTTGGAATCAACCCAAATAATGGTATTTCAGAGCTTCTAAGCAAAATAGAAAATTCTAGCAAAAAAGCAGAAATACTTGCTAAATATAATGAGATTCTTGCCAAAAATGCTCCACTTTCTATGGTTAATTCTGACAAAGGAATTACAAATTTACATGTTCCTAGCGATGTGATTGTAGATGCTTCTATGCCTGCAATGTTAAAAAATGGCGCAAAACTTTGGGATAAAGAAGGCAAAGAACGCGATACTAATGCACTAATTCCTGATAAAACTTATGCAACTATTTATGAGGCTGTGATTGAGGATTTACACCAAAATGGAACACTTGATCCAAAAACTCTAGGAAGTGTCTCTAATGTAGGCTTGATGGCAAAAAAAGCTCAAGAATATGGTTCTCACGATAAAACTTTCGTTGCAAAAGAAGATGGTATTTTTAGAATCACTGATAAAAATGGTAATACACTCTTAGAACACAAAGTGCAAAAAGGCGATATTTACAGAGCTAATCAAGCTAAATACGATGCTGTTTTAAATTGGATTGATTTAGGAATCCAAAGAGCAGATATCACTGGAAACACTGCAATCTTTTGGCTTGATGAAAAACGCCCTAGCAATAAAATTATGATTGACTTAGTTAAACAAAGATTGCAAGAAAAAGGCAAAGAAATTGCAATTTTAGCTCCTAAAGAGGCTTGTTTAGAATCACTTAAACTTATTCGTGCAGGAAAAGACTGCATTTCAATCACAGGCAATGTATTGCGAGATTACTTGACAGATTTATTCCCCATTTTAGAACTTGGCACAAGTGCAAAAATGCTCTCTGTAGTGCCAATGCTAAATGGTGGAGCTATGTTTGAGACAGGAGCAGGAGGAAGTGCTCCAAAACAAGTAGAACAACTTATTGAAGAAAATCACTTGCGTTGGGATAGCTTGGGAGAATTCTTAGCCTTGCAAGCAAGTTTAGAATTTTTTGCTCAAAAAACTAATAATGCTAAAGCTCAAATACTAGCAAACTGCCTTGATGAAGCAATCGCCAAATGGCTTGATAACAACAAAGCTCCATCAAGAAAAGTCAAAGAAGATGACAACCGCACTAGTCATTTTTATTTGGCAATGTATTTTGCAAATGCACTAGCCAATCAAAATAAAGATACAAATCTACAAGACTTCTTTAAAACTATAGCAGAAGAATTCAATGCTAATGAAAGTAAGATTCACCAAGAATATCTAGAAGCTCAAGGTGTAAAAGTAGATTTAGGTGGTTATTATAAATTTGATGATGCAAAATGCAATGCGATTATGCGTCCAAGTGCAACTTTCAATACTATTTTAGAGAAAATCTCTAAATAAACCTTTGGGGCTTTTGCTCCTTAACTGCTTCCTTTAGCCTTCAAAATATAATCCATTAAACCTTTTGTTAAAGCAAACACATTTCATCAATTTTTGTTAGTAAATTACATTAATTTTTAGAGTTTTTTAGAAAGTATTAGCACATAAATTGTGTGTAATGAGATAATAAGACTTAGGGCTTAATTAAAATTATATTTTGAAAATAACTCACAAGGGTTAAGTTTAAATTGTAGCATCTTAGCACTTTCTCTGCCACCATCACCACCTTTTCTTTGTATCGTAATCTTACCTATTTTTAAACTGCCTTTTTCTGTAATTCTTACTTCACCACTATAAAAATTTATAACCTCATTAATAGGTTTTAAAATCCATTGCAAATCTTTTAATTCCTATTTCAAAATTACCAAAAACCACTCACTAGCAAATTGGCCTCTACCTTTTAAAATATCATTTAAAATCAATATTTTATTTTTTTCAAAAAACTCAACTACACTAGCTTGTTCTGCCTGTAAAAATTCATCTAAAAACATCCGCCTTGAATCTCTCGGATTATCTATGTTAGGAGGAATTTCGCCACTAAAGCGTTGTAAAATATTACAAATATTATCTGGGATATTCCACAATGCTTTATAAGATTTTATCCAACGCTTATCAATTTGATTAAAACCTTGCGGATTTGATACAAGCTTTACTTGAATATTTTGCACATCTTGTAAATTTTTCAATTTTATTTGTATTAAAATCACGACTTGTACATCTGCCTTGTAGCTCCCTTTAATTTTTTGTGCCTTCACTTCTTTGATTTCTGAGAGTTGATAATTCATTGCTCTTAGCCATTCTTGAGCCAATGTATCACTTTCCCAATTATTAAATGTAGTAACTACGAAATCCTCATTTTAAAACCCTTTTTGGCTGTTTTTGATCCCAATTCAATTTTATCCATTGCTACCTTCTCTTAATTTTGTTGCAAGTGCTTCTATTACATTTACGCTCATAGCATTTCCACATTGCCTTAAAATATCGCTTTGCTTTAAAGTGTTTATTTTTATTTTGAAGTCTTGTAATTTATCAAATCCTTGTAGCTTTAATGCCTCATATCCACTCAATTTATATAACTTTTTATTATATACATAAAGCAATCCCTGTCTATCTCTTCTTATTGTTGGAATTTTATTCCTATACAATCTTAAATCACTTTGTCTTGTGTCTAAGATTAAAAAATCTTCCTCTAATAATGATGCCAAATCATATTTATTTTGATTGTATTTATTATTTAAATACTTTAAGAATGTAGCGTAGCTTTGTGATTCTTTTAAGAATTCATTTTCTTGCTCTGGCGATAAAAAACATTCAATATTTTTATGTTTTGTATGAAACATAAAATCAAAATTTTTATCCATTATATTATGGATTCCCACAAAATACACCCTTTCTCTAGAGTGTGCTAAGCCAAAATCGATTGTGTTTAAGACCTTGTGAAAAACTTTATAGTTACAAGATTCTAATAACATAATTGCCTGTTTTAATGTTTCGCCCTTTTGATGATTAATAAAGCCTTTTACATTTTCTAAAATAAAATATTTTGGTTGTTTTATTTTGAGGATTTCTATTAAATCAAATAAGATTTGACCTTTTTACTTATTTTTAAATCCTTCTCTTTTGCCAACAATGCTAAAACTCTGGCAGGGGAAACCACTAATCAATAAATCAAAATTGGGGAGTTTGTTTGAATTGATTTTTGTTAAATCCCCAAATTCTAATTCATTTGTGGTGTCAAAGAATGTTTTGTATGTTTTAATTGCTTCCTTATCAATTTCACTAAAACCTAGACATTTAAAACCATTTAATTCAAGACCTAGCCTGCCACCACCAATGCCACTACAAAAATCAATAAAAGTCAATCTTACTTCCTTGCTTTCCCTGCGATGATAAATCTTAGTGCATTGAGTTTGATAAATCCTGCGGCGTCTTTTTGGTTATATACAGAATCTTCCTCAAAGGTGCTATAAGCCGCATTAAAGAGTGAATTTCTAGATTCTCTACCTAGCACAGTTACATTGCCTTTATATAGCTCTAGCCTCACGACACCCTCGACTTTTTCTTGTGTCTTATCAATCAATGCTTGTAGCGCCTCGCGCTCTGGGCTAAACCAATAGCCATTATAAATAAGCTCGGCATATTTTGGCATTATCGAATCTTTTAGGTGTGCCGCTTCTCTATCAAGGCATAGAGATTCTATAGCGCGATGTGCTTTTAGATAGATTGTTCCACCCGGAGTTTCATAGCACCCACGCGATTTCATACCCACATAGCGATTTTCTACCAAATCAAGTCGCCCAATGCCATTCTCTCCGCCAAGCTTGTTAAGTTTTGCCCAAAATTCTGCAGGGCTTAGCTTCTCACCATTAATTGCTACGCCATCACCTTTTTCAAAACTAATGGTAATGATAGTTGGGTTATCAGGGGCATTTTTGGGGCTTACACTCCATCGCCACATATCTTCTTCGGGTGCAACATTTGGATCTTCTAGAATCTGCCCTTCATAGCTTATATGCAAGAGATTTGCGTCCATTGAATAAGGCGATTTATTTTGCTTTTTTTCAATCTCAATGCCTGCAGATTCTGCATAAGCAAGTAATTTTTCGCGACTATTTAAATCCCACTCTCTCCAAGGCGCGATGACTTTTATATCAGGATTTAGCGCATAAGCTCCAAGCTCAAATCGCACTTGATCATTGCCTTTGCCAGTTGCGCCGTGTGCTATGGCATCAGCGCCCACTTCTCGAGCGATTTCTACAAGTCTTTTGGCAATCAAAGGGCGTGCGATGCTTGTGCCAAGGAGATATTCTCCCTCATAAATCGTATTTGCCCTAAACATAGGAAATACAAAATCGCGTATAAATTCTTCACGCAAATCATCAATAAAAATATTTTGCGGTTTTATGCCTAATTTCAAGGCTTTTGCTCGTGCAGGTTCTACTTCTTCGCCTTGCCCAATGTCTGCTGTAAATGTTACCACTTCGCAGCCATATGTGTCTCCAAGCCATTTGAGAATCACGCTTGTATCAAGCCCACCGCTATATGCCAAAACCACTTTTTTGATATCTTTTGTTTTTTCCATAATTTGCTCCTTTTAATTTTTACAATTATATAGTATGATAAATTAATATAGTTTTAGATACAATACCCACAAAAATTTTTAGGCTTACGACAATGAGAATCGATAAATTTCTTAATGCTGTTAATATTACAAAAAGACGCACCATAGCTCAAGATATGATTGAAAATGGTGTTGTAAAAATTGCTGGAATCAGTGTCAAAGCAAGTCGAGATGTGAAAGTGGGAGATATTATTGAAATTGCCTTTTTAGAAAAATCAAGATTCTTTGAAATCTTGCAAATTCCCACTCAAAAAACAATCAAGAAAGATGAATCACATTTATATTATAGAGAAATTACAAAATAAGGTTTTATAATGATTTGCTGTGCTGGAAAAATTGAAAGTTTCTCTTTTGCTAAAAGTATTGGTATTGGTCTTATAGAAAGTGCAATGAATCTTACACAACTTATTTTTTATGAAAAACCAAGCGAAATAGTCTTTGTAGGAACTTGTGGTTGTTATGATGATTCTAAGCCTTTATTAGAAATCTTTGAATCACAAAGTGCGGCAAATATTGAGCTTTCTTTTTTACAACAAGATTCTTACACTCCCTTAGATAATTGTATTTCTTTAGAAAATGTTTCACATGAAACATTAAGCAATATTGTTAATTCAAGTAATTACATTACAACTAATTCTAGTCTTGCACAAAAACTAACAAAACTTGGAATCTTATATGAAAATATGGAATTTTTTAGTGTATTACAAGTTGCAAAACATTATGAAATACCCGCTTTAGGAATCTTTTGTAGCACAAACCATATTCATAAAGAAAGCCAAAAAGAATTTTTTTCTAATCATAAAAAAGCAATGCAAAATTTAGAAGATTATATTAGGACAAGAAAAAATGGATAAACAAAATGTCTTTGGATTCACGCTAAATTCTCTCAGCGATTCTCTAAAAGATTTTCCAAAATTCCGAGCCAAACAAATCTATCATTGGCTTTATGTTCATTATGAAAATGATTTTGAAAAAATGGAGAATCTTCCAAAAAATTTGCGCGAATTTTTAAAAGAGAATTTTATAAGCAATGCAGTAGAAATTGCAAAAAAAGAACAAAGTAGCGATGGTAGCGTAAAATATCTTTTTAAAACTGCCGATAATCTCACTTATGAAGCTGTTTTTTTGAAAATGAAAGAAGATAAATTCACACTTTGTCTTTCATCACAAGTGGGTTGCAAAGTGGGTTGTAGTTTTTGTCTTACGGCTAAAGGTGGATTTGTAAGAAATCTTAATGCAGGAGAAATGGTTTATCAAGTCTTTGCTATTAAAAAAGATCAAAATATCCCAAGTAATAAGGCTGTAAATATAGTGTATATGGGAATGGGCGAACCACTTGATAATTTAGAAAATGTTACAAAATGCATTCAAATCTTATCAGAGCTTGATGGATTAAGTATTTCTCGCCGAAGACAAACTATCTCTACAAGTGGAATTGCACCTAAAATCAAAAAACTTGGAGCATTAGATTTAGGAGTGCAATTAGCTATATCACTCCACGCAGTTGATGATGAACTCCGCACGAAATTAATGCCCATTAACAAAGCTTATAATATCCAAAATATTATTGATGAAGTGGTAGCTTTTCCTATTGATTCACGCAAAAGAGTAATGTTTGAATATTTAATGATTGATGGAATCAATGATAGTTTAGAATGTGCTAAAAAACTTGTAGCACTGCTAAATAAAATCAAGGCTAAAGTTAATCTCATTTATTTTAATCCTCACGAAGGAAGTCTTTACAAACGACCAAGCAAAGAAAAAGTTGAAGCTTTTAGAGAATACTTACTCAAAAAAGGACTTTTATGCACAATTCGTGAATCTAAAGGTTTAGATATTAGTGCTGCTTGCGGACAATTAAGAGAAAAGGAAATAGCAAATGCCTAGTCTAGATATTATTTTGCTTGTATTTTTAATTATCGTTTGTATCGTTGGTATGAGTGCATTTTTATATTATGCCTACAAAAAATAATCAAAAATCAAAGGATTACAATGTCTCAAATTCCCTATAATTTTTCAAATCAAAAGACTACTTTAGTTCATATTTGTTGTAGTGTAGATAGTCATCATTTTCTAACCCAACTTCAAAAACTCTATCCACAAAAACAATTTTGTGGCTTTTTTTATAATCCTAATATTCATCCCTATGAAGAATATCTTATGCGTCTTAATGATGTCAAAAGAAGCTGTGAAATGTTAAAAATTCCATTGATTGAAGGGGAATATGATTTAGATTCGTGGCTTTGTGGCACAAAAGGTTTAGAAGATGAGCCAGAAAAAGGAGAACGATGTTCATATTGCTTTGATTATCGTCTAGAGAGGACAGCACAAATCGCAAAAGAAACGCATTGTGTAGAATTTACGACTACCTTACTTGCAAGCCCTATGAAATCTCAAAATGAGCTTTTTTCACAAGGCGAAATGATGGCAAAAAAACATTCCCTTGATTTTCTACCCATTGATGTAAGAGGAAATGGCGGAACCAAAATTCAAAATGAACTTGCCAAAGAAGCTAATCTTTATCGCCAAAATTATTGCGGTTGTCTCTTTGCACTCACTAAGCAAAGAGAAAAAGCACAAAAAATTCCATTAGAGCTTGTTTCTACTCTCAATCTTCCAAAAGATTCACGCAATCTTCCTCTTTTACGCTTAAAAAATTTCCAAACGCGAGAATCTTTAGAAAATAACAATAAAACCTATCATATTATCAAAAGAAAAGTTCAAAAATACTGCCTTCTCAAAGGAATCTTAACTCAAGATTCAAAAACCATTCCTAGTTTTATTTGTAATCATTCTATGATTAACAAACCTACAAAAGCAAAAATAGAATTTTGGAAAGATGGAATCGGTTATGCTTCAAAAGAAGGAATTTTATTTTTAGAATTTGAGAAATTTAAAGATTTTATTCAACAAGATAGTTTTGAATCCCTTTTAACAAATGGTTTAGATGAATCTTATCAATTATCTTTGCGACAAAAAATATATCCACAAGGATTTTTAACTTCTCCAATTCTTATTATCAAAGAAAAAATTATTGGAGAATTTAATTTAGAGATTCAATTTGCTTTGCAAGAAGAAATTATGGAAGATTTTATAGATTAGATTCTAAATCCCTTTTTTAAATAACTAAATTTTTAAATTTAGTTATTTTGTAAGTAAATAATCAACTTTATAAATAAAATCTTCTACACCCTTTATTCCACTAGATAAAATCATATATTTTCCATTGATAATAAAACTTGGAACCCCTTGAATCTCTGTATATTCCAACATACTCTGCCATTGTTTTAAGGCTTCTTTAGAAGTTTTAGTATCTAAAATTTCTTTATATTCTGTTTCAGAAATACCCAATATTTCTAAACCTTCTTTTAAAAAATCCTGTCTATTTGTCCAATTTTTTCTTTCTTTGTGAATGGCGTTGAAATAATGATTTAATATTTTTTTATACAAAGAATCATTATCTTTTAATTCCAAACTTTTTTCCTTATCTTTAGCTAATGCCACAACTAAAATATTTGAAGTTTCTTCATGAATTGGAATCGCAGCTGCCACATGATAAGGTAAAAACTCTACATTTTCTGGTAAAAACTCTAAAAGATTAGGGACAAAATTTGCATTATAATATGCACAATGCGGACAACCAATGTTAAAAATCTCAATCACCTTATTTTGCATATTAGAAATAGGTTTATCTAATACAACATAATCTACATTTTCTTTTAAATCATTTGCCAAAACTTGCAAACTAAATAAACAAATTCCAATCAGCCAAAGTTTTAAATTTTTCATAAATCTCCTTTATTTTTACAAATTAAATCTTCAAAGATAAATTGATGTTCCTTAGGAATATGATTATAAATTTCCAAAGCAAGATTCCTAATCTCCCATAATGCACTTTTAGAACTTCTTAAATGCAAGAAATTTTGCAAACTCCTAGCATTAATACTCCAAGTCAATTCGGTTTTGTAAGATTCAGGCATTGCAAATTTTGCCAAATCATTACTGATATTATCTTTTAAAAGAATCCTAAGATTTTCTAATGCTTTGATAGAAGCTTCATTAACTTTTAGATTTTCAGTAAAAACTAAAAATTTCTCTGCTCTTTGTAAATTAGTTTCATCTATAGGAAGAAAACTTTCTTCTGTTTTTAATTCTTTTAGCGTGTAGCGGCTACTTTTAACACTCAAAGAAGCCATTCTATGTCTAGCTAACTCTTGAAGACAAGCTCTGGAAATACCTTGAATATAAAAAGTATAATTAAGATGTTCTAATGTGCTAGAATGTTTATATTTATTTCCTACCCTATCAATGAGTTCTCTATCTTTCTCTCCACCATTATCGCTTTTATCAAAACTTTGCCAACAAGTTCGAATCGCTTGAGAACAAATATTTAAATTAGTATAACTTAATAAAGTAATATTCATTTTAATCCTTATGTTGCAACTTTAACCTTTGGGCATGAGTAATAGCAATGGCAATAGCATCAGTAATATCTAAAGGTTTAATTTCACCCTTGATTCCTAAAATTCGCTTCACCATAAAAGCAACTTGTTCTTTTTGTGCCTTTCCATTTCCTGTTAATGCCTTTTTAACCTGTAAAGGTGTATATTCTGTAAAATTACCTAATTCTTGTAAAATTTTTAAACTCAAAGCTCCACGAAATTGAGCTAACTTTATTACCGTTTTGGGATTATAAGCATAAAAAATATCTTCAATAGCTACAGAATTGATTAGATGATTCTTTAAAACCAAATCAATGCCTTCTACAAACTCTAAAATTTGGTGTTGTAAAATCCTTTCTTTAATTTTTATTAATCCTGCTTCTAACAAAGTTAGCGATTCTTTTTTCATTTGAATAATGGCATATCCGCAATTCCGACTTCCTGGGTCAATCCCTAAAATATTCAAAATTTTCCTTCTAAATAAATTAAGAAAAATGTAATCATATAAAAATTTTAGTAATTGTTGGATAAAATTAATCAAAATTATTATTCACATTCTATTCACATAATGTGAATAAACTAAAAGTGAGGTTAGT